>CAZTJZ010000005.1:36269-43557 GCA_964614075.1 uncultured Phycisphaeraceae bacterium
CCCCCCCCCCCCCGCCGGCGGGGCTGTTTTCCCGGGGGCCCCGGGGGGGGGGGGGGGGGGGGGGGGCGCCCCGCGGGGGGGGGGGGGGCGCGCCGCACCTTCCCGGGATGGCGGCGAGCAAGACGGTGCTGCCGGTGCTGGGCGTGCCGGTGGAGAGCCGGGCGCTGAAGGGGTTGGACTCGCTGCTGTCGATCGCGCAGATGCCCGGGGGCGTGCCGGTGGGGACGCTGGCGATCGGGAAGAGCGGGGCGATCAACGCGGGGCTTCTGGCGGCGGGGATCCTGGGGGTGTCGCGGCCGCAGGTCCGCGAGCGGCTGCGGCGCTGGCGGAAGAAGCAGACGGCGGGGGTGATGAAGGGGAGAAGGATCAGCACAGCGAAGGGGCGAAGTTCGATCACGGAGCGGAAGAGATAGGGAGGACACAGGCGGGACGCCTGGGCCACGAGGAGGGGTAGGGGGTCCGATGCGGATCGGGGTGTTGGGCGGCGGGCAGTTGGGGCGGATGCTGGCGCTGGCCGGGTATCCGCTGGGGTTTTCGTTTCGATTTCTGGATCCATCGCCCGAGGCGCCCGCGGGGCGGGTGGGGGAGCTGCAGGTCGGGGAGTACGGCGATCTGGCGGCGCTGGAGCGGTTCGCGCGCGGGCTGGACGCGGTGACGATCGAGTTCGAGAACGTGCCGGCGAGCGCGGTGAAGTGGCTCGAGGAGCGCGTGCCCGTGTTCCCGGGGTCGGCGGCGCTGGAGACGGGGCAGGACCGGGTGTGGGAGAAGACGCTGTTCCGGCGGGTGGGGGCTGAGGTGCAGGCGTTCCAGCCCGCGTCGACGCGCGAGGAGTTCGAGGAGGCGGTGCGGGGCGTGGGCGTGCCGGTGATGGCGAAGACGAGGCGGTTCGGGTACGACGGGAAGGGGCAGCGTGTGCTGCGTCACGGGCGCGAGGTGGAGGTGGCGTGGGCGGAGCTGCGCGGGTCGCCGCTGATCGTCGAGTCTCTGGTGGAGTTCGAGCGTGAGGTGTCGATCCTGGGCGTGCGGTCGCGGACGGGCGAGACGAAGTTCTACCCGATCGTGGAGAACCGCCACGAGGGCGGGATTCTGAGGCGTTCGGAGTCTCCCGTGGATGGGGGCGAGCTGCTGCAGCATCAGGCGGAGCGGGCGGCGGGGGCGATCCTCACGGAGCTGGGGTACGTGGGGGTGCTCGCGGTGGAGTTCTTCGTGGTGGGGCGGGGTGAAGCATCGCGGCTGATCGTGAACGAGATGGCGCCGCGGGTGCACAACAGCGGGCACTGGACGATCGAGGGCGCGGAGACGAGCCAGTTCGAGAATCACCTTCGGGCGGGATTGGGGCTGCCGCTGGGCTCGTGCGCGGCGCGGGGGCGGAGCGTGATGCTGAACCTGATCGGGAGCGTGCCGAGGCTAAGCGAGCTGCTGGCGATCCGCGGCGCGGGGGCGGGGGTTCACGTACACGTGTACGGCAAGGAGCCGCGCCCCGGGCGGAAGGTGGGGCACGTGACGATGGTGGGGCGCGTGGAGGAAGTGGAGGAGCGGGTGCGGGCGCTGGTGGGGGGGTAGGCCAAAGGGCGAAAGAGCGAAAGGGCCAAAGGGCCAAAGAAGGGCTATTGGGGCGTGGGCTTGAAGAGCCTGGCGGGGTTGAGGTGGAGGAGGGCGAGGGAGGCGCCGACGAGGTAGGCGAGGGCCTCGGTGGCGGAGACGAGCAGGGCGACGATGGCGAAGGCGTCGGCGTTGGGGAGGTGGAGGAGCTTGCAGACCCCGACGACGGCGGCCTCGCGCGTGCCGACGGGTCCGGCGGGGCTGATGATCCCGACGAGGAACGCCGTGGACGCGATGAGGAAGGCGTCGGAGTAGGGGAGGTCGAGCCCGAGGACGGCGGCGGCGACGGGGACGCGTGCGGCCTGGAGGGCGATGTCGAGCACGCGGAGGGCCATGTTGAGCGCGACGAGCCGCGGGTGGCTGAGCATCGACGTTCCGGCGTGGAGGTGCGCGAAGCGGTCGGAGGCGAGGAGTCGCGCGAGGAACGCGGGGCGGGCGAAGAACCCGCGGATGCGGGAGAGCCCGGGCTCACCCGCGAAGAGGCGGGAGAGCCCGACGGTGAGGGCCCAGATGGTCGCCAGCGCGAGGATCGCCGGGATGTACCACCGCGGGGAGGAGATGTCCTTGCTCGGGGAGAGGAGCGTGGTGGCGGCAAGCCCGCCCAGGGTCGCGAGGAGGGTGAAGGCGACCGCGGCGAACCAGGACCCGATCATGAATAGGGGCACGCCCTGGCGTCGGTTGTGGATCGCGATGCGGAGCAGGATGCTGAGCTTGAAGGGGAGATAGGCAAGGAAGGCGGCGATCGCGTTGACGGCGACGGTGTCGCGGAGCGCGAGCCTGCGGACGGGGCGGAGGGTGACGAGGAAGATGACGCCGTTGAGGAACTGGGAGGCGAGGGAGAGGACCAGGAGGAGGGCGATCTGGGGCGGGGTTGCGTTGCGGAGTTTCTGGAGGTTCTCGCGGTTCTCCTCGCTGAACGCGATGGAGGCGCACCAGAAGAGAAGGGCCAGCCCGGCGAGGAAGCCCAGGGCCTGGAGGATGAGTCGAGGAGCGCGGCGTGGCGGGGGTGTGGTCATGCGTGGGGAAGCGGGCAGTATAGTGATCGGGCGTGGCGGGTCTGTGGGTCAGGTGTGGGTGAAGTCAGTCGGTCAAGTGGAGTGATCGCATGCTGGATCTTGGCGCGTTTCTGGTGGAACCCGGGTCCAAGGTGAATCTCGCGAAGCGGGACGCGGACTCCAGCGCCGGGATCGACAAGGCGGAGGGGGAGGAGATCCTGCGCGAGAGTCGGCGTCGGCTGGACGAGCTGCAGTACCTGCTCTGGGCCGAGAACCAGCGGGCGGTGCTGGTGGTGCTGCAGGCGATGGACACGGGGGGCAAGGACGGCGCGATCCGGGACGTGTTCGAGGGGGTGAACCCGCAGGGGATCCGCGTGACGAGTTTCAAGGCGCCGTCGGCCGAGGAACTGGACCACGATTATCTGTGGCGGATCCACAAGGCGGTGCCGGGGCGGGGGGAGTTCGGGATCTTCAACCGCTCGCACTACGAGTCGGTTCTGATCGAGCGTGTGCGTGGGCTGGCGCCCAAGGACGTGTGGAAGGAGCGCTACGAGCAGATCAACGCGTTCGAGAAGCTCCTGAGCGACAACGGGGTGAAGATCGTGAAGTTTTTCCTGCACATCAGCAAGGACGAGCAGCTCGCGCGGCTGAAACGAAGGCTGGAGGATCCCAAGCGGAACTGGAAGTTCTCGGCCCAGGACGTGGAAGAGCGCAAGCTCTGGGACAAGTACATGGAGGCGTACGAGGATCTGCTGGAGCGGTGCTCGACGGCGTGGGCGCCGTGGCGGGTGGTGCCGGCGAACAAGAAGTGGTACCGCAACGCGGTAATTTCGTCGGTGCTGTCGGCGGAGGTGAAGGGGATGGACCTCAAGCTGCCGCGGCCCAAGCTCGATCTGCGGGCGGTCGATCTCAGATAACCAAGTCCGGGTCAGCTCGGCCCCGCGTCGAGCGGTTGATCCCGGATAACCGGGTCCAGACGCGGGAAGTTCCGGAAAAGACGGGCGGGAATCGGCGGGGACGCCGGGACGGGTGAACGCCCCGTCGCGGTGTGCCGATAGCCCATCGGGGAATGCCGCGCCCCGATCGCGTCCGAGCGGCAAGGAAGCTGCCTTGACCAAGAACGGCACGACAGCGGAGGGAGCGCCGACGGCGCGGGTGGTGGCGCGCGGGGACGGCACGTCGCTGCTGGCGGGGCTGCTGCTCGCCGGGGCGATCGCGGTGGTTCTGGTGGGCGCCACGTTCGGGACGCTGCGTGCCGGCCAGGAATCGCGCCGGGCGGCGAAGGTGAACCAGGTTCGTGCGGCGGCGCGTCACGCGGCGAAGGTGGTGGAGGACACGCTGCGCGCGGAGGATCTCGACGCGATGCGCCGGTTTGTGCGCGAGGCGGGGTCGATGGAGGGTGTGGAGCGCTGCCGGGTGATGCTCTCGGACGGGACGCTGCTCGCGGACAGCATGGCCGGCTCGTCGGTGGTGGAGGAGCTTCCGGAGCGTTGGGCGGGCACCGGCGCGGGCGGGGCGACGACGGAGCAGGTGGAGGGCTCTGGGGCGGATCAGAAGATGGTGTGCACGCGTCCGCTCAACGTGCACGGGAAGGGCGGGGCGAGCGTGGAGGTGACGGGCGTGGTGCACACGCCGTTCTTTGCGTCTTCGGACCGGCTGTGGGCGGCGGTGGGGATCCCGGCGGGGGCCGGGCTCCTGGCGTGGCTGGCGTCGGCGCGGGTGCTGCTGTCGCGGTTCCGCGGGCTGGGGGCGATCCAGCAGGCGCTGCGTTCGCACGCGCGGTCCGGGTCGTCGACGGCGTCGATGCGGCTGGCGCCGGGCTTTGGCGACGAGGCGCTGGCGTGGAACAAGCTGCTGGGCGAGTACGACGCGATGCGCGACGAGGCGCTGGTGCGCGGGCTGGGGCAGCGCGGCTCGGGCTCGTCGCCGGCGGAGGGCGACCTGTCCTTCGCGTGCGACGCGATGTGGCAGGGGCTGGTGGTGGTGGACGACGCGCTCACGATCAAGTACTGCAACGGGGCGGCGGCGGTGTTCCTCCGCGGGCGGCGCGAGGAGCTGGTGGGGACCGACGTGCGCAAGCGCGTGACGGACCTCAACATTCTCTCGGCGCTGCAGGCGGCGAGCGGGGGCAAGAGCAAGCAGAAGGTGTCGTTCGAGGTCAAGGCGGAGGACCCGCTGCAGGGCAAGGGCGCGACGAGCGTGTTCCGCTACGGCGTGCGCCCCCTGCGGAGCGAGGGGAGCGGGGCGGCGCTGATCCTGATCGAGGACGTGACGCAGCAGCGTGTGGCCGACGAGGCGCGGAACGCGTTCGTCGCCCAGGCGACGCACGAGCTCCGCACGCCCCTGACGAGCATCCGTCTGTTCGTGGAGACGATGGTGGAGGAGGGAGAGAAGGACCCGGCGGTGCGGGCCAAGTGCATCAACGTGATCGGGCAGGAGGCTCGGCGGCTCGAGCGGATCGTGGGGGACATGCTCAGCGTGGCGGAGATCGAGGCGGGCTCGCTCAAGATCCGCAAGGGCGACGTCAGGCTGGATTCGCTGCTCGAGGAGCTGCGGACGGACTATCGCGCGCAGGCGGAGGACAAGGAGATCGCGCTCGAGTTCGATCTCCCGCCCAAGCTGCCGGTGCTGCAGGGCGATCGGGATCGGCTGGGGCTGGCGGTGCACAACGTGCTGGGGAACGCGATCAAGTACACGCCGCAGGGCGGGCGGGTGTCGATGAAGGTGAGCGAGGAGGGTCCGAGCCTGGTGATCGCGGTGACGGACAACGGGATCGGGATCCGCCCGGAGGAGCAGGAGCTGATCTTCGAGCGGTTCTACCGGGCCAAGGACCGGCGGATCACGGGGATCACGGGCTCGGGTCTGGGGCTGGCGCTGGCGCGCGAGGTGGTGCGTCTGCACGGGGGGGAGATCCGGGTGACGAGCGAGGTGGACAAGGGGAGCACGTTCACGATCACGCTCCCGCTGACGCCCGCGGGCGTGGCGGGCCAGGCGCGGGCGGCGTAACGGGAGGTGGGCGTGGAGATCATCGAGCAGAGACAGGGGGCGGTCACGGTGCTGCGGCCCATCGGGGCGTTGGCGCTGGGCGACGCCGAGGAGTTCAAGGGGGCGCTCACTGACGCGATGACGCGTTCCCTGGGGCGGCTGGTGGTTGACGCCGGGGCGGTGGGGTACGTGGACAGTCGTGGGCTGGAGGTGCTCGTCGAGGCGAGCCAGCAGCTTTCCGAGAGCGGGCGGGCGCTGCGTCTGTGCGGGGTGAGCGACACGGTGCGCGAGGTGCTGGACCTGACGGACCTGCTGGAGCGGTTCGAGTACTACGAGGACGTGAACACGGCGGTGCGGAGCTTCTTGTAAAGACGGGGCGGGCATGAACCAGGATCCGGCGCAGCACGGTTCGGGCGGGGCGGGGAGCCCGGGACGCCGCGTGCGCATCGGGGACATCCTGGTGCAGCAGGGGGACATCTCCAAGGAGCAGCTGGAGCGGGCGCTCAAGGAGCAGCAGAGGACCAAGAAGCTCCTGGGCGAGGTTCTGGTGGAGCAGGGGGTGATCAGCGGGGCGACGCTGGTGCGCTCGCTGGCGAAGGTCCTGGGGGTGAAGGGGGTGGTGCTGCGGCACGGGCTGATCGATCCGCCCCTGCTCAAGCTGATCGGGCCCGAGGAGGCGGAGCGTCTGCGGGCGCTGCCCTTGTTCAAGGTGCACGGGGAGCTGACGGTGGCGCTCTCCGAGCCGCAGAACCTCCCGACGATCGACCGGTTGAAGCAGCTCACGGGGCTGAAGATCCGCCCGGTGCTGGCGCTGGAACAGTCGATCGTGGAGTACATCAAGAAGTACTCGACGGGCGACGTGGACGTGGACGAGTTCCTGCGGACGCTGGCCGAGTCGGACGTGGAGGTGGTCGAGCGGGAGATGGTGGACGAGGGACCGGCGACGGACCTGGACGTCCAGGTCGCGGGCAGCCCGATCGTGAACCTTGTGAACGTGGCGTTCTTGCGGGCGGTGAACGACCGGGCGAGCGACATCCACATCGAGCCGGACGCGTCGCACGGCGGGAAGGGCACGCGGGTGCGGTACCGCATCCACGGGGTGCTGCGGGACCTGATGCGTCCACCCCCCGGGATGCACGCGGCGATCGTGTCGCGCGTGAAGGTGATCGGGAAGATGGACATCGCGGAGAAGCGCCTGCCCCAGGAGGGGCGCGTGCGGATCGTGGCGGAGGGGCGCGAGATCGACCTGCGCGTGTCGAGCATCCCCACGCTCCTGGGCGAGAAGATCGTGGTGCGCATCCTGGATAAGGCGAACCTGAAGGTGCGCCTCGAGGACCTGGGGTTCCGGGACCAGGCGTTGGCGGCGTTCCGGCGGGCGCTGGAGCACGCGCACGGGCTGTGCCTGGTGACGGGCCCCACGGGGAGCGGAAAGACCACAACGCTGTACTCGGCGCTGGACCTGCTGCGCAGCCCCGAGGTGAACATCGTGACGGTCGAGGACCCGGTGGAGTATCAGCTGGAGCTGGTGAACCAGATCCAGGTGAACGAGCACGTGGGCATGACCTTCGCGCGGGCCCTGCGGAGCATCCTGCGCCAGGATCCGGACATCATCATGGTGGGCGAGATCCGCGACACGGAGACGGCCCGCGTGGCGGTGCAGGCGGCGCTCACGGGGCACCTGGTGCTGTCGACGCTGCACACCAACG
>CAZTJZ010000006.1:0-42940 GCA_964614075.1 uncultured Phycisphaeraceae bacterium
GGAACTTCGAGCCGTAGAGCAGGCGGCCGAAGATGTTCTCGACCTGCTTGCGGACGATGCCCGGGCCGTTGTCCACGACGGTGACGCGGTAGCGGGAGCTCTTGGCGCTGGCCGGGCGGTCGGGCTGGAGATCCTCGATGATGACGCACACCTCGGGGAGGAGGCCGGCCTCTTCGCACGCGTCAAGGGAGTTGTCCACCGCCTCCTTGACGGTGGTGAGCAGGGCCTTGCGCGGGTTGTCAAAGCCCAGGAGATGGCGGTTTTTGGCGAAGAACTCCGAGACGGAGATGTCGCGCTGGCGGGCGGCCATCTGCTCGGCCGTCGCGCGAGGCGGGGTTTTCTTGGTCATGGTCTTCGCCTCGTCCCTGGGCGCGTCGAGCACAGCGGCATCGGTCATCGCGGCCCTCCCTGGCGCGTACGGAATCGCGCCGACCCGCCAAGGCCCGCGCCGGGCGAGGATAGGCGAAGCGGCGCAATCCGCGCTCCTGGAGCCACGTTCGAAAGCGTCTCACAACCGACAAGCGCCCGCGATCGCGATCGACATAAGCGATTGCAAATGCTGAACTTGCATCGCCTGCGACGCAGGCATCAGTGTGTTGAAAAGTTGTGGAAAAGCGTCGTCTAAGAAGCGACGCTCGAAATCGCTCGTTTGGCCTGCGGCCGCGCGATCTGGCCGGGAATGGAGCGGAGCGGGCCGGTTCGTTCGCCGCAGAGCACGCTGAGGGCGTACCGCCTGGTCCATCCCACGCGGCACGCCGCGGGCACGAGGCGGTCGCGGAGGGGCGCGAGCCATTCGTGGTTCGACTGGAACAGGGGCGTGAGCCAGCGCGACGCGGTCTGGTAGAACCGCACGGTCGAGCGTCGCTCGCGTTCGTAGACCTCCAATGCCGTGCGGATCGTGGCACGCTCGCGCAGGCAGCGCGCGAGCGTCGAGGCGTCCGCGAGGGCGAGGTTCGCGCCCTGGCCGAGCTGGGGGCTGGTCGCGTGGGCGGCATCGCCCAGGAGCACGACCGGGCCGGCGCACACGCTCTTGCACACCACGTCGTAGTACGGCGCGATGATGACCTCGTCGATGGACTCGAGCTGGTCGAGGAACGGGTCGACGGCCTTGGTCAGGCGTCGGACCGCGTCGCGGAAGGCGCCCAGCCCGCGTCGGCGCAGCGCCTCGGCCACCTCGACGCGCTCGCTCCAGAAGATCGAGACGCGACGCCGCGACTTCTCGTGCGGCTTCCCCGAGGGGAGCACGCCGAGCATCCTCCCCGTCCCTTCGAAGCACTGGTGGAGCGTCTCGCCCGCCGTGTTCCTGGGGTCCTTGGCGACGAACCACATCGCCCCCCACGGGTAGCGTGTCGAGCGCTTGACGAGGCCCAGCCCCTCGCGCAGGGAGGAGCGCGCACCGTCGGCGACCACGACGAGGTCGTAGGGCCCGTGCCGCCGCCCGCGTTGATCGTGGAGAAGGCGCTGGTTGGTGGGCGTGGTGGTGACGCGGGTGATGGGCGTGGCGGTGTGGACGGGCACGCCCGCGCGGAGGACGTGGCGCTGCAGGGCGGCGAAGAGGGTGCCCCGGAGCACGCCCACGCCGAAGAGCTCGGGGCGCCGGTCCTCGTAGGAGAGATCAAGGACGGTTCGTCCGCCCGAGGTGGAACCCAGGAGCCTGCGGACGGGAGTGGCGAGCCGGAGCACGTCGTCCGCGGCGCCAATCTCGCGGAGTACGTCCATGCCGGTGGGCTGGAGGAGCAGGCCGGCGCCGACGGGATCGAGCCGGTCGGCGCGGTCGAAGATCTCGACGGTCGCTCCCAGGCGGGCGAGCAGCACCGCGCTGGCCTGGCCGGCGGTGCCGCAACCCACGATAGCGACCTTCAGCGCGGGCATGCCGCGTCCTGCCTCCGAGTCATGTCCGGGCCGAGACGTAAGAAGCTCGGGGCGCGGGCGTTTCGCCCATGCCCCGGGGTCGAGCAGTTCGGACGGGTTAGTTCTTCACTTTGGCGAGCATGTCGGCCTTGGCCTTGTCGCTCGCGGACTCGAACTTGCCCTTGCACCCGGCGCAGCAGAAGCCGACGGTCCCGCCGCCGTAGCTGGTCGTGACGTTCTGGTCCACGGCCTCGCCGCTGAACGGGCACTTGCTGTTGAGCATCCCCGGCGCCGCGGATTTCTGGGTGGACTCGCACCCGACCACCGCGAACATCGCCGCCGACATCGCCACCAACGCGAGCTTCTTCATGAGCGATCCTCTCTCTGTTCGTCCAGGGAAATCAGCACGACAACGAGAGCGTAGCCCGCGGCGGTTCGCCCGGGAACGCTGCCTGACAGCGGTGGGGGAGCACGACGCGGACGGCGGGGTGCTCGCGACGGGCTAGGCGTTGTCGAGCAGGTCGACGGACTCGAAGGGCTTGCCCTCGAGCATCTCGAGCGACGCTCCGCCGCCCGTCGAGACGTGGCTCATCTGCTCGGCGAGCTGGAACTTCTCGACCGCGGCGGCGGAGTCTCCGCCCCCCACGATCGACGTGGCGCCGCCCTTGGTCGCGTCGGCGATGGCCTTGGCGACCTGGCGTGTGCCCACCGCGAAGGGCATCCACTCGAAGACGCCCATCGGCCCGTTCCACACGATCGTCTTGCCCTTGCGGATCGCGAGGGTGAAGGCGGCCTGGCTCTTGGGCCCGATGTCGAGCCCCATGAAGCCGTCCTTGATGTCCGTGAACACCTCGATGTCGCCCGCACGCTCGTCGAACTGCGTCGAGCAGACGTGGTCCTGCGGGAGCAGCAGCTCGGTCTTGAGCTTCGCCGCCTGATCGAGGATCCGCTTCGCGTCGGCGACACGGTCGGTCTCAACGCGCGACGCGCCCACGGGGCGGCCCAGCGCCTTGAGGAACGTGTACGCCATCGCCCCGCCCACGATCACCGTCTGCGCCTTGGGAAGGAGGTTCTCGATCGCGGGGAGCTTGTCCGACACCTTTGCCCCGCCCAGGATCACCACCAGCGGCTTGGCGGGGTTCCGGATCGCTTCGGCGAGGTACTTCACTTCCTTCTCGACGAGGAACCCGACGACGCGGGGCTTCCCGCTCATCGCCTTGGGCACCGCGACCATCGACGCGTCGGGACGGTGGCACGTGCCGAAGGCGTCGTTGCAGTACACGTCGGCGTACGCCGCGAGCTTGGCCGCGAACGCCCCGTCGCCCTTCTTCTCGCCCTTGTGGAAGCGGAGGTTCTCGAGAAGGACAACCTCGCCGTTCTTCATCGCGCGGATCGCGCCCGCGGCCTGGTCGTCGGTGCAGTCCGTGCTGGGAAAGAGCACGGGCTTCCCGAGCAGCTTGCTCAGACGCTCGGCGCAGGGCTTGAGGGACGAGTCGCTCTCGTAGCCCTGGCCCTCGGGGCGGCCCAGGTGCGACGCGAGGATCGCCCGCCCGCCGCGCTCGATGACGCTCTTGATGGTGGGGATCGCCGCGGCGATCCGGCGATCGTCGGTGATCGCCCCGCCCTCGAGGGGCACATTGAAATCGACGCGCACGAACACGCGCTTGCCCGACACGTCCACCGAGGCGATCGTCTTCTTGGCCATCGCGTCCCCCTCCCGCCGCCCGTGGTGCGGCTACTGCCCGAGCATCCGGTCCATCCTCGCCCGCATCGCCGCGAGCCCCTGGCCCGCGAGCTGGTCCTTGATCCCTCGGAGGCGCGTGGCGATCGACCCGTCGATGAGCTGGTCCCCGATGCGGAGCTTCACCCCGCCGATCATTGCCGGCTCGGTGTACGGGTGGACCACCGTGTCCTTGTTCAGAGTGCGGCCCAGGCGCTCCTTGATCATCGCGACCTGGTCGGCGTGCAGCGGCTCGGCGGTGAACACGTCCACCTCCACGCGGCCGAACTTCGCCTGCACGATCGCGTCGAATGCCTCGACGATCGCCGGGAGGTTCGCGAGGCGGTCCTTGTCGTTGAGCACCATCAGGAACCGCACGACCAGGTCCGACGCGCGGCCCTTGAAGATCCGCTCGATCGAGCCCGCGCGTTTCGCCGCGGGCAGGACGCGCGAGGAGAGAAACTCCGCGAACGTCGCGTCACGCCGCGTCAGCTCCAGGATCTCCTCGAGCTCGCCCAGGCAGCGCTCGATGTTCTCACGCCCGCCCGAGTTCTCGGCCAGCTCGAAGAGGCTGCGGGCGTACACGTTCGCCAGGGCGTCGGGCTGAGCGGTGGACATCGGCATCGCGGTTCCTCACTGGCTTCTAACGCGGGGCACGCGGCCCCGAGCGTTCGACCTGGCGTTCAATCCGGGGGCGATCAGCCCCGCGTGGTCTGGAGCTGGCGGATGGACTCCTCGATGAGCCCCTGGTTGTCCGACGCGGAGATGTTCCGCTTGAGAATCTTCCCCGCGAGCGACGTGGAGAGCTCGGCGGCCTGGGTATAGACCTCCGCCACCGCCGCTCGCTTTGCCGCGTCGATGTCCTTCATCGCCTTCTCGCGCATTGCGCCCAGCTCGACGTCGGCCTTGGCCTTGAGCTCCGCGGCGATCTGCTGCGCCTGCGCCCGCGCCTTGTCGATCTCCTTCTGGGCCTCGGCCCGGGCCTGGGAGAGCGACTGCTGGTATTGCTCGAGCGCGTCCTTGGCCTGGGCCCGGGCCATCTCCGCGGCCTCGATCTCGTCCTTGATCTTGGTGGCCCGCTCGTCGAGGGCCTTGGAGATCGTGGGCCAGACCTTGAGCGCGAGGATGGCAAAGACGATGGCGAAGACCACCAGGGCCGTCACCGCGCTCGCGAGCCCTTCCTTGAGCGTGGGGATCGCCCCCGCGCCGAACGCCGCCGCCGGCGCCCCGAGCACGCCCGCCGCCGCCACCCACCTGGTCCAACTCAGCTTCATCGCGATCCTCCCGCGTCCCGCAACCGCTCGTGCCCCCGCCCCGGCGGGGCGGGCCAGACTGAAAAAAACTCCCCGGCATCGTTCCCGACGCCGGGGGACAATCACTTGGCGCCGAACCCGGCGAAGACCGCGAACAGCGTCGCACCCTCGATGAGGGCCGCCGCGAGGATCATGTTGATCTGGATCTTGCCCGAGGCCTCGGGCTGACGCGCGATGGACTCGACCGCGCCCTTGCCCACCAGCCCGATCCCCAGCCCGCCGCCGATCAGGGCCAGCCCGCCCCCGATCACCGCCAGGCCCTTGCCCACGCTCGACGCCTCGCCCTCGGCGGCCATCGCCACCGACGGCGCCGCCGCCATCACGCCCGCCGCCAGGAACATCGCCTTGCTCATCAACTTCGACATCGCGAAACCCTTTCCAAACCTAGTGCACAAGAACCGGTGCCCGTCCCGGCGTCACGCCGGGGCGGAAGAAGGCCCGTCATTCACGCGTGGGCGTGCTCGTGGCCGTGCGAGTGGCCGTGCTCGTGCTCATGGCCATGCTCGTCGTGGTGATCCATCAGGGAGATAAAGATCGTCGTCAGGAACATGAACACAAACGCCTGCAGGAAGGCGACGAAGAGCTCCAGGAACATCAGCGCCGTCGCCCCCAGCACGCTCACCAGCATGACCATGAGGTTCGATCCCGGGGACTGCGAGAACTTCGCGATCGCCTCGCCGGCGAAGATCAGGAGCGTCGCGATCAGCACGTGGCCCGCCGTCATGTTCGCGAACAGACGCAGCGCCAACGCGAACGGCTTGATCAGGAACTGCCCCGCGGCCTCGATGATCAACAGCAGCAGCGCGATCGGGGCCATGTACAGCGGGAGCCCGCCCAGCATGTGCTTCACGAACCCCACCGGGCCCAGACGCACGATCGCCGCGATGTTGAACACCAGCGCCGCGACCACCGCCAGCGCCCCGGTCACCCACAGGTTCTGTGTCGCCGTGCCCCCGATCCACTCCGCCGGGTGCGACGCGTGCTCGCCGCCCTCCGCGTGACCGCCCAGCAGCCCCTGCACCAGGTGCGTCAAGTCGCGGATCGGCACCAGCCCCAGGATGTTGTTCACCAGGATGAAGAAGAACACCGTCCACAGGAACGGCATCAGCTTCTCCGTCCGGTCGTGCAGCAGCGGACGCGCCACCTCCTCACGCAGGTACGTCGCGATCACCTCGATCATGTGCGCGAAGCGGTTCTTGGTCACGTACGCCTCGGCCCCCTCGCCCTTGGGCCCCGTCTTGATCTTCCCCGCCGCCCACATCCCCACGACCACCATCACCAGCCCGGTCAGCACCAGCACGCCCTGGTTCCCCGACCACAGCCACCACCCCTCGGCGTTCTCGATCGCCTTGTGGTTGACCACGTGATCCAGAGGGTCGCTCGCCAATGTGAACAGGTTCATCATGCCCCTTCCCCGCCCGAGACCACCTTCACCGCGCCCGGCCCCGCGCCCTTCTCCAGGCCCGACAGAATCCGGATCGCCAGGATCGACTCCACCACCATCAGCAGCACCGCCCCGCACAGCCCGCCGAGAAACAGCGGACGACGCAGGATCTCCGGGTCGGTCTCGCGCGCCATCATGCACACGCCGAAGATCACCAGCCCGCGGAGCATCCCGCACACCAGCACCAGGACGCCCCAGTGGTCCTTCCCGACGCGGAGCACGACCGGCCCCGCCGTGGCGAACGACCCCGCCAGGAACGCCAGCAGGAGCGTCCGCTCCGTCACGCCGTTGGACCCGAGCCCCCGCGCCACTCCCCACGCCACACCCACCGCGACGAGTGTCGTCAGCAGCATCGCCAGCCCGTAGGCGGCTCGTGGGATGGGTCGTGCGTCGGCCAAAGCAACTCCCGCGGGGGCTTCAAAAAGTGGGCGAAAGGATAGCCGCCCGGCGTGCGGGTTTCGACCCGGTGCGGGAGGTGTTTGGGCCGAGAAGTGTTTGGAGTTCGAGAGCGTTTCAGAACCCTGCCGAACCTCGTGGCACAGGCCTCGCCTCTCACTCCCTCTTCTTGTGGCACAGGCGTCCCGCCTGTGTCTCCCTCTTCATCGTTCGTGTTGTGGATCGTGGTTCGGAAACAACCCCGGATGGAGACGCCGCCACCTCGCCCAAGCGGGCCGCCCAGAGACCAACAGGCCCGAGCTCCCTGGAGCGTCCGTTCACTATCAACCCATACGGCAGGCCACGCCCCTCGGCATCGCCGCGATCGCACCGATCCACCAAGAAGACAACCGGCCTCCTGTCGGAGGCCGGTCGCGAGAGTTCAGAGAGATTCAAGACCAACTCAGGGCGTGGTCGTGACGGCCTCGGTCGTCTCGTCGAAGTAGCAGGCCGACAGGGTGCGGGTCGCCGCATCCCAAACCCAGCCCTGGTTCGCCGCGGCGCTGCCGCCGACGGCTTCCTTCTGCGCCGACGTGCCGGGGCACGCGGGGTTGCGCGGGGCGGCCTTGATGTAGCTGCCCGTGATGAGGGGCGTCCAGCCCGTCGTCGCGAGGTCCGGGTAGGCGCCGTTGTTGCGGGCGGCGTAGAGCTCGATCTGGTTCTGGAGGCTCTTGATCTGGCTCTTGATGTTGCCGGCCTGGGCGTCCTGGGTCGCGTTGGTGAACTGCGGGACCACGATCGCCGCGAGGATGCCGAGGATCACGACCACGATCAGGATTTCCACGAGCGTGAAAGCCTTGTTCCGACGAGTACGCATTCGAATGCTCCTTCCAAAGTGCGTGGCCCACACGCCGGCACCACGCCGGCCGCCACTTCCGATGACACCCACCGCGAACGACGCGTGCGGGCCGAATCTGCGTGGCGCCGTTGTCACGGCGTACGCGGCGGGGACGCTCGCCCCTTTCCGGGAGCGAACATCGGCTTGCTGGAAGATCGGTTTCAGGAAGACTCGCGGAAAGCCCAAACGCCGCGGGTTTGTCGCCGGGCGTGCGCCTGTGCCGCGTACGCGGGAGAGTGGGGCCCCGTCGGGAACGCGAGGCGGGAGCGAGCGGGGATTCTCGGACGAGGGGAATCACCCACCGGCGCGCTCGAGCCGCGGCGCGAAAAAAAAAGCGGGCCTGTTCGGCCCGCTCGCATCGACGCTGGACAGTTGGTGACGGCTCCCTCTTGAGGATCGCTACTTTTTGAGGATGAGGGGCACGAGCTCGGAGTTGGGCAGATTGAGCGCGCCCATAAGCGCCGCGGCGGCGGTGGCCTCGGCGTCCGCCCCGGTCGACGCCATGTCGAGGAGACGCGAGACGTGGCGCTGCTCGAGCTTGTTCCCGAACCGCTTGGCCGAGCCGGCGACGTGGGCCATCAGGCGCAGACGCTCGTCGCCCGTCGCGGCAACGGCGGCGTCCATCAGCGAACGCTGGCAGCGCTCCTGATCGAGGCGCGAGAGGATCTCGGCGACCTGGTTACGCATCCCCGGCTTGGTCTCTTTGTTCTCCAGCACCCCGATGAGCGTGCTGGCCGCGTCGCCCACCTGGAGCACGCTGTTGCCCGAGATCGCCAGATCGCGCATCGCCGCCAGAGAGCGGATCGAATAGCCCAGCGCCTCCTCGGGAGAGATCGGCCCGCCCGTGGCGTTGGTGACCAGGGTCTGGACGGCCTTGGCGAGCGTGGCCTCGCCGATGGAGGCCTGGCGGACCGCGACCATCGCGTCCGAGTCGAAACGCCGGTCGAGCTCGATGGCGCTCTCGGTGCTGGTGAGGATGAGCACGGGCGTGGCGAGGAGCTTGGGCTGCCCGCGAAGCGCCTCCACCGTCTCGCCCACACGGGCCGCGGTCAGGCTGTGGATGACCACCACGTCCACCGCGGGGGTCTCGGCGAGCGGGGCGGCGAGATCCTCGGCGCTGCGCCCCGGAGGCAGGACCTTGAAGCCCGCGGCTTCGAGCATCTTCCGCACGCCCTGCTGGGCCTCGGTGTCGCTCGCGAGCACGGCGGCGTACTGAGTGCCCGCATCGCGGATCGCGCCGGCGAGGGTGGGGACGACGCGCTCGGCGCCCGCGAAGGCCTCGCGCGGCTGGGCCGTCGCCAGCGCCAACGCCGCTTCGTACTGCACGCGCCGGTTCGGGAACGTGACGGCCTCGATGAGCGGCTTGCGCTCGTTCCCGCCCCAGAGCCCGGCCCCGCCCGCGGTGCGGTCGATGGCGCCGATGGCCCGCCGGGCCAACTGCGGATTGCGCGTGTCCAACGCCCGCGCGAGCACGCGCTGCGTGATCGAGGGCCCCGCCGCGACCGCGAAGTACTCCGCCTCACGCCGCAGGTTTCCCGAGGCGTTGCCCGGGGCGGCCTTGGTCGGGTACGCCGGGTTCGCGTACCCCGCGGGCGTCTCGATCTCGCGCTTGAGGTTCGACGCGATCCACAACGCCAGCACGTCGGGGTTCTCCGACGTGAGCGAAAGCGCCCGCTCGGCGTGACGCATCGCCATCGCCTCGTGGAACACGGGCGTCTTGATCGCTTCCATCGTCAGGCCCGTCTGCGGGGCAAAGCTCCAGAGGAGCTGGTGATCCTCGCCCGGGAAGCTCGTGACGTCCAGACGCTGCGCGTAATAGCCCTCGCCCAGCTGCGCGTAGAGCTGGGCCGCGGTGTTCCCCCCGTCCCCGCCCAGGCGCTGGATCGATCGCTCGCACGCCTGGCGGACGTTCGCGTTCTTGGTCTGGTCGCGCAGGTCGCAGAGGTAGGGCAGGCTCATCCGCTGGGGGATCAGCCCGAGCACCTCGGCGACCGCCTCCTGCTGCTCGCCCGGGAGGGCGGGGAGCGCCGTCGCCAGCGGGGTGATGGCGTGACGCCCCATCTCCGTGATCTGCTGCTTCACCGCCTGCTGCTGGATCGGGTTGGAGTTGTCGAGGAACGCGCCCAGGAGCTGCGGCATGGCGTACTCGCCCGCGAACCGCAGACGCTCCTTGGCCTGAAGCTTGGCGCGCACCGTCGAGGTCAGCGCCTTGATGTTCAGCGCGATCTGCTCGGGGTTTCTGGCGCGGGCGAGCTGCCCCGCCTCCAGCGCCCGGTGCAGCCCAGCCGCCACCGCCTGCGTCTGGTCCAGGCGGATCGCCCGCCCGACCGCGTCCTCGAACTTCGCCATCTCGCCCGTGCCCTCGACAAGGTTCACAAAGTCGATCGGGGGGAGCTTGCGGTCCAGCAGCTCCTGCCCGCGAGCCGCCGCCACCTGGAGGTTGTCCACCAGCACAAAGTGCATGAAGTCGGCGAGGAGTTCCTTGGCGGGGGTCGCCGGGGCGGCGCTCTGCTTCTTGTCGGTGTCCTTGTCCGCGGCGACCGCGTTCTGCGCCAGCGCCGACGCCGCGACTCCCGCCGCGAGAATCAACGCCACCGCGGCGGCCCGGGACAGCGAAGGGGTGGGGGTCGGGCGGGTCATAGAAATGAAGTCAGGGCGGTGCGTCACGCGCGGCTCCTCGAGTCGTGGTCTGGCCCGCCGGTCCTGGTCGCGTTCGACCACGGGACGGCGGTTGCGGTGCCCCGTGGTCGCGCTCGGGAGGCCTGTCCCGAGTCCGGGGGGCGGGATGGTACGGCGGTCGGGGCGACCTTTCCCCAATCTACCGCAGAGCGTCCCGAATCGCAACTGGGACCAAGCACCCATACGCCCCCCGATCCCACCCCGGTTGCACAGCCGCGGACCCCCGGGCCCAACTCGGGCCGAAGGCGGGCGTGAACGGGGTTCGGGGGCTCGTCCCAGAACACGGATTTTGCGCCTGCGCCGGTTGTGCCGTGAAGACGGGGCCCGCGATCACCGATTTTCAGCCCGGGCGATGTGGTCCTTTCGTTCCGGACCCGCCTTGTGTTCCCAATCGCAGAGGTGTGAGATGGCCATCGAGAAAGAAGTGCTGACCACGGGCGAAGTGGCGAAGATCTGCAACGTCGCGCCGCGCACCGTGTCCAAGTGGTTCGACTCGGGGGCGCTCAAGGGCTATCGCATCCCGGGCTCGCGCGACCGACGCATCCCCAGCTCCGAGCTCATCAAGTTCATGAAGGCGCACGGCATCCCGCTCGAGGGGATCTCGTCGGGGCGCACCCGCGTCCTGCTCGTCGACGACGAGCGCGAGGTCGTGGATGTGCTCGAAAAGATCCTCACCGAGCAGACCAGCTACGAGGTCAAGACCAGCAACACCGCCTTCGCCGCCGGGATGGAGGCCGAACGCTTCCGCCCCCACGTCCTGCTCCTCGACATCCACCTGGGCGAGAACGACGCCAAGCAGCTCGCCGACTCCATCCGCAAGAACGAGCACCTCCAGCACACCAAGATCATCGCGATGAGCGGGAAGCTCACCGACGGCCAGGCCCAGAGCCTCCGCCCCGCCGGCTACGACGGGTTCCTCAAGAAGCCCTTCCAGGTCCGACAGGTCGTCGAGGCCATCGAAAACGCGATGAACGTGACGCGGTAGGCCTTCCTCTTCGGCACCCCATGGCAGCTCTCTGTGGCACAGGCGTCCCGCCTGTGCTTTTTCTTTCTGCTCTACTTCTTCTCGAAAGAGAGCGCCCGACCCGCTCCAGCCGCCAGGATCGCGCCCAGCAGCGGCGCGGCGAGGTACACCCACAGATGCTCGGTGTGCCCGCTCAGGACCGCCGGCGCGAGCGAGCGTGCCGGGTTCATCGACGCGCCGCAGATCGGGCCGGCGAAGAGGGCTTCGAACCCCACCACGCCCCCGACCGCGACCGGGGCCAGGGCCGCGCGGGGAGTGGTGTCGCCCGCGAAGCTCAATGCCGTGAGCAGCAGGATGAACGTGAGCACGACCTCGAGCACGAAGGAGTGCCACACCGCGCCCGCCGGCAGTGTCGCGCCCAGCGTGTCGCTCGTGGGGAACAGGGCGCGGAGCAGGAGCGAGGCGAGAAACGCCCCGGCGATCTGGGCGAGCACATACCCCGGCGCCTCGTGCGGCGGGAACTTCCCCGAGAGCGTCAAGGCGAGCGTGGCGGCCGGGTTGATGTGGCACCCCGAGACCTTCCCGAAGGCGAAGGCCATCGCCATGACGACCAGCCCGAACGTCGCGGCGATCCCCGGGTGCGTCACCGCGCCCTTGGTGTGCTCGTTCACAACGATCGCGCCCGTGCCCGCGAGCACGAGCACGAACGTCCCGACCAACTCCGCGAGCGAGCGACGGATCATACCCCGATCTCCTTAGCCCCGATCAGCCCCGGCAGACGCTCCACAAACGCCCGGATCTCATCGCGCACCCGCCGGTAGTGGGGCAGGGCCTCCTCGTCGCATGTGGCCGCCGCGGCGAGCCTCGGCGGGTCATCGAACCCCGCGTGCAGCACCCGCGCCACACCCGGGAGCACCGGGCACGCCTCCCGCGCCGCGTCGCACACCGTGACCACCACGTCCACTCCCGGGACGTGCTCGGGGCGCTTGGACGTGTGACGCGAGAGGTCCACGCCCACCTCGCCCATCACGCGCACCGCGAGGGGGTTGAGCCCCTGGGGCGATGTCCCGGCCGAGAACGCCTCGACCCGCCCGGCGAGCAGATGGCGCGCCCACCCCTCGGCCATCTGGCTCCGGCAGGAGTTCCCCGTGCAAAGAAAAAGAACGCGGACGGTCACGGGGCGAGTGTACCCGAGTCGCCCGAGGGCGATGGTCAAGCCCGCGCGAAGCTCTCGGCGAGCTTCTCGCGCTACGGGCGTCGCCCCATCTCAGGACGCGGACGTTCTGGGAAAACTCGTCGGCTGATCGCGCCCGCCCTGCAGGCGAGCCGACGCGTCCGTCGCCGCGCGGACCGGGGGTTTGTTCCGGAAGTGCTTCTTGAGCTTCCCGATCGGCTGTTCAAGGAAGTGATAGCTCGCCGCGGCGATGGCGATGGAGATCGCGAGGAACGCCAGAGTCTTCACGCCGAACTGCACCGACTTCCCCCCGGGGACGTGGACATGGGTCCACTTCCAGACGATGTGCTGGGCGAGCATGTGGTAGAGGTAGAGCCCGTAGCTGATCGTCCCCAGGTACGCCAGGGGGCGGAACGACAGCGCGCGGGAGAGCGCGTCGGGCGTGCCGTACCACAGCGCGGCGCATAGCACGCCCACGAGGGGCGCGAACGCGGGCACGACCGTCCGCACCGCGAACTTCTCCTCCATCCCCTCGTGCTTCACGAACCACGACCCGGCGGCGAAGACCAGGCACGCCCCGAGGAACGCCCCGCGCCGGGCGACCCCCGAGCGGATCCACTCCAGCGCGCCGTGGGAGGCGCCCGACGCGAGCGGGTGCGTCAGCGCCGCGACCAGGCAGCCCACGAGGATCGAGAACCCGCGAGTATGCGGCCAGCGCTCGATCCTCCCCGGATACCCGAACTGCATGCACAGGACCGTCGCGAGGCAGAGCACCCCCGCCCCGATCACCACCGACCGGCGCGTGCGCAGGAGCCACAGCGCCAGCGGCCAGACGAGGTAGAACTGCTCCTCGACCGCGAGCGACCAGAGGTGAATCACAAGCCTCTGATCCTCCCACATCCCCACGACGGGCGCAAGGTTGTTGAAGTACAGCCACAAGGACGCGACATAGAGCCCGACCGACCACCCCTCCGAGGCGTGCGCGTGCTCGCTCTCCATGCCCAGCATCACGCCCGTCATCGCGCCGGCGTAGAGCCAGTACGCGGGCATCAGGCGGAGGAGCCTTCGCGCCCAGAAGTGCCCGAGGTGGATCGAGCCCTCGCGGGCCCGCTCGTCCAGGAGCAGCGTCGTGATCAGAAACCCGCTGAGGACAAAGAACACGTCCACGCCCAGCGAGCCCAGCTCCCGGAGCCCCGGGAAGCCGATGTGGAATCCCATCACGGCGAGGACGGCCAGGGCCCGCACGCCGTCCAGGGCCCCGACGTGACGTTTTCTCAGTTCCGGGGTCGAGATGGAGACGCGGGCGGACATCCGGGTCCATATCGACCCGCGGATCCGGTGGACACGAAAGAACCGACGCCCCAACCCAAGACCCCGCGGTTATTCCGCGTCGCTCAGGTACGCCGCGAGGATGTCCCGCGCCGCCGCGAGGTCGGTCCGGTCGATCATCTCCGTCACGGTGTGGATGTACCGCGTGCCGACGGTCACGCCCAGAGCCCGGGCGCCCGCGGCGGCCTGCTGGGCGGCGGCGCCGTCCTGCCCGCCCGCCGCCAGGATCGTCCGCTGGTAGGGGATCTTCTTCCTCTTCGCCAGATCCTCAAACTCGCGGACGAGGGTGTGGTCGGCGATGAACGAGCTGTCCTTGAGGTGCAGCCCAAAGCCCTGCCCCTGCTTGGTCACCGTCTCCTCGTCGGGCACGCCCGGGGTATCGCAGGCGAGCGTGACGTCGATCCCCAGCCCGATGTCCGGCAGGACCGCGTGGCTCGCGGTCTTCGCCCCGCGCAGCCCCACCTCTTCCTGCGTCGTGAACGCCACCACCACCTCGCCGCGGTGCTTGGCTCCGCTCTTCTCCAGACGCCGCACGCTCTCGATCCCCAGCCAGCACGCCACCCGGTTGTCCATCGCCTTGCTCACGAGCTTCTCGCCCACCTCGATCAGCGGCTCGTCCATGACGACGTAGTCCCCGACCTTCACCTTCTTCTTGACCTTGTCGGCGGGGAGCCCGATGTCGACGAAGAACTCCTTGACCTCCGGCACGCGATCGCGGTCCTTGGCGCTGGAGATGTGGAGCGGACGCCCGCCGGGGTTCATCACGCCCTTGAGGTCGCCGTCGTCCGTGCACACCAGCACGCGGCGCGAGAAGAGATTTCGCGTGTCGAACCCGCCCGCCGGGTTCATCCACAAAAACCCCTTGGAGTCGATCGACGTCACGTAGAACCCGATCTCGTCCATGTGGCACAGGAGCATCACGCGCGTGGGGTTCTTCCCGCTCTTGCCCCGCGGCGACCGCCGACAGATCAAGGACCCCAACGCGTCCACACGGACGTCGTCGAAGAGCCCCTTCACTTCCTTCTGGATGAGCTCGCGCACGCGCTCCTCGCGCCCCGGGACGCCCGGCGTCTCGCACAGCCTCTTGAGAAGGTCCACGTTCACGTCCGGCTTGGCCATGGTCGCTGCTCCTAGGTGATCGCGGCTCCGGGAAAGAGGGCTCGCAAAACGTCACGGAATATCGAGCGCGAAGCGTAGTCACGCCCGGCGTTCGCGGGCACGCGCCGCGGCGCCCAGCACCAACGCCGTCAGCCGCTCCGCCAGCACCCGTTTCACGTCGCTCAGCCCGGGCGTGCGTGCCCCCAGCTCCTTCTCCAGGCTCGTGACGGGCCTCCCGGCCAGCCCGCACGGGACGATGAGGCCAAAGTGCGAGAGGTTTGTGGTCACGTTGATCGCCAGCCCGTGCATCGAGGCCCACTTGCGCACGCGCACGCCCAGGGCGGCGATCTTGGCCAGCCGCCCGTCGCGCATCACCCAGACCCCGGTCGCGTCGGGGTCGCGCTGCCCCAGCACGCCGAACGCGCCGCACGTGTCGATCACGCCCTGCTCGAGCAGGCGCATGTAGTCGTGGACGCCCAGGTTCAAGAGGTTGAGATCGAGAATGGGGTAGGCGACGAGCTGCCCGGGCCCGTGGTAGGTGACGTCGCCCCCGCGATCGGTCTCTTGGAGCGCCACGCCATGCCGCGACAGATTCTCGGGCGTCGCGAGCACGTGCTTCTCCGCCCCCCCGCGCCGCGAGACTGTGATGACGGGGTCGTGCTCGACCAGCAGCAGGCGCCCGATCTCGGCGCGCGTCGCCCGGGCGGCGAGAACCTCCTCGAGGTGGCGGCGCTGCTCCTCGTACGCCCGGGAGTACCCCATCCTTCCCAGGTCCACCACCCGCAGCGATTCCGGGGATTGCTCGCGCACGCGCAACAGTACCACGGGCGACGTTCCCGGGGTCGCGGGGTAGGATTCCTTCATGCCAACCTCGGTCCTCGAACGCCCCAAGATCCACCCGACCGCCATCGTCGATCCCGCGTGCGAGCTCGCCCCGGGCGTCGAGATCGGACCCTACTGCGTCCTCACCGGAAAGGTGCGGCTCGCCCCGGGCGTCCGGCTCGTCGCCGCCGTGCACATGATGGGCCCGGTCGAGGTCGGCGAGAACACGATCGTCTACCCCAACGCGTGCCTGGGGTTCCCGCCCCAGGACTACAAGTTCAAGCTGGGCGACGCGACCGCGGGCGCGGTCATCGGGCGCGACTGCATCATCCGGGAGGGGGCCACGGTCCACGCCGCCAGCAAGCCCGACAAACCCACGATCGTGGGCGACCGGGTCTTCATGATGGCCTACGCCCACGTCGGGCACGACGCCCTGGTGATGAACAACGTCATCCTCGTGAACAACGTCATGCTCGCGGGGCACAGCGTCGTCGAGGAGAACGCGACGATGTCCGGCGGGTCCGCCGTCCACCAGTTCGGCGCCATCGGGCGCTTCGCGTTTGTCTCCGGCGCGGTCGCGATGGCCGTCAACACCCCGCCCTTCTGCGTCTCGGGCGAGCGCAACACCGTGAGCGGGATCAATCGCGTGGGCCTGCGCCGCAACGGGTTCTCGAGGCACGAGATCAACCAGATCGTCGAGGCCTTCCGCCACGCCTTCATGCGACCCCTCCCGCGCCAGGAGATGCTCAGCGTGCTCCGCGAGCTGGGGAAGAACTCCCCCCACGTCAGCCACATGGCCGACTTTGTCGCCAAGAGTCGGCGTCCCATCGCGATGTACCGCGGCGGGATGCTCCAGGATTCCGCCGAGTAGCCGATTCGCAACGCGCCCAGCCGCGACCCGCCACGCTCCATTCTTCTCCAGCCGATCCGACTTCCGACCATGCACCCCGGCCTCTCCCTCCGTGTCCTGGCGAGCAGCTCCTCCGGGAACTGCAGCGTGCTGCGCGTCGCGGAGCACCGCGTGTTCCTCATCGACCTGGGCCTCTCGCCCCGGCGCACGCGCTCTCTGCTCGCCGAGTCGGGGCTCCACGAGGGCCAGATCGCCGGCGCGATCCTCACCCATCTCGACGACGACCACTGCGACCCGTCGTGGATCTCCGCCCTCCCCGCCCAGGCCCCCATCTACCTCCACAAACGCCACCTCGGACGCGCCGAGCGGATGGGCCTGCTCCTGCGCCGGTGCGTGCCCTTCGAGACCCGCTTTGATCTCCCCGGGGGCGTCGCCGCGTCCAGCGCCCTGGGCGCCCACGACGACCTGGGCTCGGCGGCGCTGCGGTTCGATCACGCCGGCGGCTCCCTGGGCTACGCCACCGATCTCGGGCGCGTGCAGGACCAGGTCGTGTCGCTGCTCGAGGGCGTGGATGTCCTCGCGATCGAGTCCAACCACTGCCCGGAGCTCGAACGCCGCTCCCCGCGCCCGGACTACCTCAAGCGCCGCGTGATGGGGGGCTCCGGGCACCTCTCCAACGAGCAGTGCGCCGCCGCCGTCGCGAGGATCGCCCCCTCGACGCACGTCGTGCTCCTGCACCTCTCGCGCGAGTGCAACCGACCCGAGCTCGCCGCGTCGTACCACGCGTCGGCGCCCTACGCGCTCACCGTCGCGAGCGATCGAGAGCCCACGTCCTGGATCGACATTCCCGCACGCGAGAATCCCGCGCCGGTGCTCCGCGTCGTGCTCGGCCAGCCCACGCTCTGGGCCGAGACCTAGCCTGCGCCAAGACATAGCCCAGGAACGACGCAGCCCGCCCGGAACCGCTCCCCCCGCTCCCGCGTCGTACTCTTCATGATGCGGACCGCGATCCTGCTGCTCCTGGCCGCTTCCCCCGTTATCGCTCAGCCCGCCGTCCCCGACCCCGCCGCCGAGTACGAGTCACTCCGGCGTTCCTATCGCGAGGGCGTTCTCGCCGATCGGGTCGTGGTGCGGGTGGTCGCGAAGGGTCGCGAGAGACGATCCACCGTCGTCGTCCGCACCGCGCCCAAGGCCGCGTCGCCACGCGCCCGCGTCGAGCTCGGGCGCCTCCTCCTCGACGCGACGCCCACGCGCCTCCTCGCCACCTGCCGCTCCGAGGCCGCGACGATCTTCGACCGCGCCCTCGACGGCCCGTTCCCCGCCTCGCTCTCGGGCGTCCTGCCCCCCCTGCCCCTCCCGCAGCTCTCCTGGGCGTTCCAGGATTCCGGCGACGAGCTCTCGCCCTACCTCACCGCCGTCGAATGGACCTCCACGCACGCGCCCGACCGTCAGTCGCTCACGCTCATCGGCACCGCGCAGGGCGACGACCTCCAACGCCGCGAGATCCGTCTGACCCTCGACCGCCGCAGCGGGCGTCCCCGCGCCCTCATCGCGAACCTCGCGGGCGACGCGCGCCTCGAGCTCGCCTTCTCGTCCATCGACGCCGGCAAGCCCGAGGCCTGGGCGATCGACGCCCGGGACCGAAAGACGGTCCCGTCGCTCGCCGAACTGACCACCAAGCGCGCGGACTTTGGCCCGGGCGACCCGCTCCCGCCCTTCACCCTCCTCGACGCGCAGCTCGCGCCCTGGAGCCTCGCGGGGTCTCTCAAGCCCGAGGCGAGCTCAGCCCCGGACAAGCCGCCCGCGGCGGTTCTGGTTTTCTACCGGGCCGAAAAGGCCGGAGCCTCGCATCCGCTCCACGAGCGCGACGCGCAGGCCGCGCTCCAAGCCGCCCGGGAGCTGGGCGCCCCGCTCGTCCGGTCCATCGCGGTCTTCGGCCCCGAGGCGTTCGATCCCGAGACTCTGGGCGCCCGTGCGACTGAGCCCGAGGGCCCCGCGCGACTCTGGTCCCCCAACGGCCTGATCGCTCTAGAGCAGCTCGACCCCGACGCCAACGTGCTCCTCGTCGCGCTCGACCACGACCGCAAAATCCTCGCGATGGTCCAGGGCGACGGGCGAACCTCCGCCGAGTGCCTCTCGGCCCTCAGGGCCGCGCTCGCCAAGTAGCCGGCGGAGCGCTCCACCCACGCCCGAACTCACCGCCCGATCTCAACCCCCCGGTCGCGGGCCGCGACGATGGCCAGCTCGATCGCGTCGCGCACGCCTCGCTCGTCCAGCACCCGTGTCGCCGCCGCGGTCGTCCCGCCCTTGCTCGTGACGGCCAGGCGCAGCGCCTCGGGCGATCGCGCATCGCCCGCGAGCAGCTCCGCCGCGCCGCGCAGGGTCGCCCGCACCATCGCGTCCGCCTGCGCCGGGTCCAGCCCCGCGCGGGCCGCCCCCGCCGCCATCGCCTCGCTGAGATAGAACAGGTACGCGGGCCCCGAGCCCGCCACCGCCGTGAACGCGTCGAAGAGCTCCTCGCGCAGGTCGAAGACCCTCTGCCCGCCCGCGCCGAAGATCGCCCGCGCCAGCGACAGGTCACGCTCCGACGCCCCGGCGCTCGCGCACAACGCGGTCACGCCCCGCCCGATCGACACGCATAGATTGGGCATCGCCCGCACGACCCGCGCTCCGCCGATCGCCTGGCGCACCCGCGCCCCGGGCGTCCCCGCGAGGATCGTGATCGCCACGCGCTCCTCCCCGCCGCCCGTGCGGAGGCCCGCCCCGCCGCGCACCTCGTCCGCGAACGCCCCCAGCGCCTGGGGCTTGATCGCGAGCAGCAGCTGCCCCTCGCCGTGGGTCGCGTCCGCCTTGGCGAGCCACGCGAGCCCCTCCCCGGCCGTCCGGAACACCGCGGGGCATCGCGCCGCGAGCGTCGTGGCCTGGGTCAGGAGCGTGGTGTGCTGGGCGACGTCGGGCTCGACGAAGGCAACGCGATCGGGGTCGAGCACCCCCGCCGAAAGCCCGCCCAGCACGATCGCCCGTCCCATGGTCCCGGCGCCGAACACGAGCAGGGGGGCGTGCATGGGCAGTTGTAGGGCCGGCCCGCGGGACAGGTCGATACACTTCCCCCGCCATGGCCACGTATTACCAGCTGGATTTCGAGAAGCCCCTGTCGGAGATCGAGCAGCAGATCGAGGCGGGCGAGTCGCAGCTTCGCCAGCGCCTGGCCGACTCGGCCAACCCCAGCACCGACGCCGGCGCCGTCGCCACGCTCGACCCCGAGCTCGAATCCATCCGCGCCTCGGTCGAGACCCTGCGTCAGCGCCACGCCGCCCTCATGGGCGAGCTGTACTCCAAGCTCACCCCCTGGCAGACCGTGCGCGTCGCACGCCACCCCGCACGCCCCCAAACCCGCGACTACATCAACCTCATCTGCCGCGACTTTCAGGAGCTCCACGGCGATCGACGCTTCGGGGACGACCCCGCCCTCGTCACCGGCTTCGCACGCATCGGGCCCATGAAGGTCATGCTCGTAGGCCACCAGAAGGGCAAGGAAACCAGCGAGAAAATCGCCTGCCACTTCGGCTGCGCCCACCCCGAGGGCTATCGCAAAGCCCTCGCGAAAATGCAGCTCGCGGCGAAGTTCGGCGTGCCCATCGTCACCCTCGTCGACACCCCAGGCGCCTACCCCGGGCTCGGGGCAGAGCAACGCGGCCAGGCCGAGGCCATCGCCATCAACATGCTCGAGATGAGCCGGCTCCCCACCCCCATCGTCAGCATCATCATCGGCGAGGGCGGGTCGGGCGGCGCCCTGGGCATCGCCGTCGCCGACGAGGTCGCCATGCTCCAGTACGCCTGGTACTCGGTCATCTCCCCCGAAGGGTGCGCGGCGATCCTCTGGAAAGAAGCTAACGAGCAGACTAACACCGCCGCCGCCAAGGCCCTCAAGCTCACCGCCAGCGACAACCTCCAGCTCGGCATCGTGGACGCGGTCATCCCCGAGCCGGCGGGCGCCGCCCACCGTGATCCCAAGGCCACCGCCGAGGCGCTGCGGGCCTGGATCCTCGCTCGGCTCACGCTCCTCAAGACGGTCCCGACGGAGGAGCTGCTCGAGCGCCGCTATCAACGCTACCGGCGCATGGGTCAGTACCTCGAGCACTCCGCGGTGACGAACCAGACCCAAACGCAAACCGACAGCCACGATTGACAACTTGGTTCCGCTTCCCTACGGTTGGCACCCGCGAAGGCGAGGCCGCCGGATTCCTATTGAATACCGTGCGGAATCCGAACAAGCCGGGTGGAAAGGGCTCGCTTGGCCAAGAAAGCGACCAAGTCGGCGAAATCCTCCAGCCCAGGGAAGTCGGCCAAACCGGCTCCAGGTCGCAAGCCCGCAGCGAAGGCCGGAAAGCCCCTGCCCAAGCCTGCGGCGAAGCCCGCCGCCAAGCCCCTTGCGAAGCCGGCAGCCAAGCCCGCGGCACCCGCCAAGCCCGTCGCCAAGGCCCCGGGCGGGAAACCTCACCCCACCAAAGCCGCCCCCGCAAAGCCAATCCCTGCAAAGCCATCCCAAGGAAAGCCGGTCCCCGCGAAGCCCGCGCCAGCGAAGGCCGACCCCAAGCTCTCCGTGGGGGGACGCAAGGGCATCACGGTCGTCACTCCCAAGCCCCAGCCACCCAAGAAGCCCAAGGGCAAGCCCTCGTCCGGGCCGCTGGTAGTTCCGGGCGTGGCCCCGCTCCTGGGCCCGGGCTCGGCGACGCGCAAGCCGTTGATCCCCTCTGGGCCCAAGGCCGCCGCTCTGCGTCCCCTGGGCTCGCACTCGCCCGAGGAAGAAGCGGCCGAGCGTCCCAAGCTCAAGACGCCCTACGGGAAGAAGGAGCTGATGCACTTCCGCCAGCTCCTGCTCAAGAAGCGTCAGGAGCTCGCGGGCGACGTGAAGCAGATGGAGTCCGAGGCCTTGAAGGGCCAGAGCGGGTCGCTCTCGAGCGTGCCCCAGCACATGGCCGACCAGGGCTCGGACACCTACGACCAGTCTCTCGCGCTTGACCTGTCCGCTGCGGACCGCAAGCTGATCAAAGAGATCGACTAGGCGATCAAGCGGATCGAAAACGGGACGTTCGGCGTGTGCGAGATGACGGGCAAGCCCATCCGCCCCGAACGCCTCGAGGAGCTCCCCTGGGCCCGGTACTCCATCGAGGCGGCGCGAGAGCTCGAACGCCGCGCCATGATCAAGTAAGCCCCGGCCCATCAGACTCGTTTACTCGCACGATCCCGCGACTCCACCAGGTTGACCCCGCGGCCGAACTGACGCGCCATGAGCACTCCGACGCCCCCCACCCCCGTCGGCTCGACCCTGCGCAGCCCGGGCGCCTGGGGCGTGCTGCTCACGACGATCGTCGCGGGCACCGCGGTCGATCTGGTCACCAAGTCGCTCGCGTTCCAGCGCGTCGCCGGGGCGCCGGTCGCGATCGAGCGCGAGCGGGTCATCGCCTCGACGGGGCACTTGTACGACCTCATCCCCGCGCACGAGCCGGTGCGCGCGGTGGGGGATCTGCTCCACCTGACCCTCGTGCTCAACCCCGGCGCGGTCTTCGGGATCGGGGCGGGGAAGCGATGGTTCTTCGTGGCGTTCACGCTCGGCGCCATCGTCGTGGGGCTGTGGCTCTTCGCGTCGTGGACCAGGCCCAAGAACCGCTGGGCGCACGGCGCGATCGGGCTGGTGCTCGCGGGCGGGCTGGGCAATCTTTACGACCGCCTGGTCTACGCGTGCGTGCGGGATTTTCTCCACCCGCTCCCGCTCGCGAAGCTCCCCTTCGGGATCTCCTGGCCCGGCGGGAAGAACGACCTCTGGCCCTACGTCTCCAACGTCGCCGATCTGTACCTCATTGTGGGCGTGGCCATCCTGATGCTGCACTCGCTGCGCACGCGCGAGAAGCCCGGGCATTCACCTTCGAAAGTCACGTGACGGCGCGGGACGCCCGACTCAGCCCTGCACGCTCAGCGGCCGGCGATCCTCGGGCCCCTGCGTCGCGGGCTTGTGAGCCGAGGGCTTCTGCTCGGGGAGGGCGGCGGGCTTGGCCTCGCCCCGCTCCTCCGCCAGCTTCTGCATGAGCAAGACCCACGTCTCGCGCTCGTACTCGAGCAGCTCGATCGACGTGTCGAGCTTCTTGAGGTCGCGCTCGAAGCTCGCGTCCACCAGCGTCTTGTAGATGAACGTGTACAGCGCCTTCACGTTCCCTGCCAGCTCGGGGTCGAGATCCTCACGCACCGTCGTGAGCAGCTCGAACACGATGTTTCGGCACTGCGAGACTCCCGAGTACATCGACTCGACGTTCTTGGCGATCAGCCCCTCACGCCCCTGGCGCGCGAACTTGAGGGCCCCGTCGAGCAGCATGAGACGCAGCTCCTCGGGGCTGGCCGTGAGCACCCGCGTGCGCAGGTACGCGTTGGCCGACTGGGCGGAGGGGTTGGACGGGTTGCCGGGTAGAGCGCTCATTCGGAAGAGGTATCGATCCGTCCGGGGGGCGTCTTGAGAGGCACGGGAAGAACGCTAGCGACGGGCCGCCGCCGCGCCGCCCGACAGCGAGCCCAGGGAGCTCGACTGGGCGTTGAGGCGTCCCAGGGTCTGCTCCATGGCGGTGAACTTGCGCTGCAGGAACTCGCGCCGGCGCTCGAGCTTGTCGTCGAGGAACGTGATCCGGTCGTTCTGGGCCTTGATCTGGTTGTCCATGCCCTTGCTCTTGATCGTGAGCACGCCCGTCTGAGAGTTGGTGTAGCGATCGATGAGCACCTCGAGCTTGGCCATGATCCCCAGCTCGGAGAACGTCGTGCCCGGGTTGGGGTTGCGCACCGTCGCCTCGGGCACCCCCTCGACGGGCAGCTCGGCGTCGTCCACGGCGGTCTTGGTCGTGAAGAGCGACTCCACGCTCGCCGGGTCCTGCTGCAGCGCCGCCCGGAACTTCTCCGAGTCGAGCTTGAGGTCCCCCGACTTGCCCACGGTGATCCCCACGTCGGCCAGACGCCGGAACGCCCCGGTCGCGTTGGTCGTCGGGCCCAGCACCGTGCGGATGAGCGCGGACTTGAGCTCGAACGCCGTCCCGTCTCCCAGCAGCGCCCCGCCCTTCTTGGATTCCGCGTCGTACTTGGTGAGCTGGTCGACGCGGTCGGTGATGGCGTTGAACGCCTCGATGAACTCCGTCACCTTGGCCTCGACGGCGTCGGTGTCGTTGGTCACGGTGAGCGTCACGGGGTCCTCGTCCGCGCTCTTGGCGTCGATCTTGAGCCCCGCGATGACCGAATCGAATCGGTTGGAGGAGCTGGTGACCGCCACGCCGCGCGCGGGGTCCGACGATCCGAAGAACAACCGCGCGTCCTCGCCCGCGTCGAGCGTGGAGAGCCCGAGGTCGAACGCGCCCGTGTCGATCAGCACCCGCCCGTCACGCCCCGTCGCGGCGGAGATGAGCGAGAGCCGGAAGGGCGTGGCGCCCGTCCCGTCGGAGATCGCCGCCGCCTGCACGCCGTACTTCGCCGCGTTGACCTTGCTCACGATCGTGTTGAGCGAGTCGGCGGCGGAAAAGGCGATGACACGCTCGAACGTGCCGTCGAGCGTGTTCTGAACGCCCGTGCCCTTGGCCTCGCCCTTGAGGTTGAGCCGCTGGGCCACGACGCCCTCCACGTCCTCGACCTTGATCTTGACCGTGCCCGCGGGGCTGGCGGAGTTGTCCTCGTAGATCTCGATCCCGTCGCCGCGGGCGTTAAGGCGCGCCTTGGCCTTGAGGTTGAGCGTGTTGATCTCGCGGATCAGCTCGCCGAAGGTCTCGACCCCGTTGTTCACCGTGACCTCGCCCGTGGCGCCCAGCGAGTCGGTGATGCGGAACTTGCCCGTGCCCAGCGACGACCCGTCGGGGAGCGTCGCCAGCGACGACGACGAGGAGAGGTACGCGTGCTGCAGCTTCGCGCCCGTGTGCGTGGCGGCGGCGACGCCCGTCGCGCCGGTGGAAATCCCCAGCGAGGCGGCGGTGTCGCTCCCGGTCGTGCCCTCCACGATGAGGTTGGACGAGGTGCTCCCGGTCGTGTCGGTGAGGACGATCGAAGTCCCGCGTGCATCGAGGCTCGCGCGGACGGATCCGCCCGTCTGCGTCGTGATCGCGTTGAGCAGGTCCGTCACCGACCCGCCCAGGTTGAGGTTCACCAGGTGGGACGTTCCGTTGCGCGAGGTGATCTGGAGGCGCCCGTCGCCCGTGACGCCCTGCCCGCCGTTGAGCGTCGAGGTCAGCGTCGAGTTGAGCCCCGCCAGGATCCGTTTCCCGGTCAGGCGGCCCGTGACCGCCGACGTGGTCGAGAGCCCGAGGTCGCGGGCCGTGTCCTGGCCGGTCTGCTCGCCCGTGCTGATCAGGAGCGCGTTGCCCGAGTCGACGATCTCGAGCCCGCCCGTCGCGGTGTTGATCGAGGCCGACACCGTGCCCACCCAGGGCGTGCCCGTGGAGGCGGTCTGGATCGCCTGGTTGATCCGCGTGAGCACGCCGCTCATGCTCGTCACCGCGCCCTCGACCTTCGTCGTGGTCCCGTTGACGTCCTGGTACACGTCGCCCAGGTTTACCAGCACGTCCTTGGTGTCCACGCCGTTCGACAGCGTGATCTTAAAATCCCAGACCGCGGCGTTCCCGACCGCGACGGTGTTCCCGATCCGCACCCCGTTCCCGTCGTTGAGCGCGCCCAGCGAGGTGTTGGCGTTGAGGGCGTACACGAGCTGCCCCGTGAGCGTGCCCGAGGCGCTCCCCGCGATGCCCAGGCTCGTCGCCGCGGTGGAGCCCGTCGAGTTGGCGACGGTCAGCGACCCGTTCGCGTTGTCCTTGAGCACCAGCCGCCCGTCGGCGACCGACGCCGTCACCTGCGCCACCCCGTTGTTGTTGATCGCGTCGAGCACGTCGCCCACCGTGACCGCCCGCGAGAGGTCCACCGTCGTGCTGCGGTTGCCCGAGTCGGTCACGACGATCTTCCCGCGGGTCACACCCGAGGCGTTGTTCAGGTCCGCCAGCGCCACGTCGCGGTCCAGCCGGGCCCGGTGCGTCTCCACCGAGAGCGACGTGAGCCCAACCCCGGCCGTCTCCCGGTTGGCGAACCCGCGGCTGAGCATCTGCTGCGTCGAGACGAGCCGGTCCACGAGGAAGGTGTACGTGCCCGCCGCCGCGTCCACCGACGCCGTTGCCGACAACGCGTCCTTGTTCGAACTCGACACGCCCTTGGTCTGGAAAGTCTTGTCCACCCGGAAGGTCTCGGCGGCGGCCTTCAAGGCGGCCATCTTCGAGTTGAGGTCCAGATACCCCGCCGACGACTGCTGGAGCTGCGCGATCCGGCGCTGCGCCAACGCCTTGGGCCTCGCGTCGATCGAAAGCAGCTGCTCGATCAGGTCCCCGGTGTTGATCCCCGAGAACAGCCCGACACCCGTGGAGATCCCGCTCATGGCCACCCTCCCTGAAGGTTCGCCCTGGGACCGCTCCGCGTGCCCCATCCCGCGCTCGAACAGCGTGCTTCACAAGCCGAGGGCGCGCACCCTCGGCCCGCACCTGCATACTCAGCCTCTTGGATCGGTCCGCGCGGCGGGGGCGCTTCACTCGAGCACCCAAACATAACCAGAATCATCCCGCACCCGCTTCCTCGCGGGCCTCTTGGTGCCCGTGTACGCTCCACCGGATCGAACCTGGACTCGTCTTCGGGCGTTGGATCTCCGCCCCGGCACCGCTCGACTCCGTCCCTGGCCGATAATCGTCCGCAATGACCACCAAGCCCGCGCCCCATGCCGTGACGCTGACCGCCTCGCTGACCAGCGGCGTGGTGCTGCTCTCCGCGCTGGCCATGATCGCCGCGTGCCTCTTCCTCGCCATGGTTCCGCCGTGGTCCATGCTCGGGTTCGAGGTCGTGGTCGCCCTCGCGTGCGTTCTGGGCGTGCTCAACTCGCGTTTCCGCTCCGCGCCGGCCCTCACGCTCCTCTGCGTCGCGTCGTGCGTCTTTGCCGGGTCGGTCCTGGGCTACGTGGGCGTTCGCGGCGTGCTCGACCGCGGGAACGAGGTCCGCGTCGCGCTCAAGCCCTGGCTCGTCGGGCGCCTCGCCGCCGCGGCCCTCCTCGTCGCCCTCGCCGCCTGGACCGTACTCCGGCGTGACCGTCGCGCGGTCGCGCTCGCCCTCCGCGCGGCGATCTGGGCTCTTCCCGTTGTCATCGCGGGCTTGCTCGCCGCAGGCGTGCTCGCCGCGGGGCCCGGAACCGCGGTCATGCGGGCGATCGAGGCGCTCCCGGGCTGGGCCCGCGCCGGGACGTACCTCATCCTGGGCCTGGTGCTCGCGGTCTCGCTGTGCGCGAGCGGGCACTTCCTGATCCGCGCGTTCGAGATCGGGACCGAGTCTCCAGGCACGTCCAGGCCGAGCACGCCCAAACCGAGCACGCCCAAACCGAGCACGCCCAAACCGCTCGCCTGAAGGCCGGGCGCGGCTACACCGACGACGGGTGCCAGATCGTCTTGAACTCGACGAAGGGCTCGATCCACCAGGGCGATTCGCACGCCTCATCGTCGAACCAGTCCACGCCCTTCTGGATCGTGACGCGCTTGAGGTTCTCCGCGCACCCCTCGCGAAGGAGCGTGGTCTGCTCGCGGGAGAGCCCCGCGCCGTGGACCGCGTCGATCTCGCGGTGCGACGAGACGTGCGGGAGCAGCTCGCCCCGCTCGCCCGTCAGGATATTGAGCACGCCCGCCGGCAGGTCGCACGTCGCGCACGCCTCGCCCAGCAGCGCCGCCACCAGCGGGTTCTTCTCGCCCGCGATCGCGACCACCGTGCTCCCCGCGGCCAGCACCGGCATCGCCAGCGATACGAGCGCGAGCAGCGGCGCCTCGTCGGGCGCGACCACCGCGACCACGCCCGTTGCCTCGGGCACCGTGAAGTTGTAGTGGGGGCCCGCGACCGGGTTGTGCGAGCCCAGCACCTGCGAGTACTTGTCGCACCACCCGGCGTAGTGCACCACGCGGTCGATCGACGCCGCCACCTCCGCCCCCGCGTGCCTCCCGCCCCCGGGCACCGCCGCGATCGCCTCGGTCAGCTCGGCACGCTTCCCCTCCATCATCTCCGCGAGGCGGTAGAGCACCTGCCCGCGGTTGTACGCGGTGGCGTTGGACCACTTCTCGAACCCGCGCCGCGCCGCTTCGACCGCCTCGCGCAGATCCTTGCGCGACGCCCTCGACACGTGCGCGAGCACCCGCTTCCGCGCGTCGAGCACGCTCGTGGTCCGCCCGGACTCGCTCCGCGGGAACTGCCCGTCGATGAACAGCTTGTACGTCTTGGCCACGCCGAGTCGTGCGGTCATGCGTTAGTCTCCGGACTTGGGATCAAACGCCCGGAACACCACCGTCGCGCTGGCGCTCACCACGATCTCGCCCGACTCTGTGGGCGTGGGCGCCGCCGCCCGCGTCATCTCCATCGCGACGCCGCCCTCCAGGTCCCCGGGCCAGGGCCTGGCCCGGCGCGTGCTCACCTCCGAGCTCGCCTCCGCCACGCCCGAGATCTTGAGCCCCAGCGTGTCGGCGATCACCTCGCCCTTCTTCGCAGCCTCTCTCGTGGCCAGGCGCTGCGCCGCGAGCTTGGCCTCGAGCTCGTCGCGCAGCGAGAACGTCACCCCGGAGAACTCGTTGGCGCCCGCGACGCTCGCCGCGTCGGTCACCGAGCCCGCCGCGTGCGGGTCGTCCATCTGCACGAACAGCGTGCTGCTCGCCTGGTAGCCGACCAGCCGCCGCTCCTGGCGCGGGCCGGTCCCGAACTCGTACACCGGCGTCACGATGGGCCCCTGCGTCTGCAGCACCAGCTCGCGCAGCTCCAGTTTCTTGATCGCCTCGATCACCTTGAGCAGCTTCTTGTTCGCCTTGTCGATCGCGTCGGCGGCGGTGTCCGCCGTCATCGTCACGCCTACCTGCAGCGACGCCCGGTCCGCCGGACGCGACACCTGCCCCGCGCCCACCGCCGTGATCAGCGTTCCTTCGGACAAGGCCCTGGCGCCCGCCCTGGGGCCCTCGGGCGCCGCCATGCCCATCGCCATACCCGAGCTCAGCCACGCCGTCACGCACGCCCACGCCGTGATCCACCCCGCACGCTTCATGTCCTCGCCTCCTGCTTCATGCCTTCGCCGCGTTCCTGCCCGCGCGCCGCGCCGTGCCGCCACGCTTCCCGCTCGGCGAGAGCGTCACGTACGCACGCAGCCCCTGCACCCCGCCCTCACGCCCGAACCCGCTCTCCTTGAACCCTCCGAAGGGGCTCGCCGGATCGAACTTGTTGTACGTGTTGCACCACACCACGCCCGCCTTCAGCTTCCGCGCGATCTCGAAGATCTTCGAGCCCTTGTCCGTCCACACGCCCGCCGCCAGCCCGTACGGCGTGTTGTTCGCCCGCGCGAGCGCCTCCTCGGGAGTTCGGAAGCTCAGCACGCTCAGCACCGGGCCGAAGATCTCCTCCCGCGCGATCGTGTGGCTGGGCTGCACGTTGGTGAAGAAGCACGGGCGGCACCAGTACCCCTTCGCCGGCACCGCGCTCGCGTTCACCTCGTGCAGCGTCGCCCCCTCCTCACGCCCCAGGCGCAGGTAGTGGCGGATCCGCTCGTGCTGCTCGCGGCTGTTCACCGCGCCCACGTCGGTGTTCTTGTCCAAAGGGTCGCCCATCCGCAGGCTCGCGAGCCGGAGCTCCAGCCGCCGCACGACCTCGGGCAGGATCCCCTCCTGCACGAACAGGCGCGAGCCGGCGCAGCACACCTCGCCCTGGTTGAAGTAGATCCCCGCGATGATCCCCTCCACCGCCTGGTCCAGGCTCGCGTCGTCGAAGATGATGTGCGGGCTCTTGCCCCCCAGCTCCAGCGTCAGCTTCTTGTCCGTCCCCGCCGCCGCCCGCGCGATCCGCTTGCCCACCTCCGTCGAGCCCGTGAACGCCACCTTGTCCACCCTCGCGTGCCCGGCGAGCGCCGCCCCGGTCCGCCCGTCCCCCGTCACGATGTTCACCACCCCGGGCGGGAGCTCCACCTCCTGAAGAATCTCCGCCAGGCGCAGCGCGGTCAGAGGCGTCGTCTCCGCCGGCTTGAGCACGCACGTATTCCCGCACGCCAGCGCCGGCGCCAGCTTCCACGCCGCCATCAGCAGCGGGAAGTTCCACGGAATAATCTGCCCGCACACGCCCACCGGACGCGCCGCACGCCCCGGGAACGCGAACGCCAGCTTGTCCGCCCAGCCCGCGTGATAGAAAAAATGCTGCGCGACCAGCGGCACGTCCACGTCCCGCGATTCCTTGATCGGCTTCCCGGAGTCCATCGTCTCCAGCACCGCCAGCTCCCGCGCCCGCTCCTGCAACCGCCTCGCGATCCGGAACAGGTACTTCGCCCGCTCCGCCGGCGCCAGCCCCGCCCACTTGGGCAGCGCGCTCCGCGCGGCGTTCACCGCCGCGTCCACGTCCTTCTCGCTCCCCTGCGCCACCTCGCACAGCACCTGCTCGCTCGCGGGGTTGAGCGTCGGGAAGTACGCCCCCTTCCCGCTCTTGCCCCCCGTTCCGCTCTCGCTCGGCTCGACAAACCGGCCCTGGATGAAATGCCCGTAGCGCGGGGCGATCGCGACCTTCACCGTCTCCGGAGCCGGGGCGTACGTGACGTCGAACCGCGGGCGCACGCCGACCGCGATGCGAGCGTCCGCGGTCGGGGGGGCGGTGTGGGTTCCGTTCTGCTTCATGCCGCGGCTCCCCGCGAGAATCGGGCTCGGCAACGCGACCACCGCGTGGTCCCGTGCCCCTCAGCCCGATCGCCGTCGCGAGATCATAGCGGGACAAAAAACAGCGAAGGCCGGGGGTGGCCCGGCCTCCGCGAACGATCAAGAACTTGGACCGTCAGGCTCGCCCTCGAATCAGCGGCGACGACGGGAAACCAGCAGCCCGCCCATGCCCAGGAGCGCCAGAGCGCCGGGGGTGGGGACGAAGCTCGCGCCGGTCAGCGTGATCGTGTACGCGCCGGTGTCGTAGGGGCCAGCCACGAACGCGCCGTAGTCAATGACCGGGCCCGCGCCGGCGTTGGGGCCGACCGTCGCCGTGAATGGGCTGATCGGGAAGTTGAGGTCGCCCGCCACCGTGATGGGCGAGTTCCACGCCGGGGCGATCCCGTAGGGCGTGATCCCGATGATGTACTGGCCGGGCGTGAGCCCGCTGTACAGCGCGTTGCCCGCGGGAAGTTCCGAGAGGAAATCGATGCCCGAGGCCTGATCGTCGTTCTTCGCGATGCCGTTGCCCGCGAGATCGAAGAGGTACAGCACCGTGTCGGTCATGCCCGTGCTCGCGAACGTGTTCGCGGAGAACGTCAGCGGGTCCTTGATGTCGATGATGTAAAAGTCAGAGAAATCCACGCCGTTCGAGTCGAGCGACCCGTTGATCGTCGTGAGCGCGCCCGCGCCCGTCGTCGCCTGGGCCGTGCCCGCGAACAACCCCGCATCACCGACTTCGTTGTGGACCTGCGCCTGAGCGACCGAGGTCGCGGCCAAAGCGGCCGCCGCAAAAACGAAAAGCTTCATTCTCTCACTCCTAAAAAATGTGTCTTCTCCCCGGCGCTTTCGCACCGGCGTCTAGTCTCGGAGAGCAGATTAACCCAGCGCACACTCCCATGCAAGGGGGTGCGAACACATCCACCTATTTAGGTGTGCCGAGAACCTGTCGGCTGGTGTGCGTTTTCACGAACGCGCAGCCCGACTACGCCTCGGAAAAGTCAAACTGGGCAACATACTTCCCCGTCTTCAGCCGCACCAACTGCCGCAGAAGGTCATTGCACAGGCTGCTCGCCCCGAACCGGAAATAACTGGGGGTCAACCAAGGGTTGCCCGGCCCGCCACCATCGCCAAAGCCCGGCACGCCCAGGGGCGACATGGTCTCGTGGACCATGACGAGGTAGTGGATCGCCTGCTTGGCCGTCCGGATCCCGCCCGCGGGCTTCATCCCCACCACGCGCCCGGACTGCAGATACCAGTCGCGGATGGCCTCGAGCATGACCAGCGTGACGGGCATGGTCGCGGCGGGGGTCACCTTCCCGGTGGAGGTCTTGATGAAGTCGGGGAGGAACACGCCGGGCTCCTCGCGCGTCGGGTCGGTCCGTCCCCACTCGAGATCCACGTCGTGCATCGCGCGGATGGCCAGGTCGCTGGCGCGCCGCACCAGATCCAAGGTCTCGAGTTCGCCCGTTTCGAGGATGACCTTCAGCCCCGCCGCGCTCCCGTCGCCACGCCGGCAGGCGCGTTTGACGGCCCGGATCTCCTCCGCGACCTCGTCGAGGCGCCCCGCGAGGAACGCCCCGCGGTTGATGACCATGTCGATCTCATCGGCCCCGGCGGCAACGGCCTCACGCACGTCGTTCACCCGCACGTCCAGCGGGTACTGCCCGCTGGGGAAGCCCGTCGCGACGCTGGCCACGAGCACGCCCGTGCCCGCGAGCTCCTTCGCGCAGATGGACACGAGCGACGGGTACACGCACACCGCCGCCGCGTGGGGAAGCCCCGCGGGGAAGAGCGCGGGGTCGTGGTGCGGTGTGACGGCCTTTCGGCAGAGCGACCGGGCCTTCTCGGGCGAGTCCTTCCCTTCCAGCGTGGTGAGGTCCATCATCGCGAGGGCCAGGAGCAGCCCGGCCTCTTTGCTGGTGGTCTTGATGGATCGGCGCGTGAACGACGCCGCCCGCTCGTGGGCCATCACCGCGTCGACGCTGGGCGAGGTGAACATGGCGGATCGTAGGGGCGGGGTGATCCGCGAAGGGTCTTGGTCCGTATGGTTTGGACGATGCTCGTGCTCGCCGTCATCCAGGGCCCGGACAAGGGACGCAAGTTCGAGCTTCCCGACCACGAGCCCCAGCTGCTGGGGCGTTCGAGCGAGGCGCTGCCGATCAGCGACAACGCGATCTCGCGTCGCCACGCCGAGCTGACCCCCGACGAGGGGCTCTGGTACATCCGCGACCTGCACAGCCAGAACGGGACGTACGTGAACGGGGTCCGGATCCTGGACCGGACGCGTCTGCGCGTGGGCGACCAGATCCGCGTGGGCCAGTCGCTGTTCGTCTTCGGGCAGACCGAGCCCAACGACCCCGACGTGGTGCGCGTGGTGGGCCAGGGGCAGGTGGACGCGTCGGTGGAGCGCACGCTCGCCAGCGCCGGGATGTTCCTGGACGGCGGGAACGACGACTCGGTGATCCTCGCGGTGCCCGAGCCGCGGGCCGTCGCGATCGATCACCTCCGCGTGATCTACAAGCTCGCGGCGTTGCTGACCGCCGGGGCGTTCGATCGGACGCAGCTCCTGCGTCAGGTCATGGAGATCGTCTTCGCGGAGTTCACGCCCGAGCGCGGCTGCATCATGCTGGCGGGGCACGAGGCGCTGGGCACGGTGATCCCCGCGGTGGTGAAGTACAAGGACGCGCCGCGCGACCGCGACGACGCCAAGATCAACGTGAGCCGCACCATCCTCCAGCACACGCTGCTCAAGGGCGAGGGCGTGCTCTCGAGCAACGCCATGAACGACCCGCGGTTCGCCTCGGGCGACAGCGTGCAGCGCCTGCACATCCGCTCGGCGCTGTGCGCGCCGATCCGGTTCCGCGAGCGGACCTTCGGCGCCATCTACATCGACAGCTCGGTGGCGAACTACACCTTCACGCCCGAGCAGCTCGCGCTCCTCAACGCCGTCGGGCAGCACACCGGGCTCGCCCTCGCCAACCAGGACCTCTACCAGCAGAAGCTCCAGAGCGAGCGCCTCGCGGTGATGGGAGAGACCGTCGCGACGCTCTCGCACTCCATCAAGAACATGCTCCAGGGGCTCCGCGGCGGGGCCGACGTCGTCGAGATGGGGCTCAAGAAGGACGACCTCAAGGTCGCCAAGGGTGGCTGGCAGATCCTGAAGCGCAACCTCGACCGCATCATCAGCCTCACCATGAACATGCTCGCCTTCTCGCGCCAGCGCCGCGTCGAGGTCGAGCTCACGCCCCTGGGCCCGATCATCGACGACGTCGCGGGGCTCCTGGAATCCGCCTGCGCCATGCGCCAGGTCGCCATGATGATCGACGTCGATCCCGAGATGCCCCCCATCCCCGTCGACGCCCCGCTCCTGCACCAGGCCCTCATGAACCTCGCCGCCAACGCCGTCGAGGCCGTCGACCCCGGACGAGGCGTCGTCACCATCCGCGCCTCCTTCACGCCCGCAAGCCCCAAGTCCCCGCCCGAGGCGCACCTCCTCGTCATCGACAACGGCCCGGGGATCCCCGTCTCGAAACAGCCCTGGGTCTTCGAGCCCTTCAACACCACCAAGGGCGTCAAGGGCACCGGGCTCGGGCTCGCCGTGGCCAAGCGCGTCGCGGAGGAGCACGGCGGGACGCTCACGCTCGAGTCCGCCGAGGGCAAGGGCGCCACGTTCCGCATGGTCCTCCCCGCGGACCCTCACCGCCCCATCGATCCCTCGGCGACGGCGCACGACTGACGCCTGTCTTCCGCCCGTCTGGCGCCCGCCTACCGCGCCGCCTCCCACACGTGCCCCGGGTGGATCGACGTGATGTTCATCGACTCCTGCACCACCTTCCCCAAGAGCGTGCACGCGCCCGCCGGCCAGTCCTTCCAGAACCGCACCGCGCACGAGACGTTCGACCAGCCCAGCCCCACAAACCGCTCGGCCTTGGCGGCCAGCATCACGTCCCGGATCACCTCCGCCCCCAGACGCGTGCGGTCCTGAAGCCCCTGAAGATGCAGCCCCAGCGAGGAGCTGGTCCGCAGCGCGTCGGCGGTGATCACGCGGTCGCCGAACCGTTTCACGAACTCCTCCCGCGCCGGCTCGGAGTCGGTCATGAGAAAGAGCCGGGCGTCGTTCCCCTCGAGCATCGCCGCCACCTCGACGATCGCGTCGGAGGTGAAGTGGGCGGCCTCGGCGGACTCGTCCTGCTTGTCGCTCCCGCGCACGTGGGCCGCGACGAGCCGCCCGCCCGCGAACCGCGTGCGCGCAAGCTCCTCGCCCGGGGCGGCGACGCCGTGCCGCACCCGAAGGTACTTTTCCTTCACGTACCGTTGCAGCCCGAGCACGCTATGTCCAAAGAGCGGGCTGTCGTGGTCGATCCACGGGCGGATCATCGGGATGCCCAGGTGATAGTTCGCCACGCACACGCGCTCCGGTCGGTCCAGCAGCGTCGCCGACGCGGGGCGGAGGATCGACGCGTCGTACATCGGGTGGTGGGGCTCGTGCAGGTTGTCGTCGTTCCAGCGCGCTGGGAAGAAATCAAACCCGCGCCCGCGCACGTCGCCGAGCGTCAGCTCGTTCACGGGCTCGAAGAAGTCCGTCCACGCGTTCCCCGCGGGGTCGATCGAGAACAGGCTCTCGCTTCCCCAGTGCACGATCGGGGTGCGCCCCGTCACCTCCGCCAGGAGCAGCCCGCCCATCACGTGGTCCACGTCCGACCAGAACCCGTGCCCCCACGCCCGGATCAGCAGATACCTCGGCGTCACGGGCTCGGGCGAGAGCGGGACCGTCGCCGCCGCACGCGCCGCCTTGAGGTTCTTCCCCGCCACCTTGAGGTACGGGTTGATCGCCAGCGCCTTCTCGAAGGCGTCGATGGCGTGGCGGGGGCGATCGACCTTGAGGGCCAGGCGCCCGAGCATGTTCCACAGCTCGGCGCTCTCGCCGCACTCGACGAAGAACCGGCGCGCGATGGTCTCGGCGAACGCGATCTCGCCGCGCTCGAAAGACTCGAGCGCCATCGCCACGAGCTGCTGGTGCTTGGTGTCCATCCGCGCGACCTCAACGCCGACAATCTCTCCCGGCGACGCGACTGTAGAGGGGGTGTGCGAACGCGAGCGTGTGTTCTCGGGCGTCGAGCAGCGGGCCCCCGGGGGGCGTCCGGGCGTCAGACACGCCGGTCGAGCAGGCGGTACGTGATCGCCTCGCCCACGTGCGCCGGCGAGAGGGTCTCGCTCTCCTCGAGGTCGGCGATGGTCCGCGCCACACGCCGGATCTTGTCGTACGCCCGGGCCGACAGCCCCAGCTCGGTCATCGCCTGCCCCAGCATGACCTTTGCCTTGTCGTCGAGGAGGGCGAGGGCGTCCAGCTGCTTCCCGCTCAGGCGGGCGTTGGGCGTGGCGTTCCCCTGGCGTTGGTGCTGGCGGGACCGGGCCCGGAGCACCTCCGCGCGCATCGCCGCGCTCCCCGTCCCCACCGGTGCGCTCGACAGCTGCTTCCAGGGCACGGCCGGGGCTTGCACATGGATATCGATGCGGTCCAGCAGCGGGCCCGAGAGACGCGAGAGGTACTGCTCCATCGCGCGCTTGCCCACCTCGCCCGGGGCCACGTCGCCCTTGGGCGTGGGGTTCATCGCGGCGATGAGCATGAAGCTCGACGGGAACCGCACGGCGCCGTGGGCCCGCGCGATGGTGACGACGTGATCCTCGAGGGGCTGACGCAGCGTCTCGAGGACGTGGCGCGGGAACTCGGGCAGCTCGTCCAGGAACAGCACGCCGTGGTGGGCCAGCGAGATCTCGCCCGGCCTCGGGATGATCCCCCCGCCCACGATCGCCGGGGGCGACGCCGTGTGGTGGGGGGAGCGCACCGGACGAGTCGTGACCAACCCCACCCCGGGCGGGAGCGCCCCGGCCGCGGAATAAATCCGCGTCACCTCCAGCGCTTCCTCCACCGTGAGCGGCGGCAGAATCCCCGGGAGCGCCTTGGCCATCATCGTCTTGCCCGTCCCCGCCGGGCCCAGCATGAGCAGATTGTGCCCGCCCGCCGCCGCGATCACGAACGCACGCTTCACGCTCTCCTGCCCGCGCACCTCCAAAAAATCAATCGGTGCCGCGGCCGATCCGAGCAGCCCCGCCACGTCCGGGGGCGCCTCGAAGTTCGCCTCGATCCCCCCCGTCAGCACGCCCACAAGCTCGACCAGCGTGCGCACGCCCAGCACCTCGATCCCCCCGACGACCGCGGCCTCCTCGGCGTTGTCCGCCGGCACGATCACGCCCCGCATCCCGCCCGACTTCGCCAACGCCGCCATCGCGATCACGCCCTTGATCGGACGAACCCGCCCGTCCAGGGCCAGTTCCCCCGCGATCAGGAACGGCCTGGGGTCCACGCCCGCCTCGGTCCGCACCGGGCGGAGCACCCCGCTGGTGATGAGCATCCCCACCGCGATGGGCAGGTCGTAGACCGGGCCCTCCTTGCGCACGTCCGCCGGCGCGAGGTTGATGAGCGTCTTGCCCCGCGGCGGGGCGTACCCGGAGTTGAGCAACGCCGCCTGCACACGCTCCAGCGATTCCTTCACCCCCGCGTCGGGCAGACCCACGATCGACTGCTTCTGGATCGCCGTCTCGTCGACGTCCACCTCCACCTCGCAGTGGAGCGCGTCGATCCCCTCGATGATGTACGACTGCACCCGGGCCAGCATGAGCCGGAAGCATACCGGAATCGGCACGCCCGGGCGCACGCGCGCCCGTCGGTCAGCGGCACGCGCCCTTCGCCGGGCGCACGGGAAGCTGGGCGTGGAGCTCGAAGTGCTCCGTCCCGTGCGCGAACGGGCGCCCGATCCACGCCTCGAAGCAGGGGTGATCGTCCGGGACATACCCGCTGCGGGGCAGCCACACCCCGAAGAGCCAGCGCAGCGCCCGCAGCTCCAGATCCAGCCCGCCGCGCACCTCGACCTGCGCGACCACCATCGCCGGGAACCGGAAGCGTCCGATCTCGCCCCGGGGCTCAAAGTGCGGTGCCTCCACCGCCGCGTAGTACCCGCACCGATCGAGCGGGACCAGCTCGGGGTTCTCCCACTGGTACCCCAGCCATTGCCCCTGGCCCAGCCCGCGCGCGTCCGCCCAGCGCACGAGCCGATCGATCGCGCGCGCCACCCCGTCGCCGCGGTACGGGTCGCGCACGCGGATGTACGCGACGCTCCGCGCGGGCAGCTCGCGGATCTGCGCCCGAAAGCCGTCGGGGTTCTCCGCGGGCGGGAGCCGCCGCGCGTGCGCCACGCGCCCCGAGAGCGTGGCGTCGAGCTCGCGCCCGTGCGTCCCGCGCCACGCCCCGAGATCAAACCGGCTCGGCGCCGCGCCGAAGCGCTGGCGGAACGAACGCGAGAAGTCCGACGCGGACGAGAACCCGCACGCCTCCGCCACCCGCGCCAGCGAGCCCTCGCCCCCGTACGCCATCATCGCCAGCGCCTTGTCCAGACGCAGACGCTTCACAAAGTCCGCGGGCGTCTCGCCCGTGATCGCCTGGAACACGCGGTGAAAATGGAACGGCGAGAGCCTCGCCGCACGCGACACCTCTCGCAGCCGCAGCGGCGTCCCGAGGTGCGACACAATGTGGTCGATCGCGAGATTCACCCGCTCCAGATAGGTCGAGGGCGTCGAGGGGTGTTTCTTGGGCATGGCTGATTCGAAAGGGCTGGACAGAAGGGCTGGTCAGAAGGGCTTGCATGAACGCTTGCACGCCAGCGTTCGCGTGAAAATCCGCAAGAAACGCCAAGCCGCACCGTCCCAACTCGGCGCCCCCGCACGGTATCATGGGCGCGATGAACACACCTCACACACCTCGGCCGCGTCCGACGCGGATGATGAGCCGCCTGATCGCCCCCGCCCTCGCGGGCCTGCTCGGGCTGGGCGCCTGCGCCCACGATCACCCGTCGGCCCCCGCGCCCTCCGCTCAACCCTCAGGAGCCCGCACCATGCAGCTGGGTAACTTCTCGGTCAGCCTCGCCGTCAAAGACCTCGCCGCCTCGAGCGCGTTCTATCAGAAGCTCGGGTTCCGCGTCCTCGCCGATCAGAAGAACCGCGGGTACCAGATCCTCCAGAACGACACGGCCACGATCGGGCTCTTCCAGGGCATGTTCGACAAGAACATCCTCACTTTCAATCCCGGGTGGGACCGCGCCTGCAACACGCTCCCCGTCTTCGACGACGCCCGCGAGATCCAGCGACGATTGAAGGCCCAGGGCCTCACGTTCACGACCACCGCCGACGAGGCCTCCACCGGCCCCGCGAGCCTCACGCTCGCCGACCCCGACGGGAACGTCATCCTGATCGACCAGCACGTGCCCAGGCCCACGCGGTGATCACGGCGCGCTTCGCGCCTCGGACGCCGGGGGGTTCCCGCCCGCCCGGACCGCCTCGACGACGCCCTGGCGGGCAAAGTCGATCGACTCCCCGAGCAGTCTCAGCGATTCCGCCGGCGCGTGGAAGCCCATCGAGTTCTCCGCGTTCATGAAGTCGGCACGCCACTGCGCCCGGCGCTGCAGGTCCCGCGCCGTCGCCAGCTGCGCGTCGTTCGCCCCCGCCGCCTTCGCCGACTCGATGGCCCGGATCAGGTCCACCACCGCCGCCTCGGCCCGGTCGAGCATCCCCTTCGTCCGCGCCTGGATCGCGTCCACCCGCGCGGTGATCTCGCTCTCGGTGTACTGATGGCACGTCTGGCACGACCGCGCCACGTTGGCCATGGGCGTCTTCACCTGGTGGTCGCTGAACTTCATCGCGCCCTCGCGCGTGTAGGGCATGTGGCAGTCCGCGCAGCTCACCCCGCTCCGCGCGTGAACCCCCTGGCTCCACAGCTCGAACTCCGGGTGCTGCGCCTTGATCACCTCCGCCCCCGAGTTCGCGTGCGTCCAGTCCTTCCACTTCACCTCGTCGTAGTACCGCTCCATCTGCTCGGCCTTGAGCCCCTTGTGCCACGGGAACGTCAGCCGCTTCTGCTCCCCCTTGAAGTAGTACTCCACGTGGCACTGCGCGCACGCCATCGAACGCATCTCCTGCCGCGTCGCCAGCTCGTTGGGGTCGTAGTCGCTCGTCCGCGGGCCCTTCCGCCACTGCTCGATGCTCGGAAGGTGTGGGAGCGGGTCGTCGGACTTGGCGAGGTTCGCCACGCCCTCCAGGAACGCCGGACGCGTGATCCGAAGTCGCATCGTCGCCGGATCGTGGCAGTCCAGGCACGTCACCGGGTGCGAGACCAGCGCGGTCGCGTCCGCGTACTTCAGCGTGTTGACGTGCTCCCAGCCCTTGAACAGCTGCTGCTTCCCCGAGGGAGACAAGAGCGGCTCGTCCAGCGACCCCGGCGCGCCCTGCTTCAGGCCCGCCTCCCGATACGCCACCACCGTGCTCGCGTGGCAATTGAGGCACGCCCCGGGCTGGGGCTTCTGCTTCACCCGCTCCGTCTCCCGCTGGTCGTGCAGCATGAACCCGTGCCCGCGACGCTCGCGGTAGTCGATCGCGAACGCGTACCCGTTGAAGATCGTCTTGAGGTACCGGTCCGCCTCCACCTTCGACAGCGTCTTGAGCGACGGCGGCTTCTTCTCCCCGCCCGTCCCCACGCCCTCGGTCAGGGCGGCGATCCCCTCCGGCACGCCCTCGCTCCAGCTGAACCGCGCCCGCGGATTGTCCGACGTGCGGATGTACCCATCGTACTGACGCGGGAAGTTCTTGCCCCACTCCGCCGGGTCGGTCGTGCGCTCCGTGAGGTCCACGATCTTGACGACGCTCGACGTGGCCTCGCGCTTGCGCTGCGCGATGTTGTGGTACAGCAGCATCGCCGCGAAGCCCACCGCCACCCCGACGAGCCCGATCGCCCAGACCCCCGCCCCGCCACGACGTGTGTGTCCCTTCACCGCGATCCTCCCCTCTACCGCGTCGGGCCGTGCCCCACGCGCGAGTGACAGTGCAGACAATCCGCCCCGACCACACCCTCCCCGCCCTCGGCGTGCGACACCACGCCCGTGTCCCCCGCGATCCCCGCGTGGCAGCGACGGCAGTTCTCGATCACCACGTCCCGGCTCCCCGGGGTGATCCGGATCGGCTCGTGAAAATCGTCGAACGTGAACCCCTTGCTGTGCCGGTACCCGTGCTCGCCCTTCACCAAGTACTTACGCACCACCGAATCGTGCGGCACGTGGCAGTCGTTGCACGTCGCCGACGAATGGTGCGACGCGTGAAGCCACCCGTCGTACTGCTCCTGCATCACGTGGCAGTTGATGCACGCCGACGGATTGTCGGACAGGTACGACGTTCCCTCCGCGTAATCAAACGTAAACGCCGCGATCCCCACCGACACCCCGAGCACGCCCGCGGCCACCCCCGCGCCACGCCACCGACGTGCCGACCGACCCGATTCCGCCTTGTCGTGCTCAGCCGTGCGCATACCGATATCAGGACCATCTTATCCGCTCAACCGCCGCGCCGCGCCCCGTCGTCGACAGTTGCCCCAGGCCAGCCGGGCATCGTGAAGCGGCCGTCCTTCTGGATCAGCACGCCGTCGGCATGCACGGTTCCCCCCGCTCCGTGCCGCCCCGGACGCAGGTCGCACACCATGTCCCAGTGCAGCCCAGATGAGTTGGTGTTCCCCGTTTGCGGATACCCCGCGCCCAGCGCGAGATGGAACGTCCCGCCCACCTTCTCGTCGAAGAACGGGTTGCCCGTGATCCGCGTGAGCTGGTCGTTGGTGCCCAGCGCAACTTCCCCCGCGACGCGGGCGCCCTCGTCCTGGTCGAGCATCGCCAGCAGGAACGCCTCGTTCTTGGCGGCACTCGCCTCCATGACGCGACCGCCCCGGAATCGCAGGCGCACGCCCTCCACCGCGCTCCCCTGGTACCACCCCGGGACATTGAAGCCCACCACGCCCTCGACGCTCCGGGGCCCGGTGAAGACCTCGCCGTCGGGCAGATTCTCTTCCCCCGCGCAGTTGACCCACGTCATCCCCGACACATCGACGACCAGGTCCGTGCCCCCGCCCTCCCCCTCGCCACGGAATCGAAGCTCGCGCGCCCGAGCCAGGAACTCGATCGCGCGAGCCTGCGCGTCGCGCCGGCGTCCCCACGCCCCCGCCGGGTCGGGGAGATGCAGCAGGCACGCGCGCTCGATGAACGCGCGGTACTCCTCGCAGGACATCCCCGCCTCCGCCGCCGCCGCCGCGCCCGGAATCTCGCCCAGCACGTACCGCATCTCTCCCGCGGCACCCCGCGCCAGGGAGCGGGTGAGCAGCCCGCGCCGGGCCGCCTGGGCCCTCGCCCGCTTCGCCGGATCGGGCGGGGCGACGCTTCCGTCCCGGCACGTGAGCACGACGAGCACGTCGCAGTGCTCGAGGCGGTGCGCCTCAAAGGGCGAGACGTGCGCGATCTGCGCCTCGCTCCCGTGCTCGAAGACCAGCCCCGCCAGCCGCTCGCTCTTGAGGTGAAAGCTCGGGTGCCCCCCGGCCCGAAGCACCTCGCGAAACACACTCTCCGCCGCGGGCAGCACGCCCACGTCGCCGACGATCGTGACCAGGTCCCCATCGCGCACCCGCGTGCTGTGCCGCACCAGCACCTCGGCCATCCTGTCCAGCATCGGATCGCGCACGGGGCACCTCCGTGGTGAAGCCCGGTCGAACCCCGGGGCGTGGACACTATCCCTGAGACACTCTCAGCAGCACGTCCTCGAGGTTGTGCTCGAGCGCCCCGCGCGTCAGGACGTCGTTCGCCCCCGCGTCGCGGGCGCGCTGGAGCAGGTCCTTCGAGACGTGCGGGCCGAAGGCGACGACGCGCACGCCGCGCTCGCGGGGCGTCGCCGCCGGGCCCTTCAAGCGGGCGATGAACCCCAGCGCCTCCTCGCCCTTGTCCAGGTCCACGAGCAGGGCCGCCACGTCGCAGTCCGCGAGGCGGGCGTCGAGCATCTCGGGCGTGCGCACCGGCCGGCACGCCAGCCCCAGCGCCTCCGCCGTCGCCTTGATTTTCGACGCCCAGAGGAGATCCGCGGCGAGGTAGAGGATCATGGGCGATGGTACCGAGGGTGTAAGCGTTTTCTCCGTGGTTTGGGCAGGGAACTCTGGGGAGGAAATAGAGCGGAGAATGGCTCGGACAAAGCACGCCTGAATCCGCGGGCCTAGGGTCTGGGCCCGGCGCGCTCGAAAACGTTCTCAGCGCCGCAAGAACCTGTCCGGGAAGACCGGACGAGAGAGGAACCGTCGATGACTCCAGTCGCCACCTCGTCCGCGCCCGTCTCGCCCGGCCCCGCGATCGCCTCCCACCCGATCTTCGAGGAGCTGGCGTTCCCGACCGACCCCAACAACCTGTACCGCCAGACGGTGAGCTCGATGCTGGCGGCGGCGGACCTGATGGGCCTGCCCAAGTATCTCAAGCTGATCCTCGCGCAGCCCAAGAACGAGATCATGCTGCACTTCCCGGTGCGGATGGACGACGGGGAATATCACCTCTTCAAGGGCTACCGGGTGCAGCACAACAACGCGCTCGGGCCGTACAAGGGCGGGCTGCGGTTCCATCACGACGTGCACCTGGACGACGTGAAGAGCCTGGCGTTCCTGATGACGATGAAGTGCTCGCTGGTGGGCGTGCCTTACGGCGGGGGCAAGGGCGGGATCAAGGTGGACCCGCGCCGCCACAGCAAGGGGGAGATGGAGCGGATTGTCCGGCGATTCACGGC
>CAZTJZ010000007.1:0-42823 GCA_964614075.1 uncultured Phycisphaeraceae bacterium
ATCGGCTCGTGCGGGTTGGTGTGCCAGCCCTTCTGGTGGTCGAGCACGACCGCGATCGCCAGCGTGTCGCCCGGCGCGACCGTCGACCGCATGGGCGACGCCGTGACATCGACGACCTGCGGCTGGGCCTCCGCCCGGTTCGGAAGCCACAGCCCCGCGACCACCGCCAGGAGCGACAGCAAGTTCGAGAGCACCCGTTTCGATGGAGCGTCCTTGGCCGCGGGCAAAGCGACATGGGTCATGCACAACGGTATGGCCCCGCGCGTCATCCGGTTCGCCGGACGAAATCAGGGCGCAACCAGATTGGCTCTTGTTTGGTCTCAAGCCGGGGCGGTCGGTCGGTCGATAACCGACGTGGACTTTGGATGGGAGCCCGGCGCGCATGGCGGACGTGTTAGACCAGAGCGAAGTCGACGCACTGCTTTCCGCCGTCGCGGAAACGCCGCAGGTCGTTGAGAAGCCGCAGGCGACGATCTTCACGCGTCGCAACATCGACCCCTCCACGCTCGAGATCAAGAACTACGACTTCAAGCGCCCGGAGCGCGTCAGCAAGGACCAGATGCGCGCCCTCCAGACGCTGCACGAGGCGTTCGCGCGCAACTTCGGCGCCAGCTTGTCGGGGTTTCTCCGCACCATCGTCGAGGTCAAGGTCGCGACCTGCGAGCAGATGACCTACTCGGAGTTCATCTCCGGGCTGCCCAACCCCACCTCCTTCAACCTGATCGACGCCGACGGGCTCGAGGGGCAGATGTGCCTCGAGATCTCCCCGCTGATCATCTACCCCATCATCGACCGCCTGCTGGGCGGGACCAGCGGGGACCTGTTCATCCCGCAGCGCCCGATGACGCTCATCGAGACGCGTCTCATCAGCAACGTGACCAAGCGCGGGCTCGCCGCCCTGGCCGAGGCCTGGGCCAGCATCCGCGAGCTCAAGTTCGAGATCACCGCCAGCGAGAGCAACCCGCAGCTCGTCCAGATCGTCCCGCCCAACGAGGTCGTCGTCGTGATCGGCTTCGAGCTCAAGATGAGCAACCGCGCGGGCACGATGAACCTCTGCATCCCCTACAACGTCATCGAGCCCGTGATGGAGCACCTGTCCTCGCAGAGCTGGTTCGCCGCGTCGCGCAACCAGCGCAGCAAGGAGATCGAGCAGCAGCTCAAGGGCTCCCTGAGCCGCGCCCCCCTCACCGTCACGGGCCTGCTCGCCGAGACCACCATCACGCTCAGGGACTTCGTCCACATGACCCCGGGGGATGTCGTCGTCACCGAGCGTGAGGCCTCCCGCCCCATCGTCCTGTGCGTCGAGGGCGAGAAGAAGTACCTCGCGCAGATCGGGCAGTTCAAGGGGCAGCGGGCCCTCAAGGTCCTCCGCGCCATCGCGCCCAACGAACGCGTCTAGCCGGGGGCGCCCCGGCCCGCGTACGCTGAGCCATGCGAGCCGTCGTCGTCGAACGTCAGGGCACGCCCGTCGCCGGGAACATCGCCTTCCGCGCCGACTGGCCAGACCCGGGCGAACCCGCCCAGGGACAGGTCCGCGTGAAGACCCTTGCCACCGCCCTCAACCAGATGGACCTCTGGGTCGGGCGTGGTGTCCCGGGGCTCGAGCTCGCCTACCCCCGAATCTCCGGTTGCGACGCCTGCGGCACGGTCGAGAAGGTCGGTGCGGGCGTCGACCCCGCCTGGATCGGACGCCGCGTCATCGTGAACGCCGCCGTACGCGTCCCCGACCGCGTCCACCCCGACGACCCGCCCGCCTCGACCCTCGCGCCCCAGTACGAGCTCATCGGGGAGCATCACCACGGGATGCTCGCCGAGTTTTTCCTCGCGCCCGCCGCGAACATCGCGGACGTCGGAGTCAATACCGACCCCGCGTCCGCCGCTGCCTTCGGGCTCTGCGCGCTCACCGCCTACTCCATGATCGTCACCAAGGGCCAGCTCCGCCCCGGGCAGAGCGTCCTCATCACCGGCATCGGCGGGGGCGTCGCGACCGCGTCGCTCGCCATCGCGCGGTGGCTCGCCTGCCCCGCCGCCGTCACCAGCCGCCACGCCTCCAAGATCGAACGCGCCCGAGCGCTCGGGGCGTCGTTCGGCGTCGTCGACGCCGGGCAGGACTGGTCGCGCGAGGTGCGCGCCTGGACGCGGAAGCGCGGTGTGGACATGGCGGTGGATTCCTCGGGCAAGGCCACGCACCTCCCGTGCCTCAAGAGCCTCGCGCGGGGCGGCGCCTACGTCACCCCGGGCTGCACCAGCGGGCCCGACGCCACCACCGACCTGGCCCGGATCTTCTGGAACCAGCTCCGCGTGCTGGGCTCCACCATGGGCACGAGCGAAGAGTTCGCGGAGGTCGTCTCGCTCTTCCGCAAGGGAGCGCTCGGGGCGGTGGTCGATCAGACCTTCGACGCCCCGGACGCGAGGAAAGCCTACCAGCGCCTCGAAGCGGCCGAGCAGTTCGGCAAGATTGTCATCCTCTGGTAGTCAAGATCGGGGAACGCACGGTTCTTCCCCGTGGGCCAAGAACAGGAGATCGAGCATGGGCGCCAATCACGCAGTCAACCGGGCACCGTCGAGGGTCGATCGCGGGCCGAGCAAGGGACGCCTCGCCGCGCCGCTCTCGGCGGTTCTCTCCATCCTCGCGGCGTGCGCCTTGGCCACGCCGACCCTCGCCCAGGACAAGCCCCCGACGGCGCCGGAGACCAAGCCCGCCCAGGCGATCAACGCCCCCAAGACCACGCTCCTCAGCGCCGGGGCCGAGCCCCGCACCGCCCTCCGGATCACGCCCAAGGTCGGGCAGAAGCAGACCGTGGACATGACCATGAAGTTCCACCTGACCACGAGCGTCGACGGGAACGCGATGCCCGCCGAGGCGGTCCCGACCATGACGATGACCATGGACTGCACCGTCACCCGCGTGGACGAGGACGGCGCCATGCGCTACGAGTTCGTGCTCTCCTCGGCGGGCGTGGCCCCGGGCGTCGAGGGCGCGGGCGACGCGACGGCGCGAGAGAAAACCGCCGCCGCCCTCAAGTCCATCGTGGGGCTCCTCGGCTCGGCGGAATCCACCGCGCGAGGCGTGGTGACCTCGTGCGACGTGAGATCGCCCGCGGGCGCGACGCCCGAGATGGCCGCCGTCGTGCAGAACCTCCGCCAATCTCTCGCCCAGATGTCCCTCCCCCTCCCCGAGGAGCCCATCGGTCCCGGCGGGCAGTGGAAAACCGATTGGACCTTGAACTCGGGCGGGCTCGCGATGACCCAGACCGCGGTGTACACGCTCGAGGGCGTGCAGGGCCGCGTCGCCAAGACCAGCGTGAAGCTCACCCAGAACGCCGCGCCCCAGGACCTGGCCTCGCCCAACCCCAAGGTCAGCACGAAGCTCAAGGCGATGTCCGGGATGGGCGAGGGATACGTGAACTTCGGGCTCGACCGCCCCATCCCGCTCTCGAGCGAGGTGACCATGAAAGCGACGATGTCCATGGACGCCACGAGCGCCGGCATCACCAAAGCGGTCGAGCAGACCATCGACACCACCGTCACAATCAAGGACGTCACGCGATAGCGTTGTTCAGGCGCTGCGCCTCGCGGCCGCGTCGAGAACATGCCACGCCGAACGCGGCGAGAAGCCCGGGCGCCCGCGATAGTCCGGCGCGCTCCCGCACGCCTCGACCCGATCGATCCACACGAGCGTCGCGTAGCGGGCATGCCGCCGCGAACGCCAGAACGCCGCGTCCGCGCGGATCAGGTGGTTGTACCGGCGCCGAAGCAGCCCCACGCCGCTGGGCGTGAGATCGTCGAGCATCAGCACCCGCCCGATCACGCCCCGGGCCCGCACCGCCCCGCCGACCTCCTTGATGTACACGACCTCTCCCCGCGCCACCTTCGCGAAGGGGTCGCGACGCTGGCGCGACAGCCGGCACTCCACGCGCTTCTCCCCCGCGAGGATCATCTCGACATACCGACGCCGGATGAGAGCAACATGGATCATGGTGGTCCTCGCTCGGGAGTGCGCCGCCGAGGCCCTCCCGACCGAGAGAGCCCGCGGTCATGGGCGTTGCATCCGGGCGATCGTCGCCGAGGTGCTTTTGCCCTCCAGCAGATCGACCAACCGCACCGTCCCACCGTAGGACTCGACGAACTCCGCGCCCACAACCGTGCTCTTCGTGTAGTCGGCTCCTTTGACCAGCACGTCGGGCTTGACCGCGCGGATGAGTTCCAGGGGCGTGTCCTGATCGAAGAACACCACCGCGCCCACAGAACCGAGGGCTCCGAGCACCCGGGCCCGGTCGTTCTGAGTGTTCACCGGCCGCGTCGGGCCCTTGAGCTTCCGCACCGACGCGTCCGTGTTGATCGCCACCACAAGAAAATCACCAAACGACGCCGCCTTGTCGAGCAGGGCCACGTGCCCCGCGTGCAGGATGTCGAAGCACCCGTTCGTGAACACCACACGCTTCCCGGAGCGGCGCTGCGCCGCCACCTCCACGAGCAGGTCCTCGAATGTCCGCAGCTTGCCCTGGAGCTTGCTCGCCATCGAGAGCAGCGAGTGATGGATCCGCTCCAGCGGGATCGGCTGCACGCCGAACACCTCCACCTCCAGCCCCGCCGCCGCGTTGGCGAAGCGCACCGCGTCGTCCCACCCCAATCCCTGCGCCCGCGCACCGGCGAGGGCCGCGAGAAACTCATCCCCGGCGCCCGTCACGTCGTACACCTCGCGCGCCACCGTCGGGACGCTCAACGGCGCACGCCCCTTCTCCAGCAGCAACGCCCCGTGGCGGTCCAGCGTCAGCACCACCGCCTCGAGATCAAGCGTCGACAGCAAGCGTTCCGCCAGCGCCGAGTTGTGCGCGATCGACGCCTCGCCGTCGGTCTTGAGCCCCGTGGCCTGCTCGGCCTCCGTCCGGTTGGGCGTCATCGTCGTCGCGCCCCGGTACCTCGAGTAATCGCTCAGCCGCGCGGGATCGACGAACACGGGCTTACGGTGCCGCTTCGCCGCCGCGATGACGCCCTCGCACAGCCGGGGCGTGCACACACCCTTCGCGTAGTCCTCGATGCACACCACGTCCGCGTCCCCCATCGCCCGCTCGACCGAGGCGAGCAACGCGTCGGCGACGCGGTCACTCAAGGGCTCGCGCGACTCGATGTCCACGCGGAACATCTTCTGCGGGTGGCGGGCCTGCGCCAGCCCGATCAGGTTCTGCTTGACCGTCGTGGGGCGCGAAGGGTCCGCGATCAGGTTCGACGCGTCCACGCCCTCGCGCGCGAGCGCGTCCCCGAGCTGGCGCCCCGTCGCATCGTCGCCCACCACCCCGAACGCCCTCACGCGGGCGCGGAGCGCCACGAGGTCCATGCACACGTTCGCCGAGCCCCCGGGGCGCTCCTCGTGGCGACGCACGTGGAGGATCGGCACCGGCGCGTCCGCCGAGAGGCGTTCGGCCTCGCCGAAGACGTGCTGGTCGAGCATGAAATCACCCACGACCAACGCCGTGAATGGCTTCCAGGCACGCACCGCGTGGAGAAGTCGGTCCATGAGCACCAAGGGTATCAGTCGTCGTCGTCCGACGCTTCGGGCTTCATCGCCTCGAGCACAGCCCGGCGCAGCTCCGCCTCGCCCCGGTCAAACGAGAGCGCCAACACCGGGCGCACCACCGGGCAGGGCCAACGCGAGGGGTCCACGCCGCGCAGCTTCGACCAGTCCTTGTCCGTCACCACCAGCGCGTCGGGCCTGGCCCGGGCGAGCATTCCCAGCAGCGAGCCCACCGTGGACGGGGCGTAGGGGTCGTGGTCCGGGAGCACCATCATCGCGAGCGGATCACTCCCCACGCCCTCACGCACGCCGCGCACAAACGCCATCGGATTGCCGATCGCGCACGAGACCGCCACGCGCTTGCCCCGCAGCCACTCGACCCCCGATTCCGAATCGACGCCCGCCGAGAACATCCGCAGCCCCGTCCACGAGTGTCGGCACACCCCCAGGACCGCGTGCGGCGCCGCCGAACCCAGCCGCTCCACCAACGCCAGGACCTGCTCCGGGCGGGCGCTCTCGGCATGGGTCACCATGATGACCCCGGCCCGCGACAGGCTCTCCACGGGCTCACGAAGCCAGCCCAGGGGCAGGAGGTCGTCGTCGAACGGGTCCGCCGTCGCGTCGATGAGCACGATGTCCAGCACTCGCCAGATCTTGCGGTGCTGGAACCCGTCGTCGAGCACCACGCCGTCCACGCGCTCCCCCTCGGGCGTGGCGAACAGCTCGATCAGCCCCTCGGTCCGGTCCGCACGCGCCACCAGCGGAAGGTCGGGAAACGCCCGCGCGTACGTCTGCGCCTCGTCGGACTCCTGCCCCGCCCCGGCCTTGTACCCGCGCATCGCCACCGCCGGGTGATGCCCCTCGCGCCGCAGCAGCCGTACCAGGTGCACGACCATCGGGGTCTTGCCCGTCCCGCCCACGGACAGATTCCCCACGCTGATCACCGGGCGGTCGAACTCCACCACACCCCGGCGCCGGTCGTAACGCCGGTTGATCCGCGCCATCGCCCGGGCGTAGAACCACGCCGCCAGCGGCGCCAGAAACTCCACGAGCGACCCGCGCAGAGGCGGCTCGCGCTGCAGGGGTGTTCTCGGCGTGAAGAGAAGGCGGCGTGCCCGCATCATGACGGCGATGATGGGGGGCCTTGGGCCGCCGGTCCAGTCCCGCGCGAATCCGCGAGCGGTTCCAGACTCACCCCCGCCCGCTCCCGCCCGGACCGGCGCAGCTCCTCGCGCAGCTTCCGCCGCTCGTCGAGGTACAGCCGCCCCGTGTTGAGCATGTCCAACCCCGCCAGGAAGACCACGATCGTGACCATCCCCGCCGCCAGCATCCACGAGATCGTCCAGTGACGCGCCTCGCTCACGTCCGCGATGCTGAACGCGTACGCCAGCAGCGGGATCGTGAACATCATCACCATCCCGCTCGCCGTCCGGATCCGCCGACGGCTGGGCGGCATCGACGACCCCGCCGCCCCCAGCGCCAGCACGTGCGCCGCCACCACCACCAGCGTCACCCCCGCCAGGGGGACCACCAACCAGGGCGAGGCGAGCGAAGAAGCGAGCGTGGGCATGCGGACGTCCGGGCGATCACACGCGAGGAGAAGCGTCGGGCGGGATCAGTCGCTCCAGGGCCGGCACGAGCTTGCCCATCGGGAGACCCATGATCGTCGTCGGGTCTCCGGTGTACTCAATCGGCCAGCCGGCCTCCAGGCGCTCAGCCAGGTTGTACGCCCCGGCCTTGCCCCGCCACCCCCCCGACTCCACATACTCGTCGATCTGCTCGTCGCTCAAAGACCCCATCCGCACCGTGGCGCTGTCCACGAACACATGGCGCACATCCTCGCGCGTGCCGTCCCGCGACTCGACCAGCGCCACACCCGTCAGCACGCGGTGCTCCCCGTTCGAGAGCTCGCGCAGCATCGCCCGCGCCTCGGGCCCGTCCGCGGGAGTGCCCAGGAGCTTCCCGTTCTTCTCGCAGGTCGTGTCCGCCCCGAGCACGATCGTCACGCCCCCGCCCCGCGAACGCGCAATCGCCGCCCCCGCCGAGGCCTTGAGGTACGCCAGCGACGCCACCCATTGCTCGGCGCTCACCCCCGTGGGCCGAAGAATCGCGTCGTCGAAGCCCGGGTGCTCCGCGTCGTGCGGCACGCCGTACTCCGTCAGCAACGCCCGCCGGCGCGGCGACCGGCTGGCCAGCAGCACCCGCGGGAGCGCCCTCGCCCCACGCGACACGCCCCGCGACTTCGTTCCGACATCCCCGGCTTCCATGACCATGCGCTCCCCTTCCTCGCGTCCCACACCGCACGTCTTCACCGCACCCACACACCACTTGCCATCAGCTCCGATCATGGCGTTCCTTTCCATCGGATTCGGGGTCTGGAGGGGTTGAAAACACGCGGGGCCTGGACCACGGGCGACCCAGGCCGCCGGCGGTCCGTCGCCGGACGGGCGGGTCAATCCCCGAGATGCGCCAACCCGGGAAAGTCGTCGCTAGAGTGGCGTGTGAAGGCGCACCTGGTCCAGATGGATCTGTGTTGGGAAGATCCCCCCGCGGGTTTCCGCAGGGCCCGGTCCCTTATCGAGGCGGCCCGCCCGGATCGGGGCGACCTCGTGCTCCTCCCCGAGATGTTCGACACCGGGTTCTCAATGAACACCCCGCGCACCCGCGATCAGGGCGCCACGCTCCGATGGCTCCTGGACACCGCGGAGACCTTCGCCGTCACCGTGCAGGGCGGGCGGACCATCTTTGAGCCCGGGAGCAACCGCGCCAGGAACGTGATGAGCGTCGTGAGCGCGGCCCCGCCCGCCCCCGCGCGCCTCGTCGCCCAGTACGCCAAGATCCATCCCTTCTCGCTCGGCGGTGAACACCAGAACTTCGAGGGCGGCCGCGAGATCGTCACCTACGACTGGTCGCCGCTCCGCGTCTGCCCCGCGATCTGCTACGACCTGCGCTTCCCCGAGCTCTTCCGCGCCGGGCTCGACCGCGGCGCCGAGCTGTTCGCCCTGGGCGCCTGCTGGCCCAAAGCACGCCAGCACCACTGGCGGGCCCTCCTCCTCGCGCGGGCCATCGAGAACCAGGCGTTCGTCCTGGGCGTCAACCGCGTCGGCGCCGACCCGCCCGGCACCAACGGCGCACTCGGGCAGCCCCTCCAATACGCCGGCGGCTCGCTCGCCGTCTCCCCCACGGGCGAGGTTCTGGGCGAACTGAACGACCGCGAGGGCGTGCTCAGCGTCGAGATCGACCCCGGCGCGGTGACTCGCTGGCGCGAGAAGTTTCCGGCGTGGAAAGACCGCCGCCGGGACCTCCAGCTCTGAGAGATCGATTCTGAACTCTGTCTTTCCTTGTGGCACAGGCGTCCCGCCTGTGTCTCCTTCTTCTCGCTCGTGAGTCTGAATCCGCCTCGAACCGCTGGCGAACTTCTCTCGACTATCGATCACGCTCCGGGATCCCCATGCCCTTGCGGTCCGGGCTCGCCGGCCTGGGGGGCATCGTGAACGCCTTGGTCTCGAGCTCCTTCATCAGGTGCGCGATCGTCGCGTCCAACTGAGGGTCCTGGCCGTCGAGCATCGCCCCGGGGTCGTCGAGCACGTCGATGTCCGGGTCCACGCCGTGCCCCTCCACGCCCCAGTTCCCGTCGAGCTTGTAGTACGCGAACATGGGCACGCTCACCGACCCGAGGTCGACCAGCCGCGGCACGCCCGTGATCCCCACGAGCCCGCCCCAGGTCCGCCGCCCCACGAGCTTCCCGAGCTTCGCCGCCCGGAAGTACGTCGGAAACGCGTCGCCCCCGGAGCCCGACTGCCCGTTGATCATCATCGCCTTGGGCCCGTGGTGCGCGTCCGGGGGCCAGATCGTCTCGTTCGAGTACCGCAGCGCCCACGCGTTGGTCGCCGGGCGGTTGAGCAGCTCGATGAAGCGGTGGGGGATCTGCCCGCCGCCGTTCCACCGCTCGTCGATGATCATCGCCGGAAGATGCCGCTGCCCGAAGAACTGGCGGAACAGGTTGTTCTGCCCGTTGATCCCCGTGTCGGGCACGTGGACATACGCGATCTTCCCCCCGGACTTCTCGAACACGTACCGCCGATTCTTCTCGATCCACGCGCGATATCGCGCCGCCACCTCGTCCCCCGCCGCCGTGACCAGGATCTCCCGCGCCGACGAGTCGAGCACCGGGCTCGCGCTCACCGTCAGCGTGACGGCCCGCCCGGCCTTCTCGAGCAACGCCGCCCACGGATCACGCGACGGATCCACCCCCACGCCGTCCACCGCCAGCAGATAGTCGCCCTCCTTCACGTCGATCCCCGGCTGGGCGAGCGGCCCGCGCGCGTCCGCGTCCCACGCCCCGCCCCGGTAGATCGTCCCGATCCGGTACGCCGCCGTCGCGCCCGAACGATCCAGCACAAAGTCGCACCCCAGCATCCCCACCGACACCGTCGGCGCCGACTCCACGTCGCCCGGGCCCGTCACGTACGCGTGACCGATGTTCAGCTCGCTGATCAGCTCCGCGATCACCCAGTTCACGTCGTCACGCGACGTGCAGTCGTCGATCCACGCGGCGTAGTGATCCCCCAGCGCCTTCCAGTCGCACCCGTGCATCGTCGGCTCGTAGAAGTAGTCCCGGTAGAACCGCCACACGTCCTTGAAGATCTGACGCCACTCCTCGCGCGGATCGATCGAGAGATCCATCCCCGCCGTCGACACCTTCTGCGACTTGCCCCCGCCCGACTCCGCCTCGTACAGCGTGAACCCGCCGTCCTTGGAGACCAGCAGCTTCTTCCCGTCCGCGGAGAGGGAGTACCCGCCCGCGTCGTCGACGATCGTCTTCTCCTCCTTCTTGTCGTCCTTGGGGTCAAAGATCTTGATCGCGGGCTTCTGATCCAGCCCCCGCGCCGCCGCCCGGACATAGATCAGCTTCCCGTCGTGCGCCACGTCGAGCTGGCGGAACGTGCCCGTTGCGATGGGCGAGATCACCGCCCGCGACTCCAGCCCGTCGAGATCGATCTCGACCTTCTTCGGGCCCTTCTCGCCCTTCTTCTCGTCCTTCTTGGCGTCGTCGCTCTTCTTCTCCCCGCCCTCCTCGGGCTTCTTCGCGTCGTCGGTTTTCTCTCCATCCTTCTTCTCGGCGTCCTTCTTCTCGCCGCCGTTCTTCTTGTCGTCGTCCTTCTTCTCGGGCTTCTTGGGCTCTTCCTCGTCGCTCTTGGTCGCCCAAGGCGACTTGGTCTTCCCCCGCAGCGGGAACGCCACGATCTGCTCCACGTCGGCGTAAATGAACGAGCTGTCAAGGTCGCTGTACTTGGGGTCGCCCACGTTCCGCGCCGCCGACGCGTACAGATACTTCCCGTCACGCGAGAACACCGGGAGCGTGTGCGCGAACATCGGGCTCGTCACCCGCGTCTTCTCCCCCGTCTCGACCCGGTACAGCCACACGCACGAGATCAGCGTCGCCTCGTCGGCGCGCGTGTACGCCACCCACCCCGAGTCGTGCGACCACGAGTGCTGCGGCACGCCGCCCCACGTCCGGTCGTGATCGATCTCCTTCACCGTCCCGCCCGCGATCTCCACCAGCCACAGCCGGTTCGTCTGGTCGGTGAACGTTACAAACTTGGAATCGGGCGACCACACGATCCCGTCCCGGAACCCCGGGCCCATGCTTGTCAGCTTGCGGGGAGCGGCCGGCGGCGCCTCCTCGTCCTTGGCTGCTTCGTCCTTGGCTGCGTCGTCCTTGGCCCCCTCGTCCTTCGCGTCCTTCTCGTCGTCGCTCTCCTTCTTCCGCGCGTCCGACGCCCGCACCCACAGCTCATAGTCCCCCGACTCATCCGAGAAGTACGCGAACAGCCGCCCGTCGGGCGACCACGCCGCCGAACGCTCGGCAACCCCGGGCGTGCGCGTCAGGTTCCGCACCACGCCCTCCTTCGCGGGCAGCGACCACAGATCCCCCCGGGCGCCCAGCGCGATCCGCTTGGCGGTGGGGGAGACATCGCTGCTCTGGATGAACTTCGACGCATCGACACGCCGGGGCTTCAGCGTCCCCCGCGCGCCGGGGACCACAATCGCCACCTCGCGCGACTCGCGCGTCCCCAGGCTCAGGATCCGCAACTGCGAGCCCAGCTGGAACACGATCTCGCCCTCGCCGGCGCCCCCGGGGCCCAGCGACGGCCAGCGCACGTCGTCCTGCGCAAACGCCGTGATCTGCGTGTGCGTCCCGTCGCCCACGCCAAACCCCCAGATGTTCAGGCGGTGCTCCGGGCCCTTGTCCGATAGGTAGTAGATCGTCCCGCCGTGCCACATGGGCAGCGTGTCCGTCCCCTCCCAGTCCGTGATCTGGCGTGACTTCTTCGTCGCAAGATCCAGGATCCACACGTCCGGCGCCATCCCGCCCCGGTACCGCTTCCACGTCCGCGTGTCGATCGACAGCGGGTTGAACACCACGCTGTTCCCGTCCGGGCTGAACGCCCCAAAGCCCGCGTACGGCATGGGCAACGCCTCGGGCATCCCCCCCTCGCTCCCCACCGTGAACAGCCGCGTCTGACGCGGCATCACCGACAGCCCGTTGGTGAAGAACAAGAGCTTCTTCCCGTCCGGGCTCCAGTCGCACAAGCTCTCGCCCGCGGGGTGATGCGTGATCCGCCGAGGGATCGCGCCGGGCGTCACGTCCATCACGTAGATGTCCCGGTTCCCGTCATAGTTCCCGACGAACGCCAGCTGCTTCCCGTCGGGGCTGAACCGCGGGAGCGACTCCATCCCGGGCGGGCTGGCCAGAGGCGAGGCCGTCCCGCCGCCCTTGGGCGCGATCCACAGGTCGTTGGCGTACACGAAGCACACGTGCGTCGCGCTCACGTCGGGATAGCGCAGCATGCCCGGCGACTGGGCCAACACCGTGCCGCCGAAGAGTCCGACCGCGGCCGACGCGAGAATCCGGGATGTATGCACGAGCTCGTCTCCTGACGCCGACGCCCTCAATACCCCGGGTCGGCGAGGTGACAGGATACCCGGTTTCTCGATCCCGCGTCAGCCCCAAGCCCGCCACCCCAACCCCGTATGTCCAAGCCCGTAAGTCCAAGCCAGTCAGCTCAGCGGCAGGCTCAGCACAAACTCCGCACGCGACGCGTCGACCAGGCGCAGCGACCCGCGCACGTCCCGCGCCAGCCCCTGCGCCAGCGCGAGCCCCAGCCCCAGCCCGGGGATCGAGCCGTGCGAATGACGCGTCCCCCGGAAAAAAGCCTGAAAGACGCTCGCTCGCTCGCCCGCCTCAATCCCCGGCCCGTGGTCGCTCACCCGGAACTCCGCCACGCCGTCGCGCACCGTGATCCCCAGGTGGATCCGCTTGTCGGGCGAGGCGCTCGCGTACTTGCACGCGTTGTCCACAAGATTGAACAAGATCCGCTCGATCGTCCCCGGGTCGGTTCGCAGCGACCGGTCCGTGGGCCCCCGGCTCTCCACGACCAGCTCCATCCCGCTCTGCGTGGCCCTGCGGCGCAGCACCGGCTCGAGCTTCTCGAACAACTCGCCCACGCTCAGCGGCTCGCACGCCACCCGCCCGTCGTCCTGGCGACGCCCCAGCCGTGCGTACTCCAGCACGCTCTCCACGATCCCCGCCAGGCGCTCGCTCTCCTGACGCAGCGTCGAGTGATACCGCTGCGTCGCCTCCCCCTCGGGCACCATCTTGTCCGCCAGCATCTGCGAGTACATGCAGAACGTCGTCAGCGGCGTGCGCAGCTCGTGCGTCACCGCCGACACAAACCGCCCGCGACGCTCCGCCAGATCCGTCGCTGTCCGCAGCGAGAACGCGATCGCCGCGAACCCGCTCAGCACGCCCACCCACGTGATCAGCAGCGTCGTCCGCGTCGGCGACCACCCCGGCGCCGCGGGCAAGGGCGGGTCCGCCACCACCAGGTCCGCCGGCACCGACGCCAGCCGCCGACCCAGATCCGCCTTGGGGTCCGCGTCGCTGGTCAGCGCCGCGCGAACGTCGCTCTCCGGAAAAATATCACGCACCCCGCGGATCAGCTCGCCACGCAGCGCGTTCCAGTCCAGCCACATCCCCTGCTGCGACGCCAGCTCCCCGATCCGCACCCCGCGCGTGTACACCAGCTCCGGCGCCGACGTGTCCACCACCCACCGCGCCGAAAAATGACCCACCTCTACCGATTCCTCCCGCGTCAGCGGGTTCGACGGCGGGGGCGTCGGCTCCAGCGTCCCGCCCACGACCATCCCGATCATCCCCGCGTCCACCTCATCCCGCGAGGGCTCCTTCTTGCCCTCCGCATCCGCCGGCACGGGCGCCCGGGCGTCGCCCGTGCCCTCCCGAGCGAGCGTCCTGTCCTTGGGCGAGGCGTTCGGTTCCGCCCGGGCGGGCACGGACTTGGTCACCGGAGCCGATTTCTGGCTCGCAAGAGAGCCCGGCGCCGGTGTCGCCGCGGGCGAGGCCGGCTTCTCGGCTCGAACCTCTTGCTCGTTCTTGTCGTACGGCTGATCGCGCTTGGCCTCGGAGGGCGGCGCCTTGCTCTTCTCCAGCGCGTCGGCCCCCTTGCCGCCCGCCTCCTTCCCGTCGTTTTCCTTGCCGCCGCTCACACGCTTGCTCGGCGAGGTCGCCGGCCCGCGATTCGCCGCCGTCTGCGTGGCCTCCTGGCGCGCGCGGTACTCCTCGCGCGACTGATCCATGACCTGCGCCGTCGGGTCCGCGTGCAACCGCCCGGTCGTCTGCGGTTCATCCGCCGCCCCCGCCGAGAGCGGCTCGGCCCCATCCTCCCCGCCGGGCATCCGCTCCGCGTCCACAGTATTGCTCAGCAGCTTCGCGATCTCGTCGCGCCGGCGCCACGCAAGGTCCAAATCGTCCTTCTGCGCCGCCACCTCCGCGAGCTTGCGCAGGGCATCCGACGGCGCCTGCGGCGAGACCACCCGCCCGTCCGGCGTCTGCTCAAAGTACAGCTTCACCAGAGGGTCGCCCCCCGACAGCAGCGGCGACGCCACCAGAACCTCCCCCGGCAAAACTTCCTCCCACATCCGCGTGTACGCCCGGTCCGCCGGGTAATACGGCCTGTACTCGAAGTAAGGCCGCGCCGACTCCCGCGCCAAAAACGCCGCCACGATCGTGTCCATCCGCCACAGCGCCAACCGCAGCGATTCCTGGTGCTTCGCCCGGCTCTGCGCCACCTGCTCCCCACGCTCCAGCCGCAGCGCATGCCGCGTCACCCACGCCAGCGCGACCACCACCGCCAGCAGGCACAGCACGAACACCACCAGTGTTCCGTGGCGGTTCCTCACGACAGCCCACCCCCCGCCGTCTCACCTGCTGCCGTCTCACCCGCCGCCAGCATGTACCCCTTCGCCCGCACCGTCACGATGACCTTGGGGTCCTGCGAGTCATCGCCCAGCGCCTCACGAACTCGCGCCACCGCCATGTCCACCGTCCGCGTCTGCACGCCCCGAGGGTCCAGCCCCCACACGCGCTCCAGCAGCTCATCCCGCGACACCGCCCGCCCCGGGTTCGTCGCCAGGTACAACAACAACCCCGCCTCACGCTCCGAGAGCTGCACCCGCTCGCCCCCCGCGAGCGTCACCTCCCGCCGCTCAAGATCAATCGTGCGCCCCGCGAGCCGGAGGTTCTTCACCCCCACCGGACGCTCCGCCGATCGCCGCAACACCGCCTCCACGCGCGCCAGCAACTCCTTCACGCTGAACGGCTTCACCACATAATCATCCGCGCCGCCCCGCAGCCCGCGCACGCGGTCCGCCTCCTCGCCCTTGGCCGTCAGCACGATCACCGGAAGCGTCGGCTTGGCCCGGCGCACCTCCCGCAAGACCCCGAACCCGTCCAGCTTGGGCATCAGGATGTCCAGCAGCACCAGGTCCACCTCGGACCCCAGCGCCAGGTCCAGCCCGCTCTTCCCGTCCCCCGCCTCGAGCGTCGTGTACCCGCTGAACGTCAGCGCGTCCAGAAGCCCGCGGCGGATCGCCCCGTCATCCTCCACCACCAGCACTCGTCCCAGCGGCACGGCGTGTTCCTCCCGGCGCTCCATCGACCCGAACCCTACGGGCCCTTCACAAGCACCCGCTCCTTCCCGACCTCCAGATACACCTCGCCCCCCAGCGCCAACAGACCCTGGCGATTCTCCGCCGCGAGCTGCTGCACCAGCGTGTTGTAGGCCTCGCTCGCGAACTCCACGACCCGGTCCGGCGCGTCGTTCTCCCGGTCCAGGATCCTCGAATCCACCCAGCGATTCCCGCGCTGGAACAGCGTCCGGTCCGCGACGTTCTGCATCGCCGTCGCCTCGCGACGCTGCATCTTGTCGTCGAAGTACCACTGCGTCGCCCCGGCGGTCTGCGCCGGACTCCTCGCGTCCTTCATCTTCCCGAGATTGCTCTCCTGGTTCACCGCGCCCGACCCCGACCGCACCGCCGCGACCTTCCGGGAGACCTCGTCCAGCGCCCTTCCCGGTGCCGCCGACAACCCCACGGGCGGACCACCCACGGGCTCGGTCGCCAGGAACGCCGTGTACTCGGTCAGGATCCCGAACCGCGTCGACAGCCGCACCACCTCGTCGACGAGCTCCTTCATCCGGGCCTCGCCCACCCCCGCGCCTCCACCCTCCGCGCCCGCCTCGCGGATCTCCTCGAGCATCATCGCGATCTTGGAGCTCGCCCACAGCCTCGCGACAAACCCGTTCCGTGCCGTCGCCGCGCCGGGGTCGAGCCTCACCCGGATCTCGCGCGTACCCCCGTCTTTCCCCGCTGCCGTCCCCGTGATCCGCAGATCGCACGCCTCCTCGCCCACGTACCGCCCGAGCACGACAAGCTGGTCCCCCTCGAACACGTCGGGCAGCTCGGCGGGCATGAGCTCGCGCGTCGTGCCCCCGCCCATCAACTTCGGCCGCACCAACACCGGCCCGCTCAGCCGCCGGTACACCTGCGACACCTTCACCTCCACGTCCTCCTGCGGCAGCACGAACGTCGTCGCCCCGCGCGACTGCTTCGCCACCGCCGAGAGCAGCGGCGAGTTCACGTCAAACCCCACCCCGAACGTGAAGATCCGCCGGTCGTGCGCGTTGGCCTTCGCGACCGCCTCGCGGATCTTCGCCTCGCTCCGCTCGCCGATCGTGGGCAGACCGTCGGTCAGGAACAGCACCATCGCCACCGGCGCCGCCGGCGCGGGACGCAGCGCCTCCAACAGCGCGTCGTGGATGTTCGTCCCCCCGTTCGCCACGATCTCCCCGATGTACTCGCGCGCCTCTCGCGCTGACGCCTCGGTCTTCTCCACCGCCCGCTCACGGAACGACGACACCGAGTCCGAATAGTCGATGATGTTGAAGAACTCGCCCTCGCGGAGACCCTCCACGATCTGCAGCGCCGCCGCCTTGGCCTGCGCCATCTTCTCCCCGCGCATCGAGCCCGAACGGTCCAGCACCAGCACGACCTCGCGCTTCGCGTCCACGCCCGCCCGCCCGCGGTCCCCAACGCCCGCGAGCACCAGGAAATACCCCCCGCCCCGCGCCGACACCGACGGATCCGGGTACGCCAGAACCGTCGCGCTCATCGCCTCCCCGCCCTCGTCCACCACGTACGAGAGGCGGAACGACCCGCGATCCATCCCGCCCGCGCTCGAGAGCGCCCTCACGCTCACCCGCCCCGCGCCCCGGCGCTGCACGTCCACGTCGTGGCTCGGGGAATACACCGTCGCCACGCCCTTCTTCGCGTGGATGTCGGCCTGGATGCTCCACCGCGTCTCCCCGGCGCCCAGCGACTCGCTCCGCGGGAGCCAGTAGTCCACACGATGCCCGTCCATCGTCAGCACCTGCTCGTACGTCAGCCGCAGCTTCTGCTCGCCCCGCGCCGGCACCGGGAACACGCTCGTCCGGATCAGATTGAACCCCGCGAACTCCACCAGCGCCGGGTCACGCATGCTCGCCACGATCGACTCGTAGATCCGCCTCGCCTCCTCTCGCGCCAGCACCTTCGCGATGGGCTCCGGGCCCACGCCGTCGTACTGCAGCGACCGCACCGTCACTCCGTCCGGCACCGGCAGCAGGATCTGGGCCTCCTGCGGGCGGTCCGCGTCGTTGCGCAGCGTCAGCTCCAGCTCCGTCGTCGCCACCTGCTCCACGATCGAGACCCGCGCGTTCACCACGCTCACGAATACCGGACGCTCCGGCGCCGGCCTTCTCCGCACCTGCGGCACGAGAATGTGATGATGATGAACCTCCGCCCGTTGCGCCAGAGCGAGCCCGCCCACGCCCGGGACGCCCAACATCAGTGCCGCCGCCGCCATGACCGACAACGCCCTGCGTGCCATGCGAGATCTCCTTGCCCGTGCCCCGGTGAACCCACCAAGCGCACAAAGGCCCACACAAGTAGAACGCACCTTGACCCCCCGGCGCCGTAACCGGTCCGTAACACCTTGGAGACCGTTTCGGTGCCCAACCTCATCTCGTGGCACAGGCGTCCCGCCTGTGTCTACCTTCTTCTTCTTCTTCTTCTTCTTCTTCTTCTGGGTTCTGCAAAAACCTCACATCCACGACGCACCACCTGTCCCGCCAACCATCACCACCCACGCCCCGCCTCCGCTATCCTCGCGCATGCTCGCTCTCGGGATCGACATTGGCGGCACGAGCGTCAAAACCGCCCTGCTCCGCGACGGCCAGACCATCGCGACCGGTCAAAGCCCGCCGTACTCGCGACCCAACGCCGATCAGTTGCGCGCCGCCCTCGCCCACGCCGCGCCCCTCCAAGCCATGCCCCGCCCCGACGCCGTCGGGCTCTGCGCCCCGGGCCTCTTCGACCCCGCCAGCGGCACCATCACCTTCGCCGCAAACCTCCCAGGAATCGTGGGGCTCCCGCTCGAGACCCTCGCCCACGCCATCGCCCCGGATCTCCCCGCGCCCCGGATCGTCACCGACGCCCACGCCGCGGCCTTCGACCTCTGGCACGAAGAACGCCGCAACGAGCAACTCTCTGGACGCCTCCTCGCCCTCTCCCTGGGCACTGGCGTCGGCGCCTGCGTCCTGGACAACGGCGAACCCCTCCTCGTCTCCGGACGCTCCCCGGGGCACCTGGGCCAGATCGACGTCACCGTCCACGAGCCCGCCCCAGTCGCTCCCGACGGCACACGGGGCAGCCTCGAAGCCTACCTCGGGCTCCACGCCCTCCGCGCTCGCTACGCCGCCCCAGACCACCAGCTCCCCGCCAGAATCCAGCCCGGCGAGCCACCCTTCACCGCGCTCGTCCGCGCCCTCCGCATCGCCACCGCCATCTACCGCCCCGACCACATCCGACTGCTCGGCGGCGTCGGCGTGCGCCTCGCCAGCCAAGTCCACGCCCTCCGATCCGCCGTGCAAGACGCCCTCACACCCCTCGCCCGGCTCGGCTGGACCCTCCGCGCCGGCACCTCGGACTTCCACGCCGCGTGCGGCGCCGCTCGTCTTGCCTCTCACCCAATCGGGCGGTAATTCCCAGATTTCTGCTTGCAAATCCCAAACATCAAGGGAAACCACCGGGCAGATTTGGCCCATAACCGTTGACTGGGCGGCCGCCATCCGCTAGATTCCGCCCGCATCGGAAGCTGTGAGGGGTTGAACTCGTTCGCGGTCGAGACAGGCTGGGACTGAAAGGGCCGGCCGGGGGGACCGCGGATCTCGATGGGGACAACGTGCAGGGGGCGTGCCGGGGGGCACGTGGTTGGCGACCTGACCGGGTATCCGGACGGTGGCGTTGTGCCATTCCGTCGCCCGGTCCACGGACGTTCGTGGGGAATCGGAGGATTCAGCGAGTGCCACAACGGAGTGCGGCCTGGGGGAGAGTCCTGGGATGGATCGGGGTGTTCGCGGCGGCGGTCGCCCACGCGCAGGACTGCGCGCAGTGGTCGCCGAGGTCGACCTTCGGGCCCGGCGCTCGCGCCGCCCACACCATGGCCTACGACGCCGCACGAGGGCGCGCCGTGCTCTTCGGCGGGTACCGCGAGGCCAGCGCCAACCAAGAAGCCATGGGAGACACCTGGCTCTGGAACGGCACGGACTGGGAACCCGCCAACGCCACCATCGCCCCGTCAAAGCGGTTCTACAGCGCCATGGTCTACGACAGCGCGCGCCAGCGCGTGGTGCTCTTCGGCGGGGCGGTCAACGCCCCCACACGCCTCGATATGCTCGGGGACACCTGGGAGTGGGACGGGCGGACCTGGACCCAGCGCAGCACCGGCGGGCCCCCGGCTCGCTATCTCCACGCCATGGCCTACGACGCCGCACGCCAGCGCGTCGTGCTCTTCGGCGGGCTCACGGTCAACGGCCCGCGTGACCAGGACACCTGGGAGTGGGACGGCGCCACCTGGACGCGCGTCACGCGTGTCGGCCCGCCCTTCCGATACGCCCACGCCCTCGCCTACGACGAGATCCACCACACCACCGTCCTCTTCGGGGGCTACGGCACGCCCGAGCCCTCCAAGGACTACCTCCAGGACACCTGGGAGTGGAACGGAACGACCTGGACGCGCACCGCCGTCACCGGGCCCGCCGCTCGATTCCATCACTCCATGACCTTCAACGCCAAGCGCGGACGCATCATGCTCCTGGGCGGACGCCGCGCCAACGTGCGCTTCGCCGACGCCTGGGAGTGGAACGGCTCGGCGTGGGACGAGGTCTCCAACCTCGCCACGCTCGGACGCGACTCCGCCGACATCGTCTTTGACTCTCGCCGCGGGCGCGCCGTGCTCTTCGGCGGGTTCACCGCCCAGACACGGTTCCTCTACGACACCTGGGAGCAGGACATCACCGACGCGCCCGAGATCACGCGTCAACCGTCGGACCAGCCGGGCCAGCCCGGCGCCACCGTCGTGCTGCACGTGGACGTGAACGGGGCCGAGCCCCTGTACTTCCAGTGGCGACGCTTCGGCTCGCCCATCCCCGCCAACCTCCCGAGGTTCCTGGGGGTCAACGGGCCCACCCTCGCCATCCGGGGGTACCAATCCGGCGATGCCGGCGTGTACGACGTGGTCGTCACGAACTCCTGCGGCGAGGTCGCGAGCCGCTCCGCGGTGGTGGGGGGGGCCGCGTGCCCCGCCGACGTGGACGACGGCACGGGCACGGGCGCCCGCGACGGCGGCGTCACCGTCGAGGACTTCGTCTTCTACATGAACGCCTTCGCCAGCGGGAGCCTCGCCGCCGATGTCGACGACGGGAGCTTCACCGGAACCCTCGACGGCGCGGTCACCGTCGAGGACATCGTCTTCTTCATCTCACGCTACGCCTCCGGGTGCTGATCCCGGCCTTCGGCACGTCGTGCCCCGTCCGGTCCAATATCATCCCCCATGCTGCTCCACGCCCTGGCGTTGGTTCTCCTGGCCCAGCCCGCCCCGCTCACCCTCCGCGTCGCCACCTTCAACGTCGAGGATCTCCGCAGCGAGGACCTCGCCCGCGACGACGCCCCGCGCGTCAAGCGCCTCGCCGAGGTCATCCAGCGCCTCCGCCCCAACATCATCCTCATCAACGAGATCGCCTATGACCTCCCCGGCGCTCCGGGCCTCGCCACGACCCCCGACGCCGCGCCGGGCCAGAACGCCCGCCGATTCATCGAGCACTATCTCTCCAAGCCCCAGGCCCAGGGGCTCGAACCCCTCAGGCTCAAGGCCTTCATGCAGGCCACCAACACCGGCATGCCCAGCGGCTTTGACCTCGACAACGACGGCACGATCGTCTCCCAGCCCCCGCCAGCCCCCAAGCCCAACGAGACTCCCTCCGACACCGCCCGGAAGTTCGGCAACGACTGCTGGGGCTTCGGCACGTTCCCGGGCCAGTACGCCATGGCCCTCCTCGTCGATGAGCGCCTCACCATCGACGAGGCCGGCGCTCGCACCTTCCGCCTCCTCCCCTGGGACTACGTGCCCGGCGCGTTCCTCCCCACCGACGCGCAGAACAAGCCCTGGTACTCCGACGAGGAGCTCAAGCTCGCCCGCCTCAGCAGCAAGAGCCACTGGGACGTCCCCGTCAAGCTCACCAACGGCGCCACCCTCCACGTCCTGTGCAGCCATCCCACGCCCCCGGCCTTCGACGGGCCCGAGCAGCGCAACAAAAAACGAAACCACGACGAGATCCGCTTCTGGGCCGACTATCTCGACGACCAGCCCTGGATCGTCGACGACCGCAACAAGACCGGCGGCCTCCCGGCGCGCACGCCCTTCGTCATCCTGGGAGACTTGAACGCCGACCCCGACGAGGGCGACAGCTTCAAGAACCCCATGAAGATGCTCCTCGCCAACCCGCGCCTCAAGAAGCACCCCGCGCCGAGCTCCGACATCACCATCCCGGGCCTGGACCAGGACGACACCTCACGCTTCAAGCTCCGCGTCGATTACGTCCTCACCGACCTCGACCAGACCTCCAGCGGCGTGTGGCGATCCCCGCACGAAGCCTTCCCCAGCGACCACTTCCCCGTCTGGGCCGACATCACCGTCCCGCCCCCGGCGCCCTGATCGCACGCCCAGCGTCCTCTCGTGGCTCTGGCGTCCCGCCTTTGTACTTCTTCTTCTCCTCTTCCCTTCCACCTTGCCTCGATCCCCACGCCCGCATTCCCCGCGGCATTCCTACTATCCCCGCTCCACTGGAACTCCTGTGTTGCACGCCCACGCCCCATCCCGACCCATCGCCCCGCCCTCCTCCCGAGGGCTCGTCGCCAGCCTCGTCGAGACGACCAAGCCCGCGATCGTGCGCCTCGTCACCATCACCTCGATGGTCGGCTTCGCCCTCGCCGCCGCGCCCCTCCGCTGGGCCACACGCGAACTCGTCTTCTCCGCCCTGGTGTGCATGCTGGGCACGGCCCTCTCCGCCGCCGGCGCCAACGCCATCAACCAGTGGATGGAGCGCGACCGCGACGCCTGCATGCGCCGCACCTGCGGCCGCCCGCTCCCCCAGCAGCGCGTCACCCCCAACGCCGTCCTCTTCATCGGCATCCTGCTCTCGATCCTCGGTGTGGGGCTCCTCTTGGTCCTCCCGACCCACTGGCCCGCCACGCTCTCGGCCATCTGCGTCCTCGTCTACGTGCTCGCCTACACCCCGCTCAAGCCCAGGACCACGCTCTCCACGCTCGTGGGCGCGATCCCCGGCGCGCTCCCGCCGCTCATCGGCTGGACCGCCGTCTCGAACGACCCGACCCTCGCCGTCTTCGATCCCATGGGCTCAGTCTCGGGCTCAGTCTCGGGCTCGGGCGGGGCCTGGGGCGGGCTCATCCTCTTCTCCCTCATGTTCGTCTGGCAGATGCCGCACTTCCTCGCCATCGCCTGGATGTACCGCGACGACTACGAAAAAGGCGGCTACCGCGTCCTGCCCGTCCTCGACCCCACGGGCGAACGCACCAGCCGCGCCATCGCCTTCTGGACCGCGCTGCTCATCCCCATCACCCTGGCCCCGATCGTCCTCATGCCCACCTACGTGTCCTGGCCCTACGGGCTTGTCGCCCTCATCACGGGCGGCGTGTTCGCCAAGCGCGCCTGGACGCTCTGCAAGACCCGCGACCGCGCCGACGCCCGATCACTCTTCATCGGGTCGGTCATCCAGCTCCCGATCCTGCTCGTGGCGCTCGTCGTCGAGTCCCTGCTCCGCGTCGCCCTCGCGTAACCCGCAGCAGAGGTTCGGACTTCCCGCCCTCGTGGCACAGGCGTCCCGCCTGTGTCTACAAACCTCTCCTTCCTCTTCTTCTACATTTCGACGCCGCTAATCCTTCACACCCTCCACCCTCCCCGCCTTCGTGTACTTCTCCAGCGCCCGCTCCAGGTCCACCCCGTTGATATTCGCGAGCGTCGTGAGCCACGCGATCACATCCGCGAACTCTTCCCCCAGGTTCGCCCGCTCCTCAGCTGTCGGCGACTTCCCGGGCGCGTTGTTCTGCAGCGCCGTCGCCAGCTCGCCCACCTCTTCCATCAGCCACAAGAACGTCCCCGCCGTCCCCCGCGCCGAATCCGTCGCGAAGTACTTCTCGCGGATCAGCCCCTGAAAGCCCCGAATCGTCAGGTCCGCCACGCGACACCTCCCGGACGGCGAGGGGTGAACCCGAACGCCGCGCCTTCCTGCTCCGCCGGTGAAAAGCCCGGCCCGCTCACGACTTCTTGCGGCTGCTCTCCCGCACCACCAGCTTCGTCGGGAGCCTCATGGTCTCGCGAACGCGGTCCGGCTCCTCCACGCGCTTGATGAGCAGGCTGATCCCCGCCGCCCCCGCGTCGTCCATCGGCACGCGAACCGTCGACAGCCCGGGGCGCACCAGGGACGACAATCGCGTCCCGTCGAACCCCACCACCCGCACGTCGCCCGGCACGTTGAGCCCGCTCTCCACCGCCGCGTGCATCACGCCCATCGCGATCTCGTCGTTCCCCGCCATCACCCCGATCCACCGCAGACCCCCGCCGCCCGCGCTCGAGCTCCCGAACGCCTGGCGTCCCCAGTCGTATCCCCACTTGACGCTGTACTCCCCGAAGGAGATCTGCTCGCGCTTGGGCTCGTGCCGCGCCTGACGCAAGACCGACGCGAACACGTCGGCGCGCTTCTGGCTGTCGAAGTTGTGCCGCGGCCCGCCCACAAAGTACAGCTTGTCCGCCGGCGTCCCGTCCAGAAGGTGCTCCACCGCCTCGCGCGTCCCCGACGCGTTGTCGATGAGCACGCAGTCCACGCCCGGCTCGTTCACCTCAAGGTCCATGATCACCACGGGCAGCTCCAGCTCCCGCGCCTCACGCCACAGTCGGTCGTTGGGCTCGGTGATCATCACCGCCAGCCCGTCCACCAGCCCGAACGCCAGGTTCCGCCCCGCGCCCACCTCCCCGTCCTTCGCCGAGTGTTCGCTGCTCACCAGCAGGTGATATCCGCGCTGCCGCGCCGCCCCGTCCGCGCCGCGCAACAGCTCCGAATAGAACTCCCCGTGGATGTCCGGCAGGGCGATCCCCAGCACCCGGCTCGCCCGCGTGATCAACCCCTTCGCGAACGGGTTGGGCACGTACCCCAGCTTCTTGATCGCGTCCTGCACCCGCGCCGACGTCGTCGCCGACACCAGCCCGGGGTTGTTCAGAACCCGGCTCACCGTCGCGATCGACACGCTCGCCGCGCTCGCGACGTCCTCGATCGACACCGACGCCCGCCCCGAGTTGCGTGAACTCTTCAGCACGCGGACATCGTACCGGACCCGGCCCATGATCCCACTCCTCAACACCCCAACTCGTGCTCGCACGCGTCGGACGCCCGCCCACAGTATACTGAAAGCGTTTTCTTATCGGTCAACACCGGAGATTCTTGTGCCCACACCGTCCCACATCACACTCCTCGCCCTCGCCGTCCCGGCCCTCGCCGCCTGCCAGAACTCCCCGCAGGCCCTCACCACCGAGCCGCCGGCCGCGCCGCCGACCACCTCCGCGTCCGCGCCGGTCGGCCCTGTTTCCATCCAGGCAGACCCCGCCACGCCCCGTCCGCCTTTCCGGTTCTCCGCCGACGAGCAGCGTCTCCTCGACGAGATCCAGCACGCCTGCTTCTCCTACTTCTGGGACGCCAAGGGCCCGCACGGCCAGACCGCGACGGGCATGATCCCCGACCGCTCCAGCATCGCCACCGTCTCCGTCGCCGGCGTGGGCTTCCAGCTCTCCGCCTTCGTCGTCGGCGTCGAACGCGGATACGTCACCCGCCAAGACGCCCACGACCGGACCCTCCGCATCCTGAGGGCGCTCGCCTCGGGCAAGAACCTCCGCAAGCACGGGATGTTCTACCACTTCATCGACGGCGACTCCGGCGAGCACCCCGACACCAAGATCGAGGACGTCGTCAGCACCGTCGACTCCGCGCTCCTCTTCGCGGGAGTCCTCACCGTCTCGCAGTACTTCGGGGGAGACGTCCAGCGCGCCGCCGATCGGCTCTTCGCCGACGCCGACTGGACCGCCTTCACCCTCCCGGGCACCGAAAAACCCCACGAAAAAGGCTTCCTGAGCCTCGGCTGGAAACCCAATGATCCTCGCCAACCCACGGGCGAGGGCACCATCCTCCCCTTCGGTTGGATCGACTCGGGCGACGAGCACCGCCTCACCACCTTCCTCGCCGTGTGCGCCCCCGATGACGCGCACCGCCTCGACCCGGCGATGTACTACAAGCTCCGGCGCGGGCTGGGCGTGGCGCCCGACGGGCGACCTCTCGTCTTCTTCCCCTGGTCCGGCGCGCTCTTCACCGCCTTCTTCGCGCACTGCTGGATGCCCTACGTCCACTGGGGCCCCGACGATCCGCTCGCGCTGGGCGTCGAGCACCGCGCCCGCGTCGACTGGTGGGAGAACTCCCGCCGACACATGCAGCTCCACATCGACAAGGCCGCCCTCAACCCCGAGCGCACGCCCACGCTCTCGCGCGACGCGTGGGGGCTGAGCGCCTCCGACGCGGCCCACGGCTACGCCGTCCCGGGGCTCTTCCCCACGCCCCTCGACACGCCCGGCGCACGCCCCGAGCTCGACTTCCCGACGTACCGCGCCAAGGACAAGTGGGGCGACGGCACCGTCGCCCCCTACGCCGCGGGCTCCTGCATCATGTTCGACAAGGCGGCTCCCTTGGCCGCCCTCCGGTACTACCGCGATCTCAAGGGCGCCGACGCCCGCCCGCTGGTGTGGCGCGATGTCGCCGCCGGCGGGTACGGCTTTCTCGACGCGTTCAATCTGCGCAACGGGTCGGGCAACAGGGCCGAGCCCTGGGTCGCGCCCGACTACATCGCTATCGATCAGGGCCCGCTGCTCCTGGCCATCGAAAACGCCAGAACGGGGCTGATTTGGCGGGTTTTCCAGGACCATCCGGCGGTCCGGGCCGGGATGGAACGGCTGAAAATCAAGCCAAAGTAGTCCGGTACGAGCCGATCGGTTCACCCCGGGGGAAACACCGGATGTAAGCGATTTCTGCGGGGGAATGCCCTCACCGGATTGACAGACCTACCGAGTTCGTGCAGAATGTAAGCGTTTGCAGGGGGCCTCGAATGTTCGGGCTTTTCCTGTGAGAGACCAGACAACCGTGCCGAAACGCGCGGGGAGGAGAAAGACATGAAGACTCGCTTTGTGGTTGGTATTGGCGCGCTGGCGCTCTTCGCGGGCGCGGCGGTCGCCGGTGATATCACGACGGTGAACGGCGTGAACGTTCAGAACCGCGTGTGGAACGATTTCCCCACCTCCAACCTCACCCCCAACATGGCCTTCCCGGCCAACGTCGGCTGGGACGAGCAGTTCCCCGCCGGCACCGTCGGCAACTTCGCCAACAAGCACCTCGCGTACCTGTCGAATGACGGCGGGGCGTCGGCCTATCAGCACTGGGTCGGCCAGGGCTTCACCATGAGCTTCACCGCCCGCATCGCCGAGCCCACCGGCGCCGGCGTGCCCCGCAAGGAAGGCATGCTCCAGATTGAGAATCCCCGTCCCGCCCTCGGCTACACCGATGAGGGTCACGTGCTCCTCGGCAGCGAGGGCGAAGTGGCGATCTTCGGCGGCGTGATGCCCTTCTTCTCCTGCCGCGTTCCCGGCAGCGCGGGCGTGGGCGCGGTCGGCGTGACCGGCGCGGACTGGTACACCCCCGGCACGGTCGCCACGGTCAGCTTCACCTACTACGCCCCGGGCGAGGTGGACGCGGTTCTGGGCGGGTATCGGCTTGACTTCACCGACGCCGTCACCGGCTTCCACAGCTCGGGCGTCAAGCTCTGGGGCAACGCCGAGCCCGACGGGACGGTGGGCTTCAACACGGGCACGAAGTTCGCGTTCCAGGCGCAGAACCAGCGCAACCCGCTGATCAACGACGTGGCGGACACGGACTACGGGAACATCTCGATCGTTCCCGCCCCGGGCGTTCTGGCGGCGTTGGGTCTCGCGGGTCTCGCCGCGGGCCGCCGTCGCCGCTAAGTCTCGGTTTCTGAAGCTTCGTCTCTCCCCGTGGGCGGCGCCGACCGGCGCCGCCCACGTGCGTTGTGGGTGGAGCGCGCCGGGGATGGCACGTTTCGGGAGTCCGTTCAGAAGGTCCGTTCAGGGAGTTTGAAGAGTGGGCTTGACAAACGCGGCGTGGTCCGCGACACTGTAAGCGTTTACAGGCCCGGGGCGTCACAGGATCCGGACAACACAGTCGGCGCGCCAGGACGGGTGCGCCCAACGCGACGGGGTTTTCTCGCATGCTCGCGAACAGCTTCGGGCACTTTGATCCGACGGGGCGGAGCTTTGTCATCACCGACCCCAAGACGCCCATGCCGTGGGTCAACGTGATCAGCAACGGGCGGTACGGGCTGGTGGTGTCGCAGAACGGCGGGGGGTTCTCGTTCTATGACGACGCGCAGCACTGCGTGCTGACCCGCTGGGACATGGACCTGGTGCGGGACACGTCGGGGAAGTTTCTGTACGTGTCGGATCTGGAGAGCGGCGTGACGTGGAGCGCGGCGCCGGCGCCGTGCTTCCCGAAGTACACGCGCTACCAGTGCGTGCACGGGGCGGGCACGACGAGCTTCTTCACGGAGTTCGACGGGATCCAGATGAAGTGGACGCTGGCGGTCGCGCCCGACGACGCGGTGGAAGTGTGGGCGGTTGAGATCGTCAACGCGAGCGGGCGGGCCCGGCGTCTGCGGCTGGCGTCGTACCTGGAGTGGAGCTGCGGGGTGGCGCCGGACGTGAAGCGGGAGTTCCACCGGCTGTTCTTCACGACGCGGCACGACGCGGCGCGCGGGGCGATCCTGGCGTCGAAGAACATGTGGGACATCCCTCCCAAGCGGGAGAAGGACCACTGGAATCAGCCCTGGCCGTACGTCGCGGGGCACGCGGTGGGGGGGTTCCGGTTCGCGCGTTCGCTGGCGATCGGGGACAAGTCTCGGTTCCTGGGCCGGTACACGCCGATCACCACGCCGGCGGCGATGCAGGGCGCTCTGCCGGGCGGGGAGGGGGGCTTTGGGCGTTTCGGGGACGCGTGCGCGGCGCTGGGCGGGGATCTTGTGCTCGGGCCCAACGAGGTGAGCAAGGGGTACTTCCTGCTCTCTATCGCGGGCGATGAGAAGGCGCTGCTCGCGCAGCTCGACGAGGCGCGGGACGGGGCGCGGGTCGATTCAACGATCGCGGCGGCGAAAGAGTTCTGGGCGCGGCGGTTGTCGCAGACGAGCGTGGAGAGCGATCGCCCGGACTTTGATCTGCTCAACAACTACTGGCTGCCTTACCAGGCGATCAGCGGGCGGATGTGGGGGCGGACGGGGTATTACCAGCAGTCGGGGGCGTTCGGGTTCCGGGATCAGCTCCAGGACTCGCAGGTGTGGCTGCCCATCGACCCGGCGTTCACGCGCAAGCAGCTCCTGATGCACGCGACGCGGCAGTTCATCGACGGGAGCGTGAACCACTGGTGGCACGCGCTCGCGGACTTCGGCAACCACACCTCGTGCAGCGACGATTATCTGTGGCTGGCGTACGTGACGGCGAACTACATCAAGGAGACGGGGGACCGCTCGATCCTGCACGAGACGATCGCGTGGATGGACGACCCCACGCCGGCGACGTTGCTCGAGCACTGCACGCGGGCGATCGGGCGCGGGCTGTCGAGGCTCTCGCCGCGGGGGATCCCGCTCATCGGGGCGTGCGACTGGAACGACGGGCTGAGCGCGATGGGGGTTTTGGGCAAGGGCGAGAGCGTGTGGGTCGGGATGTTCCTGTGCCAGATCCTCGCGGACTTTGAGCACCTCAACGGCGATGAATGGCGGACGACGAGCTACCGCCAGGCGCGCGAGAAGCTCATGCGCGACATCAACGAGCACCTGTGGGACGGGGAGTGGTACCAGTACGGGACCAAGGACAACGGCGAGGCGGTGGGGTCGAAGGTCTGCCGCGAGGGGCAGATCCACCTCAACGCGCAGACCTGGGCGATCCTGGCGGACGTGGCGCCCAAGGAGCGGGGCGAGCGGGCGTGGAGCAGCGTGAAGGAGCGGCTGCTGTCGGCGTACGGGCCGCTGCTGCTCGCGCCGGCGTACACGACCCCGGACCCGGACCTTGGGTACATCACGCGGTACAGCCCGGGCTCGCGAGAGAACGGCGGGGTGTACATGCACGCGGCGACGTGGGCGCTGGCGGCGGCGTGCAAGGTTCGCGACGCGGAGAGCGTGGGGGCGATCTGGAAGAGCATTTCGCCTCCGACGCGCGGGCAGGACGCGGAGAAGTACTGGGCCGAGCCGTATGTGACGCCGGGTAATGTGGACGGGCCCTTGAGCGATCTCCCGGGGCGTGCGGGGTGGACGTGGTACACGGGGAGCGCGGCGTGGCTGAACCGGGTGAGCCTGGAGTGGGTGCTGGGGATCCGCCCGAGCTGGAAGGGTCTGGAGATCGACCCGTGCCCGGCGAAGGAGTTCGGGCGGGTGAGCGTGCAGCGGGTGTGGCGAGGAAAGACGATCCGCGTGCGGTTCGACGCGGCGGAGTTCCGCGCCGGGGAGCGGGCGGTGCTGGTGGTGGACGGGAAGCGGGTGGACGGGAACGTGATCACGCCGGCGATGCTCGCGGGCGCCGGGCGCGCGTTGGACGTGCAGGTGGGCTGGGGGTCGGAGTCTGGGTTGGCGTCTGGGTTGGCGCCTGGGTTGGCGTCTGGGGCGTGGCCCGAGCCCACGGGGCGGGCGCGTGCGGACACGAAGGCGGAAAGGACGGTGCGGTGATGGCGCGTGGCAAGGCAAAGGCGTCGCGTGGCGGGTTCACGCTGATCGAGCTCTTGGTGGTGATCGCGATCATCGCGCTGCTGATCAGCATTCTGCTCCCCGGGCTGTCGCAGGCGCGCAAGAGCGCGCAGGCGGTGATCTGCCAGAGCAACATCCGCCAGCTGGGGCTGGCGACGCAGATGTACCTGGACGGGCAGAAGAGCCCGGTGTGGTTCGACATGGCGTACCAGGGGAACACGGCGCTGTTGTGGCAGGTGAGCGTGGTGGACGTGCTGCAGCCGCAGCTCAACGACACGGGGAACCTGGCGTTCAACTGCCCGTCGGCGAAGGGGCTGGCGAGCGTGCGCGACCCGCAAAGCATGCAGTTCCTGCAGGCGGGGACGCGAATCTTTTCGCTGTTCGCCGAGGGGACGGGGGCGCCCATCGGCCCGCCCTACGACCGCAAGGTCGCGAAGTACACGGAGTTCTGGTTCAACGACTCGAGGCCTCTGATCGGGAAGAACCCCAACCAGATCAAGCATCCGGACGCGATGGTGTGGGCGACGGACGCGCTGGACGAGTTCCCGCGGCATGCGGGCAAGGCGGATCGGCGCGCGGCGAATGATCTCTCGCAGCCGCTCGAGAACACCGGGAAGAACAACTTCCTGTTCCAGGATCTGGCGATCAAGTCGATCGACCTGCGGGCGTACCGTTTCGGCGGGGATCAGTACGGCTCGTACGCGCCGTTCTACAACTGGGGCGTGCTGTACCCGAACTAGCGCTACGAGCAAGGAAACATTCGCATGGGACTGCGTGACGCGATCAATCAGAAGCCGTGGCTGGGGTGGGTGGTGGCGGCGGTGATTCTTGGGCTTGCGGTGTGGATCTACATGCGCCGGTCGTCGAGCGACTCGCCGTACGCGCCGGAGCGGATGGTGCAGATCGTGACGATCAAGTACTCGGACACGGGGGACGAGGAGCAGATGCCGCGGGGGCGGTTCGAGAAGATGCTGGCGGAGCAGCCCGGGAAGCTGGACCCGGCGAAAGGTCTGCTCAACCCCAAGACGGGTCAGCCCACGGGGTTCTTGTACAACAAGGACGAGTGGGAAGAGACGTGCGCGCGGATCAACGCGGAGAAGGCGGCGTTCGGGAAGGGCGGGCAGCCCGCCCCGCAGGCGCCCCCTCCGGCTCCCCAACCGGCTCCCAAGCCCGGGAAGTGATCGGGCGCGATACGCCGTATGCTCGCGGAGCGCGTGGGCGAGAAACTGTCCATCTCGGAGTATTCGCGTCGGGGCGCCCTGGCGGCGCTCGCCGCGGGCGGGCTGGGCTTTGCGGTGTTCGGCCCACGTGGGGAGCGTGCGCGAGGCGACGGGCGGGTCGTGCTCGACTACTGGGAGAAGTGGACGGGGCACGAGGGCAAGGCGATGCAGAGGGTCGTCGACGACTTCAACGCGTCGCAGTCGCGGCTGTTCGTGCGGTACATGGTGACGGCGGGGATCGACCAGAAGGCGCTGGTCGCCATCGCGGGGGGTGACCCGCCCGACATCGTGGGGCTGTGGAACTACAACGTCCCGCTCTTTGCCGAGACGGGCGCCATCCATCCGGTGGACGATCTCGGGGCGAGTCTGGGCGTGCGTGCGGAGAACTTCGCCTCGGGGATGCGGGCGGTGCTCATGCACAAGGACGCCTCGGGGCGCGAGCGGATGTGGGGGACGGTGAGCACGGGCGGGACGCTGGCGCTCTACTACAACAAGGGCCAGTTCCGCGAGGTGGGGCTCGATCCGGAGCGTCCGCCGCGGACGATCGAGGAGCTCGACGCCTTCGCGGCCCGTCTGGATCGCTCCGCGCCGGACGGGGCGATCGCTCGCTGCGGGTTTCTGCACACCGAGCCGGGGTGGTGGTCGTGGATCTGGGGTTATCAGTTCGGCGGGACGTTGTACGGCGCGGCGGACGATCGGGCGCGGGCCGCGTCGCCGGAGAACATCGCGGCGTTCGAGTGGCTGCAGGGGTACTCGCGCCGCCTGGGGGTCGAGCGGGCCAAGACGTTCAAGAGCCGATTCGCGAATGACTACAGCTCGCCGCGGAACGCGTTCCTCGCGGGCGAGTGCGCGATGGTCGTGCAGGGGCCCTGGCTGGCCAACGTGATCAACGAGTTCAACCCGGGGCTGGACTACGGCGTGGCGGCGGTGCCCGTGCCCGGGGCGATCTACGACGAGCGAGCGCCCATCGCGCTGGTGGACACGGACATCCTCGTGGTCCCGCGGGGGTGCTCGCGCCCCGAGGCGAGCATGGAGTTCATCGCGTACACGCAGCGTCCGGAGGTGGCCGAGTTCCTGAGCACGGCCCACTGCAAGGCGAGCCCCCTGGCGACGGCGAGCGACGCGTTCATGGACCGTCACCCCAACAAGGGCGTGCGTGTCCACTACGAGCTCTCCAAGAGCCCGCGGGCGTACCTGTGCCCGCGCACGAGGATCTGGCCGCTCATCAAGGACGAGTTCGACGCGGCGATGCAGCGGATGTGGTCGCTGGACCGCCCGGCGAAGGAGGAGCTCGCGATCATCCAGTCGCGGATGCAGGCGGGGCTGGACCACGCGCGCGGGCAGCGCGAGCGGCGGGGTTATGGGCGCGGGAGCGGCGGATGAAGCGTGCGGCGAGAGCCTCGTCGGGGCACGAGAACGCCGCGGGGTGGCTGTGGATCAGCCCGTGGGTGGTGGGGTTCCTCGCGTTCCTGGCGGCGCCGATGGCGATGAGCCTGTACTACAGCTTCACCGACTACAACCTGCTCGAGAAGGAGCTGTGGGTCGGGCTGGACAACTACGGGGCGCTCCTCAGGGACGACGTGTTCCTGATGGCGATGCGCCAGACGGCGGTGTACGCGTGCCTGGTCGTCCCGCTGTCGACGGTGGTGGCGCTGGGGATCGCGGGGCTCCTGAACGCGCGGGTGCGGGCGCGGGGGTTCTTCCAGGCGGCGGTGTTCGTGCCCACGCTGGTCCCGATGGCGGCGTCGGCGATGATCTGGCTCTGGCTCTTCAACGCCGACCGGGGGCTGGTGAACACGCTGCTGCGTCCGATCTGGCCGGCGATCTCGGCGGTGGCGACGCCGCTCGCGCGGTTCTTCGCGGGCCCCGAGCAGGCCGACGCGGTGGCGCGGCGCTGGAGCACGCCCCCCAACTGGCTCATCGACTCGGGGTGGGCCATGCCCACGCTGGTCATGATCAGCCTGTGGGGCGTGGGGCAGGCGGTGGTGGTGTACGTGGCGGCGATGCGCGACGTGCCCGAGCAGTACTACGAGGCGGCGGCGATGGACGGGATGGGCCCGATCCGGCGCTTTGTGTCGATCACGCTCCCCATGATCTCGCCCGTGATCCTGTTCAACGTGATCACGCTGCTCATCGGGACGGTGCAGGTCTTCGTGATCCCTTACGTGCTCATCAAGGCGACGCCCGGGGGCGATCCGCGGTCCATGTACTTCCAGGCGATGGCGATGTACGACAACGCGTTCGTCTACGCGAAGATGGGGTACGCCAACGCGCAGGCGTGGGTGCAGCTGGTCCTCGTGCTCGCGATGACCGGGGCGCTGTTCTGGTTCTCCAAGAGGTTCGTCCACTACCGGGGGGGCTGAGCGATCGATCGGAAGCGGGAGAGATCGGCATTGGGGGGCGGGCCGGTCACGCGGGCGCTGGTCTACGCCGCGCTCGTCGGGATCGCCATGATGTTCCTCACGCCCCTGGTCTGGCTCGTGGCGACGAGCTGGAAGACCGCGAACCAGGCGGCGTCGGGCGAGCTCAACCCGCTGCCCACGCCCGCGTCGGGGCTTCTCTCCAACCTGCGCGACAACTACTCGGCGGTGTGGAACGACCCCAGCGTCACCTTCCCCGTGTACCTGCGCAACACGCTGCTCATCGCGGCGCTGAGCGTCGTCGGGATGACGCTCTCGAGCGCCGTCGTCGCGTACGGGTTCTCCAGGATCCGCTGGCGCGGGCGGGGCGTCATGTTCGGCGTGGTCCTCGCGACGATGATGATCCCCTTCCCCGTCGTCATGGCGCCCCTCTACGTCATCTTCAAGCACCTGGGGTGGATCGGGTCGCTCAAGCCGCTGTGGGTCCCCGCGTGGTTCGCCAACGCATTCAACGTGTTCCTCCTGCGCCAGTTCTTCATGGGCATCCCCAAGGAGCTCGACGAAGCGGCCAAGATCGACGGGTGCGGGCACTGGGGGACGTTCTGGCGGATCATCCTGCCCTTGGCCAAGCCCGCGCTGGGTGTGGTGGCGCTGTTCCACTTCATCTACGTGTGGAATGATTTTCTCGGGCCGCTCATCTTCCTGGTGCACCGCGATGATTTCACGCTGGCCCTCGGGCTGCAGCTGTACCAGAGCAAGGCCGGGAACACGCCGTGGAACCTGCTGATGGCGGCGAGCACGATGGTGGTGCTCCCGGTGCTGCTGCTGTTCCTGCTGGCCCAGGGGGCGTTTGTGAAGGGGATTTCGGCGGACGGGCTGAAGGAATAGCCCCGGGAAAACCCCCGGGGATGGTGATTCTCCCGCGGGGAAAAAACGGCAAGAAAGGCTTGACGGCAGGGTGCAAATCCGGGAGACTCTGGGCGCAAATGTAAACGCTTTCTTTTTACCCGGTGGGCCCGGTCCACCACGGAGGCTTGGCGATGGTGAAGGTCATGATGGCGTGCGTAGCGGGGTGTGCGTTCGGGGCGGTGGCGCAGACGCCATGCCCGGACACGAACCCGCCGGTGAACAACACCAACTGCGTGACGGACGCGGGGTTTGAGGAACTGAACGTGTTCAACCCGGTGGAGCCGGTGGGCTGGCACAACATCAGCAACCCGGTGTACGCGAAGTACCGGGACATCGCGGACTCGCTGACGCCGGACCTGTTCCCGGTGGGGACGGTGGGGCAACTCACGCCTCGGACGGGTGAGAACTGCGTGGAGCTGAAGACGTCGGGGTTCGGCGGGTTCGTGGGGTTCACGACGGACACGGTGAACTTCGGGGCTCCCGGGTTCCCGTACTACGACCCGCTGTTTGATTACAGCTATGACGGGGACGTGCTGGTGTGGGGGTATTACATGATCCCCACGGCGACGCCGCTGACGGGGGACTACTCGTTCATCAAGGTGAACATCAAGCAGGGGAACCAGGACGTTGCGACGTTTGATCACTACAGCACGTCGGCGACGGACCAGATCCCCGGGGCGGACGCGGGGGTGTTCTACCCGCCCTCGATCACGGGGACAACGAACGGCGAGTGGGTGCGGTTCGAGTTCCGGATCCCGCGGAACGCGATCGTGAATCAATACGAGTGCAACCGGGGGATCCAGGTGGGGTGCGGGTGCGCGTGCGTGCCGGCGGGGACTCCTAATCACATCAAGATCACGCCGAGCCGGTTCACGGGCGACGGCGGGCTGACGGGCGGGACGATTTTCTGGGATGACATCGGGTACGCGCAGGTGCCCGCGGTCACGTCGTGCTACGGCGCGTGCGTGGCGGACTATGACGACGGGTCGGGGAACGGCACGCCCGACGGCGGGGTGACGATCGACGATCTCATCTACTACCTCGGGCTGTTCGAGGCCGGGGACGTGTGCGCCGACGTGGATGACGGGAGCGGGACGAACACGCTGGACGGCGGGGTGACGATCGACGACCTCATCTACTACCTCGGGCGGTTCGAGGCGGGGTGCTGAGGCGGACGAGCGCGAAGCATTGAAACGGTCGGGCGGAGGCGCCCGGCCGTTTTTCATATGGGACCAGGAATGCTCGGAGGGCGGAGCGGGGCGCCTGTGAAGTGGGGAGGGTGGGAAGAGGAGACACAGGCGGGACGCCTGTGCCACGAGATGAAGAAGAAGCGAGACCTCGGCGTGGGTTAGACGCTCAGGTCGAGGACGCGTCCGGCGTTGACGGCGGTGGCGGCGGCGTTCTTGTCGGCCGGTCTGGTGTACATCTGCATGGATCGCGTGGGCATCTGGGCGTCGAAGTCGATCCCGCCGTGGACGCGTGCCGCGACGAGCGAGGCGGTGCGCGGGGCGGAGAGCTTCTGGGGCGGGCGCGGTGCGTCGAGGTGATCGACGCGGGTGGGGCTCGCGGGGGTGGCGTAGGCCCGGGCGGCGTGGAAGGGGATGACGCGGTCTGCGGCGAGGTTGGGCGCGGCGGAAGGGAGGGAGTGGGTCATGGAGTGGGTCATGGGGAGAGGAGTATCGAACGCCGGGGCGGATCGGCGTGAATGAACAGTGGGCGGGCTATTTCTGCGCTTCGGAGAGGGTCTTCACGATCTCGCGGGCCTGGTCGGTGTCGCGGTCGCGTGCCCAGTCGGCGGCGGTGCGGCTGAGGGAATCCTTGAGCTTGGCGTTGGCGCCGGAGTTCAAGAGGAGGATGACTCGGGGGAGGTCGCCCTCCTTGGCGGCGATCATGAGGGGGGTGACGCCGTCGCGGTCGGCGCGGTCGAGCATGGCCCCGGCGCGGACGAGGGACTTCAGGATGTCGAGGGCGTGGGCGTCGTCGGCGGGTCGAGCGGCGGCGCGGGCGGCGGCGCTCCTTCCTTCGTAGTCGGCGTCGTTGGGGTCGGCGTTCTTCGCGAGGAGCAGGTCGACTTTCGCGGGGCTGCCCGTGTCGGCGGCGACGAGGAGGGGCGTCTGGCCCCACTTGTTGCGGGCGCGGGTGTCGGCGCCGGCCTCGATCAGGCGGGCGACGACCTCGGGCTGGCCCCGTGCGGCGGCGAGCATGAGGGCGCTGCGTCCGGCGTCGTCGCGGGCGTCGACCGAGGCGCCCGCGGCGAGGAGCGCGTCGACGATGTCCTTCCCGCACCAGCCCGAGGCGAGGATCAGGGCGGTGGTGCCCTCGCGGGAGCGGGCGTTGACGTTGGGCTTGGCCTTCAGGAGGGCGGCGACGGCCTGGGCCTGGCCGCGCTGGACGGCGACCATGAGCGGCGTGACGGACTGGGCGCCCGCGAAGTCGCTCTGGGTGTCGGGCGAGGCGCCCTTGGCGAGCTCGCGCTCGAGGGCGGCGGTGTCTCCCGCGGCGGCGAGGGCGTGGAGCGAGGCGGAGGGCGCGGTGTCGGTGGAGAGCCCGCGCGTGGCCTGCGTGTCGGGGGCGAGGGTGTGGAGGAGGTACATCATCCCGCCGCCGGCGGCGAGGAGGATCCCGATGACGACGACGAGGGGGACTCCGCGGGAGTGTCGGGTGGTCATTCGGGTTCCTCTCTGGGCTTGTAGGCGGCGATGACGGCGGCCTGGATCTGGGGCGGGGTGCGTTCGTCGTGGCTGTAGTCCATGGAGAAGGTGCCGGCGCCGCCGGTCATGCTTTTGAGCTCGTTGGCGTAGTTCTGGATCTCGCCCAGGGGGGCGACGGCGCGGACGACGCAGACGTCGCCGGCGAGGACGTCGGAGGACTGGACGCGTCCGCGTTTGGTGGAGAGGTGCCCGGCGATGTCGCCCATGTATCGGCTGGGGGCGTTGATCTCGAGGGTGACGAAGGGCTCGAGGAGGACGGGCTTGGCCTTGAGCATGGCGTCGACGAAGGCGCGACGCCCGGCGGTGATGAAGGCGATTTCCTTGCTGTCGACGTCGTGGTACTTGCCGTCGTAGACGCGGACGCAGACGCCCGTGACGGGGTAGCCGGCGAAGGCGCCCTCGGAGAGGGCGTGGCGGATGCCCTTCTCGACGGCGGGGATGAACTGTCGGGGGATGGTGCCGCCCACGGTGTCGTTGTGGAACTCGAAGCCTTCGGGGTGGTCGTGGGGGAGGGGCTCGACCTTGAGGTAGACCTCGCCGAACTGCCCCGCGCCGCCGGTCTGCTTCTTGTGGCGGTGGTGCCCGTCGGCCTTGGCGCCGATGGTCTCCTTGTAGGCGACCTTGGGGGTGCTGGTGGTGAGGTCGATGTTGTACTGCTTCTTGAACTTTTCGAGGATGATGCGCAGGTGCAGCTCGCCCAGCCCGCGCATGACGGTCTGCTTGGTGGCGGCGATGCGTTCGATGAGGAAGGTGGGGTCCTCGGCCATGAACTTGTGGGCGACGGTGGAGAACTTGGTCTCGTCGGCGTGGTTCTTGAGCTCGACCGCGAGCCCGTACATGGGCTTGGGGAGGGCGAGGGGGCGCAGGCGGACCGAGTCGAGCTCGTGGCTGTCGTGGACGACGGTGTTGAACCGGAGCTCGTCGATCTTGGCGACGGCGGCGATCTCCCCGGGGCCGACCTCCTGGACCTCGACGTGCTCCTTGCCCTGGAGCTTGAAGAGGTGCCCGATTTTGATGGCTTTCTTCTGGTCGTCGATGTAGAGATCTTGCTTGTGCTTGAGCGTGCCCTGGTGGACGCGGAAGACGCCGAGCTTCCCGACGAAGGGGTCGGTGGTGACCTTGAAGACGTGGGCGAGGACCTTGGCGGCGGGGTCGGGTTTGGCGTGCCACTCGACCTCGGGGGCGCCTTCGGCGTCGCGGGTGACGAACTCGGGGGGGTTGACCTCGAGGGGGCTGGGGCAGAGCGAGGCGAAGATGTGGAGGAGGTCGTCGATGCCCTGGCCCGATTTGGCGGCGCAGTAGCAGATCGGGACGAGGTGGGCCTGCTCGAGGCACTTCTCGAAGGCGGCGTGGAGCTTCTCGGGATCGAAGCCCTCGCCCTTCTCCAGGTACTGCTCGGTGAGCTCGTCGTCGACCTCGATGACCTGCTCGACGATGCGCTTGTGGGCCTCGTGGACGGAGGAGAAGAGGGTGTCGTCGCCCGCGGCGTCGCGCCCGTCGTGCTCGAAGACATTGATGACGCCCGAGCGGTCGGGCGTGGGGAGGTTGATGGGGAGGCAGTGAGTGCCGAAGCTGTCGCGGATGGACCGGGTGAGGGCGTCGAGGTCGACCTGGGCGTCGTCCATCTTGTTGACGATGATCATGCGCGGGATCTGGCGGTCCTCGGCGAGGCTCATCAGGCGGCGTGTGGTGCTGTCGATGCCCTTCTGCGCGTCGATGACGATGGCGATGGTCTCGACGGCGGGGAAGCAGGCGACGGTCTGGCCCAGGAAGTCGGCGCGGCCCGGGGTGTCGATGAGGTGGACGTCGTGCTTCTCGAACTCGAAGTGGACGAAGGAGGGGTAGAGGGAGTGCTTGTGCAGCTTTTCCTCGTCGGTCCAGTCGCTGACGGTGTTGCCCTCCTCGACGGTGCCGGGGCGTTTGAGGTTGCCGGTGGCGAAGAGGAGGCGTTCGGTGAGGGTGGTTTTTCCGCCCCCGCCCGAGCCGCAGAGCAGGATGTTCCGGATGTCGGAGGGCGCACGCGAGGGCATGAGTCACCGTCCTTTCGCTGGCCGGGCGGGGAAGTCCGCCGGCGTGAGTTGTGAAGAACCCCACCAGTTCACGGGGCAGTGTAAAGGGTCTGGGCGCCCGTGGAAAGGGGTGGGCGTGGGCGTCCCCGGGAGTCTGGTGGGGGTCGGTCTTGGCAACATGAGGGGGTGGCGCGGGCAAGGACGCCCGAGAAAGCGGCGCGTCGGGGCGGCCGATGATTGTGGTGGACGCAGGTCCGGGCTGGATCGCAGAGTGGAGGATGAGTGAGGCAGGAGGTGCGGGATGCAGCTGACTCGATTGATCTACGCGAGCCGGGCGACGAAGGCGATGGACAAGAACGAGCTCGCGGGGATCGTGCGCAAGGCCGCGGAGCGGAACGCGACGCTCTCCATCACGGGGATGTTAGTGTATGGGAACGGGAACTTCCTTCAGGTGCTGGAGGGGGATGTGTTTCGTGTGGTGGAGTTGTACGAGAAGATCCTGAAGGATCCTCGCCACGGCGGGCTGATCCGACTCTCGATGCAGCCCGCGCAGAAGCGGCTGTTTACCCGGTGGTCGATGGGCGTGGTCAATCTCGGGGAGCGCAAGAGCGTCGAGATGTATCCCCTGAAGGTGATGGTGCGTCTCGCGGAATCGCTGCGGGCGTTCGACCAGGAGCAGTTCGTGGTGGGGCTCGTCAAGGAGTTTACCAGGCAGCTCGAGGGCAATCGGGCGGCGTGAGCGGAATGGCTCGCGGGGGTTCGCATCCTCGGAGTCGCGGCGTAATCTACCGGTGATGCGCCCCACCCCTCCGGTTATCACCCGCTTTGCGCCCAGTCCCACGGGGCACCTCCATGTCGGCGGGGCGCGCACGGCGCTCTTCTGCTGGGCGTTCGCCAAGCGATACGGCGGGCACTTCGTGCTGCGCATCGAGGATACCGATCAGGCCCGTTCCAGCGACGACTCGGCCCGGGGGATCATGGAGGACCTCGCGTGGCTGGGGATCGAGTGGGACGAGGGGCCGGAGCTGCGCTACGACCAGCGGACCATCGGGGGCGATCCCCGCGGCGTGGGCCCGTTCTTCCAGGCCCGACGCGTGGCGTTGTACAACTCCTTCATCGAGAAGCTGGTGGAGACGGGGCGGGCGTACCCGGCGTTCGAGACGGGCGAGGTGATCGAGGCGGAGCGGAAGAAGGCCGTGGCGGCGAAGCAGACGTACCGCTACAACCGGGCGAGCTATCACGCGGTGCCCGACGTGAAGGAGCGATTGCGCCGGATGCGGTCGGGCGAGCCGCACGTCGTGCGGTTGCTCGCGCCGGGCGAGACGATCGTGGTGGCGGACCAGGTGCTGGGGGACGTGTCGATCCCGGCGGGGGAGCTGGACGACTTCGTGCTGCGCAAGCAGGACGGGTTCCCGACGTACCACTTCGCGGTGGTGGTGGACGACGAGACGATGGGGGTGACGCACGTGCTGCGGGCGCAGGAGCACCTGATCAACACGCCCCGCCACGTGGCGCTGCAGCGGGCGCTGGGGTTCAGGACGCCGGTGTACGGGCACATGCCGCTGATCTTCAACATGGACGGGACGAAGATGAGCAAGCGCGACAAGGCGAAGGCCGCGCGCAAGGCGCTCAAGGACGCGGTGCTCAAGCAGCCCCTTTCCGGGATCGCGAAGGCGATGGGGGTCTCGGAGAAGGTCCTGGGCGATTTCGCGGCGGGGGAGAACGACGCGCTGGACACGGCCGAGGCGATCGGGCGGTTCTTCGGGATCGCCCTCCCGGAGATCGAGGTGAGCGACTTCCGCGAGGCGGGGTACACGCCCGAGGCGATCACGAACTTCCTGGCGTTGCAGGGGTGGAACCCCGGGCTCAAGACCCAAGACGGGAAGGACCTCGAGAAGTTCGGCAACGCGTTCCTGGGCGAGCACTTCTCCTTCGAGCGGATCGGGCGGACCAACAGCAAGTTCGACCGGGCCAAGCTGCTCTCGTTCAACGGCGACGCGATCGCGGGGATGAGCGACGACGTCTTTGCCGGGCGATGGCGGGCGTGGTGCGAGACGTTTTCGCCCGCGCTCCCGGCGAGGGTTCAGGATCCGGCGCGGTGGCGGGTTCTGGCCGGGGCGGTCAAGGCGCGGGCGAAGACCTACCGCGACGGCGTGAAGGCGTCGGCGTTCGCGATGCTCGGGGATCACGCCATCGAGTTCGACCAGGCCGCGGCGCAGAAGCACCTGCTCGACAAGGACCGCGCGGGGCTGGGCGTGCTCCAGGAGCTGATCCCGCGCCTGTCGAGTCTCGCGGCGTTCGAGCCCGGGGCGATCAACGCGGTGATCGAGCAGCTCGCGCACCAGCGCGGGGAGGGGATGGGGAGTGTTGCGCAGCCGGTGCGCGTGGCGATCACGGGGGGCACGGTCTCGCCGCCTTTGGGGGAAACGCTGGCGGTGTTGGGGCGGGAGAGCACGCTCAAGAGGCTGTCGCGGTGCGTGGAGAAGTTCGCGGTGTAGGCGCGGACGCGTCTCTATCATGACGCGCGGCGGCGTGCGGCACGCCCCATTGGCTTGGAGTGCATCGGGATGAGCGACGCAGGCACGGGCGAACCCGCCCGCAACTTTCTGGAAGAGATCATCGACGCGGACAACGCGTCGGGGAAGTGGGGCGTGTGGCCCGGGACGGCCCGCCCCAAGGTCCACACGCGCTTTCCCCCCGAGCCCAACGGGTACTTGCACATCGGGCACGCCAAGTCGATCTGCCTGAACGCGGGGCTGGCGCGGCAGTACGGCGGGAAGTTCAACCTCCGCTTCGACGACACCAACCCCGCCAAGGAAGAAATCGAGTACGTCGAGGCGATCAAGGACGACGTGAAGTGGCTCGGGGGCGACTGGGAGGGCGAGCACGGCGGGGGGATCTACTGGGCGAGCGATTACTTCGAGCGGATGTACCTCTGGGCCGAGGAGCTGGTGCAGAAGGGGCGTGCGTACGTCTGCGATCTGTCGGCGGAGGAGGTGAGCAAGCGACGCGGGACGCCCGGGGTCCCGGCGACCAGCCCCTTCCGGGATCGAGCGCCCGAGGAGAGCCTGGCGCTGCTGCGCGAGAGGAGGGCGGGCAAGCACGCCGGCGGCTCCAGGACGCTGCGGGCTAAGATCGACCTTGCGAGCCCCAACTTCAACCTGCGCGACCCGGAGATGAACCGGATCCTGCACGAGGAGCACCACAACACCGGGAGGACCTGGTGCCTGTACCCGATGTACGACTGGGCGCACGGGCTCGAGGACTCGATCGAGGGGATCACGCACTCGATCTGCACGCTGGAGTTCGAGATCCACAGGCCCCTGTACGACTGGTTCATCCGCTCGATCAACGAAGGTCGCGGGGAGGGCTCGCGCTGGGGGGCGAAGATCCATCACCCGCTGCTGATCGAGTTCGCGAGGCTGAACATCACGTTCACGGTGATGAGCAA
>CAZTJZ010000008.1:0-41868 GCA_964614075.1 uncultured Phycisphaeraceae bacterium
CCAGCACCAGGGGTCACGCCGCTCAGGAGGCCGGACGACGGCGGCGCAGACCGCCGCGCTGAAGGCGGCGGCCAAGGCGGCCCTGGAGCGGGCCCGCGGGAACCGGCGCGCCCCGACGGACGAGCTGACGGACACCTACCTGCGCTCGGGCGGCTCGCCCGGGGGCCCGAGGCCGGGACCGCGCGATCCGCGTGGGGGTCGGCGTGGCGGCGGTGGCGGTTCGCCCCCGACGCCTCCCCCGCCCCCTCCTCCGACCCCGACCGACGGTGGTGGCGGCGGCGGCGGCACCGCGACGCTCTTTGCTCCCATCGGCGTCAACGCCATCGACACCGGCGCGGGCTCGGCCGTCCGAGTCTCCTGGGTCGACGCCAACACCACGGTCAACGACACCTGGGAGATCGCCCGCGAGACTCTCGCTGGCGCGGCCTGGGGCTCGCGCGTCGTGACGCCCTCGGCGAGCACCGAGCTCGTGGACGCGACCGGCCCGGGCACCTTCCGCTACCAGATCCGCTCGGTGGCGTCGGGGACGGCGTCGGTCTACTCGGGGTACATCACCGTCACCGTCGCCGACGTTCCGCCCGCGCCGCCCGCCGGGATCCAGGTCGCCGACCTGGGCAACGGGCAGGTGAGCATCTCCTGGAGCGACGCCTCGGCGAACGAGACGGGCTTTGACGTGGAGCGTCAGCGTGACAACGCGGGCGTGTGGGGCTCGAGCGTGATCTTGAACGCGAGCGCCAACCAGACGACCCTGCTCGACACCATCGACGCGGGGACGTTCCGCTACCGGGTCCGCGCGAAGAACGCCGCGGGCGTGTCGTCGTGGACGGACTGGGCCGCCCCGGTGAGCGCCGCCTCGCCGCCGACGGCGATGTCGGGCCTCTTGGCGCGGGACGCGGGCAACCGCTCGCAGGTTCGTCTGACCTGGTCGGACAACTCGAGCGACGAGTCCGGGTTCGAGTTCGAGCGTCAGCAGCTCTCGTCGGGCGTGTGGTCGGGCACGACGGTGATCCGGGCCAGCGCCGACGCGACGGCCCTGACCGATTCGCCCGGGCTGGGCCAGTTCCGGTACCGCGGTCGCGCGGTGAACGGCGCGGGCACGTCGGCGTTCACCGCCTACGCCGAGGTCGAGGTCATGGAGCTCGCCCCGGCGCAGCCCTCGGGCCTGAGCGCGGCGGCGCAGACCGACGGCCGGAGCGTGCGCCTGACCTGGGCGGACAACTCCAACAACGAGACGGGCTTTGACGTGCTGCGCCAGACGCAGTCCGGCGGGGTCTGGGGCTCGGACGTGACGCTCTTTGTGGGCCCGAACGCGACGTCCTTCACCGACACGCCCGGCGCGGGCACGTTCCGCTACCAGATCCGCTCGACGAACCTCGCGGGCGTGTCGGCGTACACCTCGCCGCCCGTCACGGCGGTGGTGGCGGCGCTGGCCCCGACAGCGCCGTCGGGTCTGACCGCGTCGGACGTGGGCAACGGCGTGCAGGTGCGCCTCAACTGGTCGGACAACTCGAACAACGAGACCAACTTCGAGGTGGCGCGCGAGACGCTCTCGGGCGGGACCTTCGGGTCGCGCCAGCTCTTCTCCGTCGCCGCGAACTCGCCCACCTTCACCGACAACGCCAGCGTGGGCACGCACCGCTACCAGGTCCGCGCGATGTCGGGCACGGTGGGCTCGGCGTGGACGGGGTACACGCAGATCGTTGTCGCCTCGCCGGCGCCGGCGGCGCCCTCGGGGCTGAGCGTCACCGATTCGGGGAGCGGCTCGGCGAACCTCGTCTGGACCGACAACAGCGCCAACGAGACGAGCTTCGTGCTCGAGCGGAATCCCTCGTTCGGCTCGCCCACGAGCGTGAGCGCGAACACCACCAGCTTCAGCGACATCACCGGCGCGGGCACCTTCAGCTACCGCGTCGGCGCCTCCAACGCCAGCGGGACGACCTGGACGAGCTGGGTGACCGCGTCGATCGCGGGCGGGCTGCCCGGCGGCGGGGGCGGCGGGGGGAGCGCGGGGCGTGACGCCAACGGGTTCACGATCTTCACGCCCAGCCCCGACAGCCGCGTGGTCTACGTGAGCAGCACGGACGGGAACAACGCCAACGACGGGCGCACGCCGCAGACCTCGGTGCGCACCCTCGCCGCGGGGTACGCCCTGCTGCGGCACGGGATGCCCGATCACATGTACCTGAAGCGCGGCGACACGTGGAGCGAGTCGCTCGGGCACTGGCGCAAGAGCGGCCGCTCGGCGGCCGAGCCCATGGTGGTCTCGACGTACGGCACGGCGCCGGACCGCCCGCTGCTCCTGGCGAACCACATGTGGTTCCGCCAGGGCGGGAACTCTTCGCCCGCGTCGATCAGCTACGTGTCGGTGGCGGGGATCGCCTGCCGGGCCCCGGCGGGCGGGGCGGACTTCGCCGTGTCGTGGCTTGATGCGGGCGGCGACGTGCTCTTCGAGGACCTCTACATGGAGGGCTTCAAGGACAACATGGCGGTGCAGGGGTACACGGGCCAGGTGACGAACCTGACGGTGCGCCGGTGCATCAGCGTGGACGCGCACGTCGTGGGCGCCCACTCGCAGGGGCTGTACCTCTCGAAGTGCTTCAACACCATCGTCGAGGAGAACCTCTTCGACCACAACGGCTGGGCCAACCCGGACCGCTCGGACGCGAACATCTACCGCCACAACGTCTACGGCCAGGCGGACAACGGCCCGGTCACGTTCCGGCGCAACATCAGCACGCGGGCGAGCTCGCACGGGGTGCAGATGCGCTGCGGCGGGATCATCGAGGACAACGTCTTCTCGCACAACGCCGTCAACGCCCTGCTGGGCGGCGGGGACCAGCCCGTCCCGGGCGGGGTGACGGGCTCGGTGCGGGGGAACGTGATCCTCAACACGGGCGACATCAACACCACCGAGGTCCGCGGGTGGGGCATCGACATCGTCAACATCAACAGCCAGGGCTGCGTGGTCGAGAACAACATCCTCGCCCACACGAACACGAGCAACGAGGGGCACTCGATCATGATCGAGGGTCACCAGGCCATCGGGGTGTTCAACTCGGCCATCCGCAACAACACCGTGTACAACTTCGCGGGCCCGATCATCGTCCAGGAGCCCGGGGCCAACCAGTCCGTGCAGGGCAACCAGGTCTCCAACAACATCATCATCAACACGCTGGGCAACGGCATGCCGCTGATCGACGCGCGGACGGTGGCGTCGTCGGCGTGCTCGTACTCGAACAACAAGTACTACTCGACGGGCGCGGGCAACTCGTGGTTCCAGGTCACCTACTCGCCCCGGACGCACGCGCAGTGGCTCGCCGCCACGGGCGAGACGGGCTCGACGAGCACGCCCATCACGCTCGTGGACCCGACGCGGACGCTGGCGACGTACAACGCCTCGCTGGGCGGGGCGGGGACGTTCGAGGCGTTCATCGCGCGGGCGCGCCAGCAGTCCAAGGGGAACTGGGACTCGCGCTACGGGATCGACTCGCTCCTGAGCTACTTCCGCGCGGGCTACGCCCGTCCGTAGTTGGTTCGTGCTTCACGCCGGCGCCCGCGACCGCGGGCGCCGGCGCTTCTCCCGGCGAGGGGGCTCTCCCCGCGCCGGCGTGCATGCCCGATCCTCATCAGACAACCCGGTCGAACGCGGAGCGTCCGCGTGTGCTGCTCATCGCCGAGGCGGCGAACCCGGAGTGGACGAGCGTTCCCTTGGTGGGATGGTCGCACGCGCGGGCGCTGGCGCGGGTGTGCGACGCGCACTTCGTGACGCAGATCCGCAACAAGGACGCGTTCGTGCGCGCGGGCGTGGCGGAGGGGGAGTACACCGCGATCGACTCGGAGAAGGTAGCGAAACGCCTCTACGCCGTCGCGTCCCTCCTGCGGGGCGGGGCCGGGAAGGGCTGGACGACGACAACCGCGATGGCCTCGCTGTCGTACTACTACTTCGAGAAGCTGGTGTGGCGGGAGTTCGGGGCGCGGATCCGAGCCCGGGAGTTCGACGTGGTGCACCGGATCACGCCCCTGAGCCCCACCACGCCCAGCCTGCTCGCGAGGAAGTGCGCGAGGGCGGGCGTGGCGTTCGTGCTGGGACCGCTCAACGGCGGGGTGCCCTGGCCCCGGGGGTTCGACAGCGCGCGGCGGCGCGAGCGCGAGTGGCTGAGCTACGCGCGGTCGGCGTACAAGCTGCTCCCGGGGTATCGCTCGACGCGCGCCCACGCCGCCGCGATCCTGGCCGGCTCGCGCGACACGCTCGCGCAGGTTCCGGCACGGTACCGGGACAAGTGCGTGTATCTCCCGGAGAACGCGGTGGACCCCGCGCGGTTCTCGCCGCCCGCGTCGCGGGCCGCGCCCGGATCGCCGGGGGTGCCGCTGCGGGTGGTGTTCCTCGGGCGGCTCGTGCCGTACAAGGGCGCGGACATGCTCCTGGAGGCCGCCGCCGGGCTGATCCGCGAGGGGAAGGTCGTGGTGGACCTGATCGGCGACGGCCCCGAGATGGCGACCCTCCGCGCGATCACCGTGCGAGAGAAGATCGAGCACGGCGTGGAGTTCGCCGGGTGGATGAGCCACGCCGAGCTGCAGGGCCGGCTCGCCTCGGCGCACGTGCTGGGGTTCCCCAGCGTGCGTGAGTTCGGCGGCGGGGTGGTGCTCGAGGCGATGGCGGTGGGGCTGGTGCCCCTGGTGCTGGACTACGGCGGGCCGGGCGAGCTGGTCACCAAGGGCACGGGGCTCGCGCTCCCGATCGGCTCGCGCGCGGAAATCATCGAACGTTTCCGTTCGGCGCTGACGGACCTGGTGCGCGACCCCTCGGCGCTCCCCTCGATGTCGGCGCGGTGCGTCGAGCGCGTGCGCACGCTCTTTACGTGGGACGCCAAGGCTCGGCAGGTGCTGGAGGTGTACCGCTGGGTCCTTGGGCGGCGCGGGGACAAGCCCGACTTCGGGATGCCCCTGCGGGAGATCGCGCCGTGACGCACGCCCAGACGCACTCGCCCCTGCGGTTCGCGCACAAGATGGTGTCGCGGGCGCTGCTGCGCCGCGCCATCGAGGGGCTGGTGGAGTGGGAGAGGAACCCCTCGCCGCGCGACGGGTACACGGTGGTCTTGGGGTGCGCCCACGCGCTCCCCGCGATCCTGCGGGCGAATCTGGAGCTGCTGTCGCGCCAACGCATGCCGCGCGGCGAACGGGTGATCGTGGTGGTGGACGCGTCGGCGTCGTCGCTGCCGCCCAGCTTCGAGCCCCGCGCCCGCGTCGCCGGGCTGGAGCTGGAGTTCGTGTACTACACCGAGCGTCAGGCGCGGGCGGCGTCGCGGCTGCGCTGGGGCTGGATCAACTCGTGGCTCTCCTGGTCGATCGGGATCGCGCGGTGCGGGACGCGCCACGCGCTCCTGCACGACTTCGACGCGCTCCTCCTCGCCCCCGGGCTCGTGGAACGCCGCTACGACGCGATCCTCGCGCAGCAGGTCGAGTACCTCGGCGTCGACCGATACCGCGGGCTGGGGGTCGTGGGCGACGACCTGCTCGTGCGCACCTTCGAGCTCATGTTCGACGCGGCGTTTGTCCGTGAGCACTTCCGTCCCATCGATCTCTTCAACCGCATGGGCTCGCTCGCGGGGCGGCTCGTGGAGTTCGATACGTTCCTTTACGCGCAATCCCGGGCGGGGCGGCGCGGCGTGCTGGCGATCGACGAAGAGCACATGGTGCACCCCAGCCAGATGATCTGCCAGTACGTGGACCACACCGCCGGGCGTGCCCTCCCCGCGGCGCACAATCTCTTCATGCTTCCCTATTACGAGGCCCTGGGGGGCGACGAGCGGGCGCTGTGGAGCGCGACGACGCAGCTGCGGGGCGCGGGGACCGTGGAGATCTACGGCCGACCGGTGGACGCCTCGAGGATGCCCTGTGAGCACGCCGCCTGGCTCGAGAAGCAGGCGTTTCGTCTGGAAACGGCGCTCTATGGCGGGGTACGCCCGCACGTCCGCGCCTACTTTGAGGGTCTACGCAACCGGGGCGAGCGGCCTTCGCGGGGGAAGACGGCGTGAGCGAGCGGATCCAACCAGAGACCGGTGCGGCGGCGATGCCCCTCGGGGCGGCCCCCGAGGTCGCGCCGAGCGACTCCGTCGACGCGGCCTTGCCCGCGGCGCCCTCGCTCTCGTCCGCGGCGATCCACACCTCCGCGTGGACGATCTTCGGGTTCGGCTCGACGCAGATCATCCGCCTCGTCAGCAACCTGGTGATGGCCAAGCTCCTGGCGCCCGACGCGTTCGGGATCATGCTCATCCTGGGCGTGGTCATGAGCGGGCTGCAGATGTTCTCCGACATCGGGATCGGGGTCTCGATCATCCAGAACAAGCGCGGCGAGGAGCGGGCCTATCTCAACACCGCCTGGACGCTCCAGGTCCTCCGCGGGATCGCGATCTGGATCATCGCCTGCGTCATCGCCTACCCCGTCGCCCTGATCTATAAACAGCCCGTGATCGGCTGGCTGCTCCCCGCGGCGGCGCTCTCGGCGTTCATCGGCGGATTCAACTCCACCGCCATGCACACGCTCAACCGGCGCCTGGCGATCTCCCGCGTCATGCTCATGGACATCGCGACCCAGCTCATCCAGTTCGCGGTGATGCTCGCGTGGGCGCTGCTCGTGAACAAGGACGTGTGGGCCCTCATCGCGGGCGGGCTGGCGCAGGCCCTGGCGCGGACCATCCTCAGCCACCAGCTCGTCCCGGGCGCGACCGACCGCTTCCAGCTCGAGAAGGACTCGGTGCGGTCCATCCTGCACTTCGGCGGGTGGATCTTCATGAGCACCGTGCTCACGTTCTGCGCCATGCAGGCCGACAAGCTCATCCTCGCCAAGCTGCTCGATGACTGGGCCATGATGGGCGTCTTCGCGATCGCCAACACGCTCGTCTTCGTGCCCCTGGACGTGGTGAAGCAGCTGGGCGGTCGCGTGGCGTTCCCGGCGTACAGCCGCACGATCAACGAGGGGGGCGACTTCCAGCGCGTCTTCCGCGGGATCCGGTTCCCGCTGTGCGTTGTCGGCGGGGTCACGATCACCGGCGCCACCGCCGTCGCCGCCGATTTTCTGCACATCCTCTACACCGACCAATACGACGACGCTCGGTACCTCATTCCCTGGATGGGGCTGGGATTCATCTTCCTTCTCTTGGAGGCCACCAGCGGGTCGGCCCTCCTCGCCCGGGGGCAGGCCAAGCTCGTCGCGTTGGGGAGCGGGGCCAAGTTCCTGGGCGTCGTCGCGCTCGTGCCCCTGGGGTACTCGCTCGGAGAGACGCACTGGCCGGACGTGCACCTGGCCCCGGTCCGGGGCGCGCTCATCGGGGTGGCGATCTCCGAGCTGTTCCGCTATCTCGTCTCCGCCGCCAGCGTCTGGAAGGCCGGGCTCCCGGTTTTCCGCCACGACCTCGGGCTCTTTGTGGTGTGCGTGGGGTCGTACTGGCTGGCCGCGAACCAGCACGTCGTCACCCGGATCCCCGATGGCACGATCTCGGCCTTCGTGGTCAAAGGGCTGGTCGTGCTGCTGTTCTTCTCGATCCCCTTGTACCGCACCGTTCGGGTCTTCCTGGATCGGCGGAGATCGTGAGACCCCGATGAAGATCACCATCGTGGTTCCGGCGATCGGGCTCTCGGGCGGGCTCCGCGTGGCGGCGGTCCACGCCGAGGCCCTCACACGCCGCGGGCACGACGTGCTGCTCGTGGCGTCGGGGCGGCGCGCGCCCACGTTCACGCAGCGCGTGCGCGCGATGCTCCGCGGCGGGGCGGCCAAGGACCCCTGGGCCGACGATTCGCACTTCCGCGGGCTCAAGACGCCGGTGCACGTTCTGAACACGTGGCGCCCCGTCGTCGCGTCCGATGTGCCCGACGCCGACGTCATCGTCGCGACGTGGTGGGAGACCGCCGAGTGGGTCCACGCCCTTCCCGCGAGCAAGGGCGCCAAGGCCTACCTGATCCAGGGACTCGAGACCTGGGACAACCTCCCCGTCGAGCGCGTCGAGGCCACCTGGCGCTCGCCCATGCAGAAGATCACCGTGTCGCGGTGGCTCGCCGAGGTCGCCCGCGATCGATTCCAGGATCCCACGGCGATCGTCGTGAACAACGGTGTGGACGTGCAGCGTTTCCACGCCCCTCCCCGCGGAAAGTCCCCGCGCCCCACCGTCGGGTTCGTGTACTCCGAGTCCTCCATCAAGGGCGGGGACGTGATCCTCGGAGCGCTCTCGCGCGTCCGCGAGCAGATCCCCGAACTCCGCGTGGTCTCTTTCGGCATGGAGGCGCCGCGCGGGGAGATCCCGCTTCCCGCGTGGGTGGAGTTCAGCCAGTCCCCGCCGCACGACCGGATCGTGTCGACCTACGCCGCCTGCGATGTGTGGGTGTGGGCGAGCCGTCAGGAGGGCTTTGGGCTCCCGTTGCTCGAGGCGCTCGCGTGCCGAACGCCCTTGGTAGCGACGCCCGCGGGGGCGGCGCCGGAGCTGGTGGAAGAGTCCGGCGGGGCGCTGGTCCCCATCGACGACCGCGAGGCCATGGCGCAGGCCGTGCTCCGCACCCTCGCGCTCGACGACGCGTCGTGGAGGGCGCTCTCGGCTCGGGCCCGCGCCACCGCCGAGGCCCACAGCTGGGACGGGACCGGCGAGGCCTTCGAGAAGGCCCTTCGGGTCGCCATCGAGCGCTCCAGGGCGAGGGCGAGGTAGCGCGTCATGGGAAACTGGCTCGTCCCGCTCGCGCTCTTCGGCTGGATCCCCGCGATCGTGATCATGTTCATGGTCCTCCCGCCCAAGCGCGCCGTCATCGTCGCGTTCCTGGGCGCCTGGATGTTCCTGCCCATCGCCTCCTACCAGATCAAGGGGCTCCCCGACTACACCAAGGTCTCGGCGACGTGCGCGGGGGTCTTCCTCGCCACCAGCATCTTCGACGCCAGAAGGTTCCTCGCCCTCCGCCCCGCGTGGTACGACCTCGTCATGCTCGTCTGGTGCTTCGTCCCCATGCTCTCGGCCCAGACCGCGGGGCTGGGGCTCAAGGAAGGCATTACGTTCACGATCAACCAGGCGATCACCTACGGCATGCCGTACCTCATCGGACGCATGTACTTCAACGACATCGAGTCGCTGCGCCAGCTCGCCGTGGCGGTGTTCATCGCGGGGCTGGTCTACGTCCCCTTGTGTTTGTACGAGTCCCGCTTCGCCCCGATGCTGCACATCTGGGTCTACGGGTATCACCAGCACGATTTTCATCAGGCCCGGCGCGGCGGGTGGTGGCGCCCCACCGTCTTCATGCAGCACGGGCTCGCCGTCGCCACGTTCATGTGCAACGCCGCCCTGCTGGGGTTCTGGGTGTGGCGCTCGAAGTCGACCCGTCCGATCTTCGGGCTTCCCCTGTGGATCCCCGTCCTGGTGCTCATGGGCACGGCGTTGCTCTGCCGGTCCACGGGCGCCGCCGCCCTGATGGTCGTGGGAATCGCCGTGCTGCTCTCCACCCGCGTGATCAAGCTGTCCCTGGGCGTGTTCGCGCTCGCCTGCGTCCCGATCCTGTACCCGATCCTGCGGACAGTCGGGGGGCTGTCCTCGCGTCACATCCTCGAGCTGGTCGCCTATGTCGCCTCTCCCCGGGCCGTCGAGAGCCTGCGCTTCCGCCTCTACAGCGAGGACGGGGTGTGGTACCTCGTGCAGCCCTGGCTGATCTTCGGCACGGGGCGCTACCAGTGGGCCGAGACCAGCATCACCGAGGGCGGGCAGCGCATCATCCCCGACGGGCTGTGGATGATCACGCTGGCGAAGAACGGCGTGGTGGGGCTCTCGTTCTTCATCCTCATGGGCGTGCTCCCCACGATCCTGTTTTTGTGGCGCTTCCGGACCTCGTGGTGGAAGCACCCGGCGGTCGGCGCCGCCGCCGCGTGGGCCGTCGTCGCCGCCCTCTGGATGGTCGACAACCTCGCCAACGCGATGGTCAACCCGATCTTCCTGCTCGCGATGGGCGGGCTCATCGCCGCGATGCCGGCCCCGCAGCGCCGGCGCGCCACGCCCCACCCTGTCGCCCGTGACCTGCGCCCCGTCATGGTCTCGGGTCTGGGCGACGACGCCGCGCCACTCCCCCCCGACGCCCCGCGGCCCGTCGGGCTTTCCTGAACCCTGTTTCCGTGCCGACTCCCGCATGACTACTCCCCTGAAACTCCCGGCGTTTCCGAACCCCATCCCCGACCTCCTGGTCGTGGTGGTGAACTTCAGGACGCCCGACCTCACGATCCAGTGCCTCAAGAGCCTAGAGACGGAGCGCGCCACGCTCCCCTCCCTTCGCGTCGTGGTGGTGGACAACGCCTCCGGAGACGATTCGGTCGCGCGGGTGGCCCGCGCCCTCGACGAGTACGCGTGGCGCGGATGGTGCTCGGTCGTCGAGTCGCCCCGCAACGGCGGGTTCGCGTACGGGAACAACCGCGGGATCGAGAGCGGCCCGCGCGCCCGCTACACGCTCCTCCTCAACAGCGACACGATCGTCCACGCGGGCTGCCTCCAGGCGTGCCTTGCCCTCATGGACGCCGACCAGACGATCGGCGCGCTCTCGTGCAAGCTGCTCAACGCCGACGGTTCGATCCAGAACGTCGCCCGCAAGTTCCCCACGCCCGCGAAGCTCATGCTGCGCAACCTGGGCCTGCCCTGGAAGTTCCCGAGGCTCTTTTCCTGGGCCGACACCGACGACGAGGGCTGGGACCGCGCCTCCACCGCCCGCGACGTGGAGTGGATCGGCGGGGCCTTCGTCTTCATCCGCGATAGCGTCCTCGAGCGCGTCGGGGGGCTGGACGAGGATTTTTTCTTCTACGGCGAGGACATCGAGTTCTCCCACGCCGTCTGGAAGCACGGCTGGCGCGTCCGCTACGACCCCTCCTGCTCCACGACGCACCTGGGCGGGTCCTCGAGCGATCCCTCACGCATGAACGCCATGGCCCGCAGCCAGCACTTCTGGCGCGGGCGCTATCTCGTCCAGCGCAAGTGCCACGGGCGGCTCGCCGCGTGGAGCGTCTGGGCCGCGGACATGGCCACCCACGCCATGCGCACGCTGTGGTACCGCGTGCGCGGGCGCACGGGATCGAACGAGTACCAGTTCAACAAGCTGGCCCTGGAGACGCTGCTCCGCGAGCGCGTGCTGGCATGACCGCGCCCCTCCGCGTGCTCTTCGCGCTCCCCGGGCTCCACGCGGTCAACCGCGGCGCCGAGGTCGTCTTCGAGCTCGTCGCGTCCCACCTCGCCCGCGACCCCGCCTACCGCGTCACGCTCGTCGGCTCCGGCAGGCCCCGCCCGAACGACCCCTACGAGTTCCGCCACGCCCGATGCACACCCCGCGAACGCTTCCGGCGCTTTCCCAGGATTCCCCCGCTCCGCAGCGAGTACGTCTGGGAAGAACTCTCCTTCGCCCCCAGGCTCTGGCGCGCCTACGACCCGCGCGAGTTCGACGTCACCGCCACCTGCAGCTTCCCCTTCGTTCACTGGGTCCTCCGCGCCAAGGGCGGGGCGCACCGCCCGCCCCACGTCTACATCACCCAGAACGGCGACTGGGCCCCACGCCGTCTCAACAGCGAGTACAAGAAGTTCTCCTGCGACGGGCTCCTCTGCACCAACCCCGAGTACTTTGAACGCCACAAGGACACCTGGCGCTGCGCCCTCATCCCCAACGGCGTGGACACCATCACCCACGCCCCCGGCCCATCCGAACGCCCGCGATTCGAGATTCCTGAGGGACGCCCCGTCGTGCTCGTCGTCGCCGCCCTGATCCCCAGCAAGCGCGTCGCCGACGCCATTCGCGCCGCCGCCGCCACCGACGCGTACCTCTTCGTCGCGGGCGACGGCCCGCTCGCCCCCCAGATCGACGCGCTCCTCGCCGAGCTCGCCCCGGATCGGCATCAGCGCCGCCCCATCCCGCGTGAGAACATGCCCGCGCTCTACCGCTCCGCCGACCTTCTCCTGCACATGAGCAAGGAGGAGCCCTTCGGGAACATCTACATCGAGGCGCTGGCCACCGGGCTCCCCATCGTCGCGCACGACACGCCGGGCACGCGCTGGATCACCGAGGACTCCGCGGTCCTCCTCGACACCGACCGGCTTCCCGAGGTGACGCACGCCATCCGCCGCACGCTCGACACGCCCGACCCCGCCGCCGCCGCCCGCAGACGGTTGATCGCCGAGCGGAGATTCGCCTGGCCCGTCGTCGCGCGCCAGTACGGCACGTTCCTGCGTGAGGCCGCCGAGTCTCGCCGAGAACGCTCCACGCCCCACGACGCCCGCCCCGCCTGATATCTTCTCGTGGCCCCATGACCAACCCGTCCGCCCAATCTCAGCCCAGCCCAGCCCAGCCCGACCCATCTCGGCCCGATCCGGCGCCGCTCGCCAACACGGGCGTCGTCGTCATCGGGCGCAACGAGGGCCCGCGCCTTCTGCGGGCGCTGCAGTCCGTGCTCGGGCGCGTGCGCGAGGTCGTCTACGCCGACTCGGGCTCGACCGACGGGAGCGCCGCGCAGGCCGCGGCGTTGGGCGCCCGCGTCGTCACGGTCCAGGGCCCGCCCTTCACCGCCGCGATGGGACGCCAGACCGGGCTCGACGCGCTCCTCGCGGCCCACCCGGACCTCGACTACGTCCAGTTCGTCGACGGCGACTGCGTGGTCGACCCCGCGTGGCTCGACGCCGCCCACGCCTTCATGCGGACGCACCACAAGGCCGGGGCGATCTCCGGGCGTCGGCGCGAAGAGTTCCCCGATCTCACCTTGTACAACGCGCTGATCGACATCGACTGGATCGCCGCGCCCGGGCCGGCGCCGTACCCCGGGGGAGACTCCTTCTGCCGCGTCGCCGCCCTGCGCGCGGTCAAGGGCTGGAGCGTGGATCTCATCGCGGGCGAAGACCCGGACCTGGGGTTCAAGATGACCGCCGCCGGGTGGGAGGTCCACCGCCTCGCCCAGGAGATGACCCTCCACGACGTGCGCATGAACTCCTTCCACGCGTACTGGAAGCGCGCCCTCCGCGCCGGGTATTGCTACGCGGAGGTCGGCTGGAAGCACCGCTTCGGCGCCGGCAAGGCCTGGGTCCGGCGCACGCAGAGCGCCCTCGCTTACGGGCTCGGGGCGCCCGCGCTCTTTCTCCTGGGGCTCGCCATCGCCATCGTGCCCCACCCCGTCACACGCCTCGGCGGGGTCGCCCTCGTCCTCCTCGCCCTCGCGCTCCTCGCCAAGCTCGCCCTGGCCCTCTCGCAGCACTGCACGCGCCTGGGCGTCCGCCCGCCCCTCCGCGGCGAGTACGTCCGCCACAACATCGCGTGCAAGCTCGCCCAGGCCCTGGGCGCGCTGCGCTACTACCGCGACGCCACCTTCGGGAAACCCGCCACGCTCATCGAGTACCACGCTCCACCCCCGCAAGCACGCCCGCAAGCAGCCCCGCCCCCGCTCCCGTCGCCGCGACCCCAGTCCCCGGAGCCCAGGCCTTGAACGTGCTCCGGCGTGCCGTCGATCACGCGGCGTCGGCGCTGGGGATCCTCGCCCGGCGCGAGCACGCCATGCGCGGCACCCTCACCATCCTCATGTACCACCGCGTCCTCCCGCCCGATCTCTGGACCAACGCCCCGCTCGTGAACCTCGTGATGCCCGAGCCCGCCTTCCGCGCGCAGATGGAGCTCCTCGCGTCGAGCTTCGCCCCCGTGCGCCTCGATGAGGGGCTCCGTGCCCTGCGCGAGAACGCCGTGCGCGGGCGGGCCTTGGTCGCGGTCACCTTCGACGACGGCTACGCCGACAACCACGCCTTCGCCGCCCCGGTGCTCCGCAAGCTCTCGATCCCCGCCACGTTCTTCCTGGTCGCGGGGCATCTCGGGACCGACGCGGAACTCTGGTTCGACCGTGCCGCACGCCTCTTCGCGGGCGCCCGCCCCGACCAGCTCGCCCACGCGGCGAAATCCGTCGCCGCCCCGCTGCCCGCGAACGCCTCCCGCGCCGAGTTCATGGCCGTTCTCAAGACGCTCGCCCCCGAGGCCCGCGACGCGATGCTCGACGCCATACCCCTCTCGCCCGCCACGCCCCCGCGCGGCGAACTCGATCGCCTCATGTCCTTCGAGCAGGCCCGCGACCTCGCCCGCGCCGGGCACGAGATCGGCTCGCACACACTCACCCACCCGATCCTGACCACGCTCACGCCCGACCACCTCCGCCGCGAGATCACCGAGTCCAAGCTCCTCCTCGAGCGCGAGCTGGGGCAGCCCGTCGCTGGCTTCTGCCCGCCCAACGGCTCCTACGACGACACCACGCTCAACGCGATCCGCCTGGCCGGATATCAGTACGCGCCCACGACCCGGTTCGGGCGCGTCGCCGACGCCTCCTCGCCCTTCACGCTCCCGCGGATCGACATGAATCCCCACCACGCGACCCACCGCGGCACGCACGACCGCGCCCTCGCCCTCGCCCACATCACGCTCCTCCACCACGACCTCCGCCGCCGTTAGCCATGCGACTCGCCTACCTCAACACGCAGTACCCCAGCCTCTCGCACACGTTCATCGAGCGCGAGATCCGCGCGCTCCGCGCCCGCGGGTTCACGATCGACACCTTCTCGATCCGCCCGCCCCGCCCCCAGGACACGCTGGGCGAGCACCACGCCGCCGCCGCCCGGGACACCTTCTGCCTCCTCGCCAGCACGCCCCGCCTCGTGCTCGCCCAGCTCGCGGGGCTCCTGACCTCGCCCCTCCGCTACCTCGCCGCCCACGCCCGCGCCCAGAAGATCTCGTCGGCGGGGCTCAAGCCACGCCTCCTCGCCTTCACCTACGCCTGCGAGGCCGCCCTCCTCGCCCGAGAGCTCCGCAAACGCGGGCACACCCACCTCCACGTCCACATGGCCAACAACGGCGCCGCCGTCGCCCTCCTCGCCACAGTCCACCAGCCCTCCATCCGCTGGAGCCTCTCGATCCACGGGTCGGCGGAGTTCTTCGACGTCCACCGACTCAACCTCAAGGCCAAGTGCGAGTCCGCCGCCTTCGTCCGCTGCATCTCCAACTTCTGCAAAGCCCAGGTCATGACCTGGAGCGATCCCAAGGTCTGGCCCAACTTCTCCATCGTGCACTGCGGCGTGGACCCCAGCGCCCTCGCCCCCGCCCCGCCTCGCCCCGACGCCCCCCTCCGCCTCCTCACCGTCGGACGGCTCGAACCGATCAAGGGCTACCCGCTTCTGCTCGACGCTCTCGCCCGCCTCAAGCGCGAGGGCGTGCGATTCACCCTGGAAATGGTCGGCTCGGGCAAGATGGATGCCGACCTCCGCGCCCGCGCCACCGCCCTCGACCTCGCCGACCGCGTCACCTTCACCGGGCCCGTCAGCCAGGAGGACATGCCCAAGGTCTTCGACCGCGCCGACGCCATGATCGTCTCCAGCTTCATGGAAGGCGTCCCCGTCGTCCTCATGGAGGCGATGGCCAAGGAGCTCGTCGTCATCTCCACCGCCGTCGGCGGCGTGCCCGAGCTCGTGGACCACGGCGTGAGCGGGCTGATCGTCCCGCCCGGCTCGGTCGAGGCCCTCGCCTCCGCCATCCGCACGCTCGCCACCGACCTCCCACGCCTGGGCTCCATGCGCCGCGCCGCACGCGAGAAGATCCTGCGCGAGTTCACGGTCGAGCACGTCGCCGACCAGATGGCCGAGCTCTTCCGCGCCCATCTTCCGAGCCCCACCCCATCGCGTCCAGGCTGACTCTCCCCCCGCGCTCCGCACACGCTCCACGCGCACAACCCACGGACGAACACCATGAAGCCATACGTCATCAGCGACCGTTTCCAGCTCGACGCCCCCAAGCGGCGCTCACGCCTCGCGATCATCCTCGTTCTCGCCGCGGTCCTCCGCGTGGTCTGGGCCCTCGTCGTCGAGGTCCACCCGATCTCCGACTGCCTCGTCTACGACCAGACCGCGCGCATGATCGCCGACTACGGCACGTTCGGCTTCGAGCCCGACAAGCCCACCACCTTCTGGCCCCCCGGCGCCAGCGCGCTCTACGCCGTCCTCTTCAAGCTCTTCGGCCACAGCTTCCTCCCCGTCGTCGCTCTGAACATCGCGCTGGGCGTCGCTGTCGTCTACATCACCTACGCCCTCGCCGCGCACGCCCTGGGCCATCGCCCCGGGCTGATCGCCGGGCTCTTCGTCGCCTTGTGGCCCATGCACGTGCAGTTCACCACCGTCCTCGCCAGCGAACTCCCCTTCACCGCCCTCCTGCTCGCGGGGATGCTGGTGTGGCTCAAGAACGAGAAGGAACCCATCGTCCGGATCTTCCTGGGCGGGACGCTCTTCGCCCTCGCCTGCTACATGCGCCCCACCGCGCTGCTCATCCCGCCCATCATGGCCGGCCTGGACCTCCTCTTCCGCCCCAACAAGGGTCGCACCTTCGTCCACGCCGCCGCTATGGGCGCCCTCATGGCCCTGCTCATCGCCCCCTGGACCTACCGAAACTACAAGGCCTTCGACGCCTTCGTCCCCATCTCCGCGAACAGCGGCACCAACCTCTGGATGGGCAACAACCCCGACACCACGGGCTACTACCAGGACTACCCCAAGTACCCCGAGCTCAACGAGGCCCAGGCCGACAGGGAACGCGGAAAACTCGCCAAGGCCTACATCGCCAAGGAGCCCCTCGCCTTCGTCAAACGCACCCTCGTCAAGCTCGTCGGTCTGCACAAGTCCCAGACCATCGGCGTCCACTGGAACGCCCAGGGGCTCCAGAAGCACTTCTCCGACGCCACGCTCAGAGTCCTCAAGATCGCCAGCTCCGCCTACTGGTGGGGCATGCTCGCCCTCGCGGTCTTCGGCGTGGTCGGCCTCGTCGTCCGCGACGGCGTCAAACGCACCCTCCTCTCCCCGCTCCTGTACTGTTGGGCCTACTTCGCCCTCATCTACGCGGTCTGGGTCATCCAGGACCGCTACACCTTCCCCTCCACGCCCATGATCGCGGGCCTCGCCGCCGCGGGGTTCTTCGTCGTCTGTGAACTCTTCTTCACACCCCCGCGCCCCGCCGCCGCCTGACACTTACGCCCCGATGACCCCGACCCAACCTCTTTCCTCCACATGACCACACTCCCGCCAACCACCCCGCAGCGCTACGCCCTCGTCTCCCCCTGCCGCAACGAGGCCCAGTACATGCGCCGCACGCTCGACAGCGTGCTCGCGCAGACCGTCCCGCCCGCGCTCTGGGTCGTCGTCGACGACGGCTCCACCGACGACACGCCCAAGATCCTCGCCGAGTACGCCGCGAAGAATCCCTGCCTCAAAGTCGTCACCCGCGCCGACCGCGGAAAGCGCGCCGTGGGCCCGGGCGTGATCGAGGCCTTCTACACAGGGCTCGATTCCATCCGCATGGACGACTTCGACTTCGTCGTCAAGCTCGATCTCGACCTCGACATCCCCAAGACATACTTCGAGACCATGATCCGGCGCATGGCCGACAACCCGCGCCTGGGAACCTGCTCCGGAAAGCCCTACTTCCCCCACCCCGCCACGGGCGAGCTCGTCAGCGAGGCCTGCGGCGATGAGATGTCCGTCGGCATGATCAAGTTCTACCGCGTCCCCTGCTTCCAGCAGATCGGCGGGTTCGTCCGCGAGGTCATGTGGGACGGGATCGATTGTCACCGCTGCCGAATGCTCGGCTGGATCGCCGCCTCCTGGGATGAGCCCGACATCCGCTTCATCCACCTCAGGCCCATGGGCTCCAGCCAGCAGAGCATGTGGACCGGGCGAAAACGCCACGGCTTCGGCCAGTGGTTCATGGGCACCAGCCTCCCCTACATGACCGCCAGCGCCCTCTTCCGCATGACCCGCCACCCCCTGCTCGTCGGCGGGCTGGGCATGCTCGTGGGATACCTCGAGGCCATGCTCAAGGGCGCCCCGCGCTACAACGACCTCCCGTTCCGCGCTTTTCTCCGCCGCTACCAGTGGCGATGCCTCGTCCACGGCAAGTCCGCGGCCACCGCGCGAACCAACGACGAGCAGGCCGCCGCCTGGAAACCACCGGCCTCGCCCGCCTGACCTCGCCCGCCTGACCTCGCCATGCCTGCCCCCGCTATGCCGATCCTTACCGATCAGGTCCATCTCCTGGGTATCGCCATCGACCGCGTGACCGCGCGAGAGGCGCTCGACCGCATCTTCGCCTCCATCGCCGCACGCGAGGGCGGCTGGGTCATCACCCCCAACCTCGACTTTCTCCGCCGCCTCGCCGCCAACGAGAACCAGTTCGCCGAGCTCTGCTCGGGCGCGACGCTCCGCCTCGCCGACGGCATGCCCCTCGTCTGGGCCAGCCGGATTCAGGGCACGCCCCTCCCCGAACGCATCGCGGGTTCGGACCTGATCTGGTCGATCTGCGAGCGCGCCGCCCGCGAGCAGCGATCGGTCTTTTTCCTCGGCGGGAACCCCGGCGCGGCCGACGACGCCGCCAGACTGCTCGCGCAGAAGTACGCCGGGCTCAAGGTCGCCGGGACGCTCTGCCCCGCCCCGGGCTTCGAGAAAAAACCCGACGAGATGATCGCCATCCACCACGCCCTCGAGCAGGCCCGCCCCGATCTCGTCCTCGTCGCCCTCGGCTCCCCCAAGCAGGAAGCCCTCATCCAGCGCCTCCGCGCCGTGCTCCCGACGCCCTGGTTCCTCGGCATCGGGATCAGCTTCAGCTTCGTCTCGGGCGAGGTGAAACGCGCCCCCCGCTGGATGCAGCGCGTCGGCCTCGAGTGGCTCCACCGACTCCTCCAGGAACCCCGTCGCCTCGCCCGCAGGTACCTCGTCGATGGCCTCCCCTTCGCCGCGAAGCTCGCGATCGGAGCATTCCTGAAAAGGCTCTCAGGTTCGTAATATGTTGCCATAACATAAAGCAAACAAATCAACGCGCTCCTTTTCATGCTCCTGCATATCCTGTCGATCCACCATCGTTCAGGTGGTGACGGCGCAGGTCGGCCAGTGCGTGTGGCGGCATTGGTACAGACGCCCCCGCATCGGCTCGATGCATAGTGGGTCTGGGGTTCCGGGGGGGTTCCGGGGGTTCCGGGGGGGCTTATGTCGTCCGATCGTGTCATGCCCTTGGAGCGCACCGAGGCACGAAATCCGCTCGTGAAAACGCAGAGCATCCAAGGCGTCGTGCTGCTCTCGGGGTCGATCCGAAACTCCGACCTGGGCAAGCTTTCCGGGCGGGCGTTGCTCAACATGCCCCTGCTCCCGGACCGGTCGGTCTTCTCCGTCTGGGCCGAGGGCACGTCGGAACTGGCGGCGGCGCTGGGCGAGGAGTCCCTGGCCCTGCGGATCATCGTGGACCGGGTCTCGACGCCGCCCGTCGCGCCGGGGGCGCCCAAGGGCGTGCGGATCACGATCGAGAACGAGCACGCGGAGTTCCGGGGGACGGCGGGGATCCTGAAGGAAGTCTGCGCGGGGTACCAGGACGACGAGCGGATCGTGATGGGCAACGGGAATCAGGTGCTGCTGGGATCGCTTCCCGAGCACGTGAAAGCGCTTTCGGCGGCGGGGGGCGATATCGCGATGTTCGCGCACGCCGACGGCCTGCCGGTGGGGCTGATGCTGATCCGGGCGGGGGTGATGCGCGAGATTCGCGAGCGGGCGTTCATGGACCTCAAAGAGCAGGTCATGCCCGAACTGGCGGCGAAGTTCGACGTACGGGTAGTTCGGCGCGAGGAATCGACGGGGGTCCCGATCCGGACGCTGGACGGGTATCTGTCGGCGTTGCGGGCCTGGCACCACGTGCAGGCGGGCCGCCCGCCGTTCGACACGGGGCTGGACGCCGAGCAGTGGTTCGCGACGTTCGGGGTGGTGGAGCCCGGGGCGGCGGTGGGGGCCGGGGTCCGGGTGCACGACTCGGTGGTGCTGCGGGGCGCTCGGGTGGGGGAGGGCGCGGTGCTGGTGCGGAGCGTGGTGTGCGGGAGCGGGGTGGTCCCGGCGCGCGCGGTGGTGGTGGATCGGGTGGTGACGGGGCGGTTCGAGGGGGCGTAGATGATCCCGCTGGTGCTGAGAAAACAGGGATGGACGCTGTGGCACCCGTTGGCGGGGGTGCTCGCGGCGGTGGCCGGCGTGTACGTGACGCTCGATGCGTGGAGCGACATGTTCACCATCGCGTCGGTGGACGAAGAGCAGAGCCACGTGTTTCTGGTGCCGATCGTGGCGGCGTGGATGGTGTGGGTGCGTCGGGCGCGTCTGATGCGGTGCCCGCCCGGGGGGTACATCGTGGGCCCGGCGTTCCTCGCGGCGGGCTGGGCGTTGGGGGCGTTTGGGTATCGCCACGGGATCGAGTCGTTCTGGCACGGCGGGGCGGTGCTGGTGCTCATCGGGTGCGTGCTGAGCGTTCTGGGGAAGTACGTCCTGTTCCGGTTCCTGCCGGCGCTCTTGGTGCTGGCGTTCCTGGTCCCCGTGCCGGGGATTGTGCGTCAGGAGCTGTCGCTGAAGCTGCAGTACTGGAGCGCGTCGGCGACGCACGCGGTGCTTCAGGTGATGGGGGTGAGCAGCGAGCTGGCGGGGAACATGGTGCGGGTGAAGGGGATGGACGTGACGGTGGCGGAGGCGTGCAACGGGATGCGGATGGTGTTCGCGCTGGTCTTGGTGACGTACGCGTTCGCGTTCGGGTTCCCGCTGCGGACGTACGTGCGGGTGATCCTGCTGCTGGCGAGCCCGTTCATCGCGCTGCTGGCGAACGTGCCGCGGCTGGTGGCGACGAGCCTGATGTACGCGAACTCGTCGCGGGAGTCGGCGGACCGGTTCCATGATCTGTCGGGGTGGGTGATGCTGCCCCTGGCGTTCCTGATCCTGATGGCGATGGTCAAGATTCTGAAGTGGGCGTTGCTGCCCGTGGCGCGGTACACGCTGGCGTACCAGTAGGCGAGCTATGTTCAACCGTTTCGCGAGAATCCTGGCGGTGGTGCTCCTCCTGGGGCTGTGGTGGGAGGGGCACGGGCACGTGCGCCCCGAGGACTCTCGGGCGTACCACCAGGCGGTGTCGGCGGCGGTGGTGAGCATCCCCGCGCAGCACGACGACTGGCGTGGGAGCGAGGTCTCGGTGCCGGCGCCGGCGCAGAAGCTCCTGCACTCGAGCACGATCGTGGCGCGGGACTACCTCAACGCGGAGCGGGGGCTGGCGGGCAAGCTGGTGGTGATCCACTGCAAGGACGTGCGGGATCTGCAGGGGCATTACCCGCCGATCTGCTACCCCGGGCACGGGTGGACGACGGGGGCGGCGTCCGAGGACGTGGAGCTCGAGGTGGAGGGGATGCGGATCCCGCTGAGGCGGTACGAGTATCACCGGGACAGCTTCGAGAGCGAGATCCGGACGATCATTTACGGGTGCTTCGTGATGCCCGGGCGTGAGGTGGCGTTGGGGATGGAGACGGTCCGAGAAGCGGCGTCGGATTACCGCGATCGGGTGTTTGGGGCGGGGCAGATCCAGGTGGTGTTTACAGGGGGGATGCTGCGGTCCGAAGAGGAATCGGTGGCGAGGGAGCTGCTGGCGCTGGTGGTGCCGGTGATCCGTACGATTCAGGACCGCGGCGCCGGTGGTGAGAAGAAATGAATACAGGCCAGACAGGATTGAGCAGGCAGGGTCGGCACTCCGGCCCGTATAGCGGCCAGTACAGCGGCCAGTACAGCGGGGAGTACGGCGGCCCGCACGGCGGGGAATCCCACGGCTATGAGCTGCCCGGGGGCGATGGCGGGGGGATGGGGTACGGCGGGAGCGGGCTCGGCGCCGAGTCGTCCAACCTGTTCAAGATGGTGCACCGCCTGCTGCGCGGGCGGTACGCGATCACGGTGGTGCTGGCGGCGATCGTGGCGTGCGCCGGGGCGGCGGGGGGGTGGATGTCCACGCACCCCAAGTTCAAGACGGTGGGGCAGCTTCGGTTCCTGTCGCGGGTGCCCACGCCCTATCCGCAGCAGAGCGAGACGATCTGGAACTTTCCCGAGTTCGTGCGGACCGAGGTGGCGCTCATCCAGAGCGAGAAGGTTCTGACCAAGACGATGATGCGTCCGGAGTGGCGGGCGGCGGAGCTGGAGGGCGGGCAGGGCGGCTTCGAGCGCCTGGCCGACGCGATCGACATCCGCCAGTCGCCCGTGTCGTCGGAGATCGTGGACATCATCGTGATCGACGCGGACCGGAAGTTCACCGAAGCGGCGGTGGAGAGCCTGATCCGGGCGTACATCAGCGAGTCGATGAACGCGGCGTCGGACACGGACCAGGCGGTGCTGTCGCACCATGAGCAGCAGCAGGCGCAGCACGAGTCGGAGATCGCCACCCGCCAGAAGCAGATCACGGACATCGCGAAGTACTTCGGGACCGAGGACCTGACGGAGGAGTACGCGCGGTCGTCGCGGACGGTGGACGAGCTGCGGCGCAAGCAGGACGAGCTGGAGCGGGCGCTGCTGGACCAGGGGCTGATGACGGCGGAGGAGGCGGGGGGGGACAAGAAGCCGGGCGAGAAGCCCCAGCCCCTGACGGCGCGGGAGATCGCGGTGCAGGATTCGGGGATGGCGACGAGCCTGACGCGTCAGGCGACGCTGGAGATGCAGCTCACCGAGGCGCTCAACCGCTACAGCGAGGAGCATCCGCACGTGAAGCGCCTGAAGGCGGACCTGTCGGCGCTCAACAAGGCGATCGCGGCGCGGGTGGACCGCTGGAACAGCGGGCAGGTGTCGGGGGACATCGTGACCGGGGCCAACGCGGCGGCGGGGCTCAACCCGCAGGCGCTCAAGGACGCCCACGAGAAGGCCAAGGGGGCGCTGGAGCGGGCCCGGACGGAGATGGTCTCCATCGGGAACAAGCGTCTGGAGATCGAGCGGCTCAAGTCGGAGATCGAGGTCGAGCGCGGGAAGCTCAACGAGGCCAAGCAGGCCGCGGAGCAGCTCCGCGCCAAGGCGAAGCTGTGGGTGACCACGAGCGGGCGCGTGCAGGTGCTGTCGTACGGGCTGACGCCCTCGGTCCCGACGGTGGACAAGCGCAAGCAGCTCGCGGCGGCGGGGTTCGTGCTGGGCGGGGGGCTCCCGGTGATCGGGATGCTGCTCCTGGGGCTGGTGGACCGGCGATTCCGGTACAGCGACGACGCGAGCGAGTCGGGCAACGCCTCGCTGCTGGGGATCCTGCCCGTGCTGCCCAAGGACCTGCGCGACGAGGAGCAGCGGGCGGCGGCGGCGCACTGCGTGCATCAGATCCGGCTGCTCCTGCAGATGAGCCAGCCCGGCGACGGCGGGGTCTTCGCGCTCACGAGCCCGACCTCGGGCGACGGGAAGACGAGCCTGGCGCTCTCGCTGGGGCTGTCCTTCGCGGCGACGGGGTCGAGGACGGTGCTCGTGGACTTTGACACCGTGGGGACGGGGCTGTCGGTGAGCATGGAGGTGCGCGGGGTGCACGGGGTGGTGGGGGCGGTGCGCGAGGGCGCGATCAACGGGCACGTGCAGCGGACGGGGATTCAGAACCTGTGGCTGCTGCCCTCGGCGCCCGGGGACGAGGCGGCGGTGACGCGGATGAGCCGCACGCAGGTGCGCGGGCTGATCGAGCGTCTGCGCGCGGAGTACGACGTGGTGCTGGTGGACACCGGGCCGATCCTGGGCAGCCTGGAGGCGTCGATGGTGGCGGGGTGCGTGGACGGGATGGTGATGGTGGTGGGGCGCGGCCAGCAGCACGACTACGTGAAGAAGGCGATGGAGCGGGTCCGGGCGGTGGGGGGGCGCCTGGCGGGATTGGTGTTCAACCGGGCGACGGGCTCGGACTTCAAGCGGAGCGTGTCGAGCGCGTCCCTGCGGAGCGTGCGGGCGTTGCCCCAGCCGCGCGGGTCGGCGGTGGCCAAGGCGCCGCTGTCGAAGGCGGGCCCGGTGGCGCAGAGCATCGTCGTGGAGGTCGAGGCGGAGGACGTGCCACCCGGGCGGGAGCGCGGGCCCGGGGACAGCAGCGCGGCGTAGCGGGGGGCGGGTCGGACGCCGGGCGAGAGCACGCGGGGGCGGATGATGGAACTTCAGCGCGAGCAGACGGTGTGGGGGTTGTCGGCGTCGGACCTGCACGCGCGGTTCTGGGCGTCCCGCGGGGTGCAGGTGGTGGTGCCGGAGCGTGCGGTGGAGCTGGTGCCGCACGCGGAGCTGTTCCTGCTCGCCGAGCCGCGGGCGTTGGCGCTCTTCCGGATCGCCCGGGTGCTGGACACGATGAGCTGGCTGAACCCGCGGGTGATGAACGTCCGCCTGCGCGACCCGGTGGAGCTTGGATATCTGGAGGAGGTCGAGACCGACCGGGCCGGGCGGTTCGTGCGGTTCCGGCGGAACTACCGCGGGGCGGACCACCGGGTGGCGCGGGTGGCGCTCACGTCGGACCGCGGGCTGGCGCTGCGCTGGCAGTCGGCGCGGAGCGTGCGCGAGGCCCGCGAGATGCTGCGGCGTGAGGTGCCGCGGTCGCGTCGTTTCGCGGTGACGCTCCCGGGCAAGGCGTACAACGGGGCCGACCCGGAGGACACGACGCGCTTCCTGCGCGACCTGGTCCGGTACTGGAAGCGTCCGGACGCGACGATCGACCGGATCAAGCGTGTGCGCGAGGGCGTGTGGGCGGACGAGACGGCGCGGGTGGACCGGGGCGTGACGTTCGTGGGCCCGCTGTGGATCGGCGCGGGGCGGAGCGTGGCGACCGGGACCGCGGCGGTGGGCCCGAGCCTGATGTGGGACCGACCCGACGCCCGCCCGGAGCGGGGCGAGGTGAAGTGGATGGAGCTGGAGGCGCTGACGCCACCGCCCGCGGGGTGGAAGCCGCAGATCCCCAAGTTCTCGAAGCTCGCCAAGCGCGGCTTCGACATCGTGTTCTCCTTGATCGCGCTGGCGGGGACGCTGCCCGTGTACCCGTTCGTGATGCTGGCGATCCTGATCGAGGACGGGGCGCCGATCTTCTTTGCGCACACGCGTGAGACGCTGGGCGGGCGCGAGTTCGGCTGCGTCAAGTTCCGGTCGATGCGCAAGGACGCGGAGGAGATCAAGAAGAAGCTGATGGCGCAGAACAAGGCCGACGGCCCGCAGTTCTTCATGGAGAACGACCCGCGCCTCACCAAGGTGGGGAAGTTCCTGAGGAAGTACCAGCTCGACGAGCTCCCGCAGTTCTGGAACGCGCTGCGCGGGGACATGTCGATCGTGGGCCCGCGTCCGAGCCCGTTCAAGGAGAACCAGTTCTCGCCCGAGTGGCGTGAGGCCCGGCTGAGCGTGCGTCCGGGGATCACGGGGCTGTGGCAGGTGAACCGGACGCGCAAGGAGGGTGCGGACTTTCAGGAGTGGATCAAGTACGACCTGGAGTACGTCCGGCGCCAGTCGCTGTGGTTTGATCTCACGATCATCTACCGGACGGTCATGATGATCGTCAGAGGATTTACGGACCGATGAAGCTCAAGCCCAAGACCGTGCGGAGGTTCCTGCTGCTGGGGGGCGTGGCGGTGATCGCCGGCGCCGCCGTGGTCACGTTCGTGTACGTGCGCGGGTGGCAGAGCGAGCGGACGAGCCTGCGTCTGCGCGAGGCGGGGATGGCGGCGATGACGGGCGGGGACGACGTCGGGGTGATCGACAACCTCGGGCCCTACCTCAAGAGCCTGGGGAGCGGGACGGGCGACGCGGAGGCGCTGCTGGCGTACGCGCGGGCGCGGGCGGCGGTGGAGGACCCCGACGGGAGCCACACGCTGCGGGCCGCCCAGGTGATGGCGGAGTACCTGCGCCTGCGCAAGGACGATCGCGGGGTCGCGGTGGAGCTGCTGAAGCTGTACAACAAGGCGGGGTTCTTCGCCGAGGCGCGGGATCTGGCGTCGCGGCTTCGCCCGGCGGCGTTGGCCCAGGCCGACGCCAGCGACGCGGTGGTGCTGCGCGAGGAGGTCGGGGCGCTGCTGGCGCTGCGGGCACGGGACGAGGAGCTGGTCGCGGTGCTGTCGCGGCTGCTCGAGCTCACGCCCCTGGACGTGGACAGCGGCTTGGCGCTGGACCAGGCGCTGCGCCGGGGCGGGAAGTCGGCGGAGGCGGACGCGCGTCTCGCGGGGCTCATCGCGGCGCATCCGGAGGATCCGCGTCCGAGGCTGATCAGGCTGGTGGGGGGGGTGGACCTGGCGCGCGAGGCGGAGGTGGCGACGATCGTGCCCGCGCTCTCGGCGCTCACGGGGCTCCACGAGGTCACGGGCCAGCGGGAGCGCGACGCGTCCTTCCCGGACCAGTCCTACGCGATGCGGGCCGCGGCGCTCTTCGACCTCGCGGGCAAGTTCGATCACGCGACGAGCGTCCTGTGCGAGTCGGCGCGGCGTGTGAACGACCCGGTGCTGCGGACGTATTTCGCGCGGCGGGCCTGGCAGGGCGGGCGGGCGCTGGAAGTGGCGCAGGCGTTGGAGGGGCTGAGCTCGGGGGACAAGGCCAACCCGGGCGAGCTCCTGGGGTTCCGGGCGCTGGCCCTCAAGCAGCTGGGGCGGAACGAGGAGGCCGACGCGCTGGCGGCGGCGCTCCTGGCCCGGGGGTACGACTATCGCGCCCGCGCGTTCGGTGCGATGACGCGCTGGTATCTCCCCCGCGCCGGGGCGGACCTGGCGGCGGGGGTGAAAGAGCTCCAGCGGGCGGCGAAGGACCTGCCGCGCGAGCCCGTGCTCGCGGTCATCCTGGGCGACACGCTCGCGGGATTGGGGCGGACCGACGAGGCGGCGTCGCAGTGGACGAGCGCGACCGAGTCGCCCCTGGCCATCGGCTGGGCGGCGCCCTGGATCCGCCTGGCGCGGGTGAACCTCTCGATGGGCGCGCTGGCGGACGCGCAGGAAGCGGCGGACCAGTCGATCTTCACGGCGCCGCGCAGCGTCGAGGCGGGGATGGTGAAGTTCACCGTGACCGCCGCCCGCGCGATGCAGAGCGAGTCGCCCGCGCCGGACTGGCAGCCCATGCTGCGGTTCGCCGAGTCGGCGCTGGCGACGCTCCAGAGCCTCGAGGACAAGGAGATCGCGCGGGAGCTCGCCGACGAGCTGGTCGCGGGGCGGACGCTGCTGCTCGCGCGGCTGGGGCGACGCGAGGACGCGTCGGCGTTCGCGCGCGAGTGGCTCGCGAGGCCGGACGGGCTCTCGCGCGCCGGGCTGGAACGCCTCGCGGAGGTCTCGGAGGCGGTCGGGCTGGGCGTGGAGCGCGAGGCGCTCGAGAAGGCAGGGGGGGACGCACCGAGCACGGCGGCGCTGATGGCCCGCGGGCTGCTCAAGCAAGGGCGGGGGGCGGCGTCGATCGTCCCGCTGCGCGAGGGCGAGGCGAAGGCGACGGGGCCGGCCAAGTCCGAGTGGGGGATGGCGGTGGCGGCGCACCTGGATCTGATGGGCGACGAGAAGGCGATGAGGGCGTGGATCGAGCTGGCCGACGCGAACCCCGAGCACACGGAGCTGCAGCGTCGGGCGATCCGGTCGGCGTCGGCGGGGCGGGACGCGGAGTTTGTGGAGCGAGCGGCGGAGCGGATCGCGCGGGCCTCGGGCGGGGACGCGACGCCCACGGCGTTGGTGCGGCTGGCGCGGGCGCGGGCGATGCTCGCCGGCGAGCCCGGGGCACGCCAGCGCGAGAACGCGGTCGCGATGCTCCGCGCGGTGATCAACCAGTGGCCCCACATGCTCGAGGCGCACCTGCTCCTCGCCGAGGCGATGCTGCTCGACGCGCCGGAGAAGGGGCTTCGGCCCAACCTCGATGCGGGGGTGGAGCATCTTCGGGCGGCGGCGGGGTGCTCGCCCAGCCCGGCGCCGATCGAGCTGCGCCTCGCCGAGGTGCTGCAGCAAGGGCAGAGCTTCGACCGGGCGCGCGAGGAGCTGCGCCGGATCGCCCGCGAGAACCCGGGCAACGCGGCCGTGCGCGGGCGGTGCGCCGAGCTGCTGATCGCGCAGGGCGAAGAGGACATGGCGCTGGCGATCGTGGACGGGCTGGTGCGGGGCGCGGGGGCGTCGGCGCGGAGCGAGCTGCGGGTGTCCTACGCGGAGCTCCTGACCCACGCCGGGCGCGACGCCGAGGCCCTGGCGCAGCTCCGCCTCGTGGCGGCGACGGAGAAGCCCGACGCGGAGCTGCTCCCCGTGCTCGCGGGGATGTTCGCGCGCCTGGGGGATTCCGCGGGGGCCGCGGCGGCGATGGGGCGTCTCGACGCGATCACGCTTGCCCCGGGTCAGAAAGAGCTGCTGCAGGGGCGTGCCGAGGAGCTCCAGGGGCGGCTCGACGAGGCGGCGGGGCGGTACCGCCTCGCGACGGAGAAAGACAAGGCGCTCGTGGCGGCGTGGCGCGGGCTCGTGCAGGCGCTGCTCAAGAACGGGCGCCCCGAGGAGGCCATGAGCGCGGTGCGCGAGAGCGTCAAGGCGCTGCCGGAGCACCCCGAGATCCGCGTGCTCGAGCAGCAGGTGCTGGTCTCGACGCGTGGCGTGGCGGGGCTGGGGGCGCTGGCCGACGCGCTGGCTCGGGATCCGGCGCGGGCCGAGGAGGCCCGGATCGTGCGGTCGATCCAGGCGCTCGCCGAGAGCCATCGCCTGGAGGACCCCGACGCGCTGGCGGACCTGGCGTCCAAGCACAGCGAGAGCCTGGCGGTGCAGAACCTCGTGGTGCGTCAGCTGCTCTCGCTGAACCCTCCGCAGGGCGCCATCGCGGCGCGCCTGGCGCAGCGGGCGATGCTGCGGTTCGGCTCGACGCCCGAGCCCGCGCGACTCGCCACCGAGGCGTACGCCCGCATGGGCGAGTGGGGGCCGGCGCTCTCCGCGGCCCGGGCGTGGCGCGAGCGTGACCCCGCGGGACGCGCCCAGGCCGACTTCGCCATCGCGCAGGCGAACCTCGCGCTGGGCCACGGCGATCTGGCGTTCCCGGTGCTGCAGACGCTGCTGCGAGACGCCCTCGCGAATCCCCAGACGCCGTACTCCTTGGGCGTGATCGATCAGTACCTGCGTGCCGCGCTCGCCACCGACCGCCACGACGAGGCCGCCCGCGTCCTGGGCCCGGTTCTCGAGAGCCACCCGATCGTGCGCACGGCGCCGTGGCTGAGCGCGGCGTCGGAGGCGGGCAAGGAGTCGGTCGCTCAGGCCTGGGTCGACCGGGCCGCCAAGCTCTGCGGCGACTCGGTCGAGGAGAAGGCCTCGCTGGCCTCGGCGTACACGACGCTGGCGGGGCGGTTCGCGGGCTTGCGCCGGGCCAACGTCGACGCCGCCCTCGCGATTCTGAGACCCTTGTGCTCCGATCCCAAGAACACGCACCCGTCGGTGCTGGAGCTCCTGGGAATGACCTTGCAGACGGCGATGGACCTCCCCGGCGCGGAGCGTGCGTATCGCGAGGCGATCGCGATCGAGCCCGGGCGGGTCTCGTCTCTGGTGAACCTCGCCTGGCTGAAGAACTCGATGGCGGGCGGGCGTGCGGAGGCGCTCGAGCTCGCGGAGAAGGCGTACGCGCTGAGCGCGGGGGTCGATCCCGCGGTGAACGCCGCCCTGGGGAGCATCCTCATCGACCGGGCCGAGGAACTCGCCAAGGAGGGAGAGCCCGAGAAGGCCAAGGAGCTGGCCAAGCGTGGCGCCACGATCTTCGCGGATGTGTCCAAGCGCCGTCCCAACGACGTCGAGCCCGTCGTGCAGCTCGCGCATGCGACGGGGCTGGCGGAGGACTTCGAGGGCTCGGCGTCGGCGTACACCAAGGCGCTGGGGTTTCCGGGCGTGGAGCTGCGTCGTCGCGCGGGCTTCCAGAACAACGCTGCGTACGCCCTCTTCCGCTCCGGACGGGAACGCCACGAACTCCTCCGGGCCGAGACTTTGGCGCGCGAGGCGATCCGCGTGGACGAGAGCCCCAGCACCCTGGGCACGCTGGGCTCGGTGCTCGCCGCCCTGGGCCAGCGCAAGGACGCGATCACGACGTTCCGGCGCTCCCTGCGGCTGGACCCCGCCCGCCCCGAGGCGATTCTCGGGCTTGCGGAGATCCTCGCTTCTGGGACGCCCGAGGAACGCGAGGAAGCGTCGCAGCTCATCCGCCCGTTGCTCGAGACGCCCGGCCTCACCGGCCGGCTCAGCGAGTCCCAGATCTCGGCCCTGGCGAAGCTGAAGTCCCAGCTCGCCCGCCCCTGATCGGGCCCACCTGAATAAGTGAGTCCATGGCGAGTGCCGCAGCGCGGCGCGGAGTGGAGCACGCGCGGGTTTGGTTAGTATTTTGATTGGATAGTCCAACCTCGGCAGCCGTGAGCTTCACCAGGGCTGTTCGGCACGACCTGTACAGGGGAATCGTTCTCGGCCACGGGAAAAATCGTGTCCTGGTTCTATTGGGACGTCGCGTTGGTGCTGGGCGGTCTCTACCGCCATGAGTTGGTTGAGAGTTGCATGAAACACCTTGCATTCCGGCAGAATGCGGTGTACACTTGGATTGGTTGGGAACATCGGGAGTTTGGGAAAGCAGAGTCCGGGGATGATTCGCTTCAGCGGGAAGACCGCGGGGCGGGATAGTTCGAGGCGTTTGGCGATCTTCGCCGGTGCCGTTCCTCTGGGGGCTTTTTCAAGTTCGTCTTTGTTCTTCGACCCTGGCGTCATGCGGCAGGAGGGTGCCGTTCGACGACTGGCGTGGTGGGTATCCGGTCGACCTCAATCGATCGGTGTTCCGGGGCAAGCTCGTTCGGCCTGGGAGGGCCCGGCGGGTTCGATAGATAGAAAGAGAGCTAGGAAATGGCAAATCGGTATGTGGTGATGGGCGCGGCCATGATGGCGGCGGCTTTCAGTTCCTCGGCGTTCGCCGACCAGGTCGACATGCGCTTCCGCGGGCTTGGCGCTGGCCAGGTGATCCGCACGGAGGTGTGGGTCGGCAGCACGCGTGTGATGAACACGAACCTGGGCGTTGGCGCCCTCAATCATGAGTTCAGCATGCGGGGCACGAGCCGCATGTCGCAGATCAACGGCGGCATGGGCCAGGTCCTCGCGGGCCAGACCATCGGCACGTTCTGCACCGACATCATGGAGTCTGTGGACGACCGCTGGCAGCGCTACTCGCTCACGGACACCAACAACGCGCCCTCGACGCTCCGCGGCCAGAACGCGATGGGCGGCGACAAGGCGGGTCGGCTCGCGCAGCTGTACGGCTACGGGCTCGCGAACAACCTGATCAACGGCAACGGCGGCTGGGCGAACAGCGCCACGTCGGCGACGCGGAACAACGACCAGGCCGCCGCGTGGCAGCTCCTGGTCTGGGAGATCGTCTTCGACAACCCGGACGCGGCGAACTGGGCGAGCTCGGGCGCGACCCGCTTCGGGAACCTCCGCCAGGAAGTCCGGAACTTCTTCGCGATGTTCCGCGACGCGTCGCTCTCGTTCTCGACGACCCTCGCGGGCTTCCGCGGCGCGTCGCGTGAGGGCAGCCAGGACCAGCTGGTCATCGTTCCCCTCCCGCCCGCGGCGTACGCCGGCATGGGCGTGCTCGCGGCTCTCGCCGGGGCGAGCTACATCCGTCGCCGTCGCTTGAACGCGGCGATCTGAGATCGGGCTGGGAACCGACCGGTTCCGTCTCGCGATCGATATCCAGGATTGCTCAAGCGGGGGCCTCGCGGCTCCCGTTTTTTTTTCTCGGAGATGCCCGCCTTTCTTCGTGGATCCTTGATCGCCGTCCGCACGGATATCACGCGTCCGAGAACAGCGGATGACTTGGTCCCTCGTCCGAGGGCGTGGTAATCTGTCGCTTGGAGTTGGGGGAGGGTCGCGGGCTGCCGATGATCGGTGGCCGGCGCGGCCCGGCGGGGACTCGTGGGTAACTCGATGTCGTGGGCGATCGTGGGCATTCTGTGGTTGGTGCCTGTGATGATCCTCGTGGGGTCGCGGGTGCTCGCGCGCACGCTGATGCGGGCTCGCGTGTCCCGGTGGAGCGCGACGGACCTGCTCATCACCGCCGCCCACCCCGACGACTGCGCGATCATGGGCGGAGAGCTGGCGCTCGAGGCGATCCGCGCGGGGCGGCGTGTGCGGGTGTTGTACCTGACGTGCGGGGCCGAGCGCGAGGATCATCCGCGGGCGCGGGTCCGTCGCGACGAGACGATCGAGGTGTGGAAGCGTGAGGGCGTGGGCGAGGCGGATCTGACGTTTGTCGGGCTGCCGCACACGGTGGGTCGCATCCCGGCGGTGCAGAGCGAGGAGGAGGTCCGCCGGGCGGGCGCGGAGCTTTCGCGCCTGGTCCGCGAGCTGGCGCCGGGCTCCACGATTGTGACGTGCGCCGACGGCGAACTGCACCCGGATCACCGCGTGATGCGGTCGCTGACGCTCCGGGTGGTTCGGGAGAGCGGGCGGAAGGATCTGCGGGTGCTCGAGGTGCCGCAGTACAACGAGCACGCGTCGCTGGTGCGCACGCCCAACCGCGCGTGGCTGTCGATCCTGTTCGAGTTCCCGGTGATCTCGCGGCTGGTAGACAAGACGAGATGGCCGGTGGCGCCGGCGTTTGTGTGCGGCGGGGCGGCGCGGGTGCTGCCCCCTGACGCGGAGCGGCTGTCGAAGAAGCTGAGCATGCTGCGCGGGTTTGAGTCCGAGGACGGCGAGCTCCTGGTGCGGCTCTTCGGGTACCCCGATCAGTTTCGCGAGATCGATGCCTGGAAGGTGCACGACGCGCGGGCCGACGGGCTGTATTGGCGGGACGGGAAACGCCCCTTGGGGATGTCGCTGGTGCTGTTCTGGTCGAGCGTGGCGCTGGCGACGGCGGGGTCGGCCCTGGCGTTGGGAGACCGGCTCGCGAGCTGGGCGCCGAGCGACCCGTGGGGGTTCGCCGCGGCGGTGGGCTTGGGGCTCGTGCTGATCACGGTGTCGATCATGATCCGCCGCCAGGGGACGGAGCGGCGGCTCGTGCTCGCCTCGACGGGCGTGGGGTTTGAGTTTGGAGCGCTGGCGTCGGAGACGGCGGCGGCGATCCTGCCTTTCCTTCACTGAGTTCGAACAACGATGCTCGCACCGGGGCGGCTCGTAGGTCGTCCGAGAACGCCGGGGTGATTTCGCTGGAGTTGTTGGCGTGACCGGCGCACTCGTCGCGGGCGTCATTCTCGAATCCGGGGCCTGTTCAGGGCGATCCGGAACGACCCGAAGTATGGAGGTGGATCACCCTCGCCGCGCGGACGCGGCGCGGGCGGTTCTCTTCGAGGAGCCCCAGGCGGCATGGGACCGGCATCGGGACCACCATCCGGACCAGGGAAGCAGCCCGTCGCGGGCGAGAGCCCCGTCGGCGCGGGCAGCGGGACGCCGCTGTCCATGCGCGGGTTCTCGCGCGTCCGCATCGTGCCCGACGTGCAGGGGGACATCGAGGCCACGCACAGCAAGGCGTACCGCCTGGGGAGCTGGGCGGGGCTGTCGGCGATGCTCATGCTCGCGGCGGTGATCTTCACGACCTCGAGCAAGCTCGCGAGCGTGTGGGGCGTGATCGAGCGGCTGATCTACGTCTCGGGCGCGCTGTTCGTGGGCGTCTTGTGCTCGTACTTCGTGTTCCTGGTGTTCCGCCGATCCGCGCACGCGGCGAACATCGCGTTCTGCGCGGTGATGACGCTGTCGATGGCCGGGCAGGTCGCGGGGCGGCTCATGGGCCCGATCTCGGCGGTGACGGGTGAGGACTCGGTGCTCCGGCGCTTGCTGGAGCAGGCGGAGGTGGGGCGGGAGCAGATCCGTCGCCACGTCGAGCCCTCGACGGGGATCACGGTGCGCCGTGCGCCCAAATCGTCCCCGGCGCCGACGCCCGGCGTCGTCACGACGCCCGCGGCCAGGGCGATCGCGGGCGCGATCGAGGACCGGGCGCGCCGCCACGAGCAGGACATGACCGCGTTCATCAAGCGGGGCGGGCTGGACGCCCGGACGATGGACTCCGCGGCGGAGATCTCGGCGCGGGTCGAGCTCGCGCAGTCGCTGCGGCGTTCCTGCGAGGACGGGTTCCGCGCGCTCCAGAAGATCGAGGACATCGTGCGTCCCGTGCTGCTCGCGCAGGGGCTGGCCCAGGGCGAGTCGGAGCGGCAGATCCGCGAGCATCTCGCGTCGAACGACTGGACGCTGCAGAAAGACCTCTGGGAGCAGCAGCACAAGTTCGCCCAGGCCGCGGAACGACAGCTCCGCCTGCTGCGCGATCGGTTCGGGCAGTGGAGGGTCGGCGCCGAGGGGAACGTGACGTTCACCGAGGGCGCGGACACGGAGAGCTACCGGAAACTGGCGGGGTCGATCTCGTCGGCGTCGCAGCGAACCCAGGAGCTGAGGGAGAAGTTGGGAGGCGGGCGATAGCGCCCGGAACGCCATGAACTTGAACTTCCTGCCATCCAGCCCGCCCAACTCCAAGCCCGAGCCCCCGGCTCTGCCGGGGCGTCTCACCAAGGCGTCGTTCGATCGTCCCGAGCCGGCGCCCCCGGTGCGCGCCGAGCGCAAGCCCGATTCGCCCGCGAGCTTCCTGGTGCTCATGGTCCCCGCGGGCGCGCTCGTCTTCGTGATGATCTACTCGGGCCAGGCGGTCGCCCACGGGCCCACGGGCGTGGCGATGATCGTCGGGACGATCCTCCTCGTGCTGGCGATGGCCGGGGGGATCGGGACCGCGGCGTACTTCCTGGGCGGGCGGTCGGGCAAGGTCGCGAAGATCGCGTTCTCGGCGGTGTGCCTGATCCCCATCCTTCCGAGACTGGCGTGGTCCGGGCCGTCGCAGGCGTCGGCGTCGCCGACCAGCCCGACGCAGCTCTTCGAGGATCTGGCCGACAATCTCCGGACGCTGCGCCGGTCGCAGGCCCCGGAGATGCCCGAGATCGTGGCGACGGAGCCGGAGGCGTCCGCGCCCGCGCCGGTCGCGCCGGCCCCGCTCCCGCGCGAGCTGATCCGGTTGGAGCACGAGTGGAACGTGGCGTCGGCGTCGTTCGTGGCGGCGGGGGGGCTGAACCCCTCGACGTTCCGCAACGCGAGCGCCATCGACCGCCGGCTCGACATGATCGCCCGGCTGCGCAGGCTCAACGAGACGATTCTGGGCGCGCTCCCCGCCGGGGACCAGGGCTCGTCGCTGGCCCTCGAGCGCGAGTACCGCGAGACCCGCGACGACGGGCTGCGCACGGGCGAGACGATGCTCACGTACCTGCGCGACCGCTGGGGTGAGTGGAGCGCGGTCCCGGGGAAGGGGCTGCGTTTCCGCGAGCCGCACCACGGGCGGCGGTTCGCGGAGATCTCCGGTCGCATCGCGACGCTGGCCCGGCGGGAGACGGAGCTGTTCGCGAAGCTCGAGAAGGCGCGGCGCGAGGGGCGGTAGTCCGCCCGACGGTTTCCCCACGCCGAGCGGCGCTACACGTTGAACAGGAAGTGGCAGACGTCGCCGGGGCGCATGCTGTAGTCCTTGCCCTCGACGCGCATCCGGCCGGCCTCCTTGATCGCCTTCTCGGTCTTGTGCTTCTCGATGTCGGGGATCGAGTAGACCTCGGCGCGGATGAAGCCGCGCTCGAAGTCGGTGTGGATCACGCCCGCGGCCTGGGGGGCGGTGGCGCCGACGGGGATGGTCCAGGCGCGGATCTCCTTCGGGCCGGCGGTGTAGTAGCTCTGCAGCCCCAGGAGCGTGTACGCCGCCCGGGCGACCGCGGCCAGCGCGGGCTCCTTTAGCCCCAGCGCCTCGAGCATCTCCTGGCGTTCGGCGTCGGAGAGCGTGACGAGCTCGCTCTCGATCTTCGCGCACACGGGCACCACCTGCGAGCCCTCGCGCTCCGCCAGGGCGCGGACCTTGCGGCACGCCTCGCTCTGGCCCTCGAGGTCGTCCTCGTCCACGTTCATGATGTAGAGGACGCGCTTGGCGGTGATGAGCCCGAGCTGCTTCATCTGGCGCTGCTGCTCGGGGTCGTCGACCTTGACCGAGCGTGCCGGGGCGCCCGACAGCAGCGCGGGCTGGAGCTTCTTGAGCACCTCGTAGCGGGCGACGTCCTCGCCCTTGCCGCTCTTGGCGGCACGCTCGGACTTGGCCAGGCCCGCGTCGACGGTCTCGAGGTCGGCCAGGACGAGCTCGGTGTTGATGATGTCGATGTCGCGGAGCGGGTCCACGCCGTTCATCACGTGGAGGATCTCCTCCCCACCCGGCGCCTTGGTGAAGCAGCGGACGACGTGGAGGATGGCGTCGACTTCGCGGATGTGGCTGAGGAACTTGTTGCCCAGCCCCTCGCCCTTGCTCGCGCCCTTCACGATCCCCGCGATGTCCACGAGGCGGAGCGCCGCCGGGATGATCTTCTGCGAGTCGATGTGCGAGCGCAGGATCTCGAGGTTCTTGTCCGGGATCGGCACGACCCCCACGTTGGGCTCGATGGTGGCGAAGGGGTAGTTGGCCGCGAGGGCTCCCGCCTTGGTGAGGGCGTTGAAGAGCGTGCTCTTGCCGACGTTGGGAAGTCCGACGATGCCTGCGTCCATGGATGTTCCGTGTCTGTTTGGATTGCCGCGAGGGCCGGATAGTAGGTGAACGCGGGATCGGCGTGGCGAGCCGGTGGGCCGAGCGGGCCGCAATCTTCGGGACCGCCAGAGACATTCAGGGGTGAAGGGGTGCTCCGGGCGGGGGTCACGAGGAGGTTGGCATGCGCGCACAGGGTTCAACGGCGGTGTGGTTTTTGGCGGGTGGGTTTGGGTTGTGCGGCGGGTGGGCCGGCGGGTCGGCGCTGGGGCAGTGTTCGCCCACGCCCACGCGCATCTGCATCACCAACCCGGATTTCTTCTCGTACGCGGCGAACGGCGTCGCGCACGGCGGCGTCACGCTGGAACGCGGCACCAGCTACGAGTTCCAGCTCGTCAGCATCCCCTCGTTCCATCCCTTCATCATCACCACGCAGCAGGGCGGCGGTGGGGCCGCCCCGCTCTTCCCCGGGATCTCGGGCATCCCCGCGAGCGGCAACAGCGTCATCACCTTCAACGTCCCCATGAACGCCCCCGACACGCTCTACTACGAGTGCAACATCCACCTGGGGCTCGGCGGCACGATCTCGATCGTCGGCGGGTGCGTCGCCGACGTGGACGACGGCTCGGGCACAGGCACACAGGACGGCGGGGTCACCATCGACGACCTCATCTACTACCTCGGGCTGTTCGAGGCTGGGGATGTCGATGCCGACGTGGACGACGGCTCGGGCACCGGCACGCAGGACGGCGGGGTCACCATCGACGACCTGATCTACTACCTCACCCGATTCGAAGCGGGGTGCTAGAAAAACCCGACCGCCTGGCTTGAAAGTTGCCCGGGCGGTCAGCCCGGCGCGTGCTCGCGCGCGGCGGCGTGCGGGGGGTTGGCGCTGCGGCCGCTCCCGCTGAGCATCACGATCCCCACGAGGATGAGCGTGACCGCGACGCCCTTCTTGAGCGTCATCTCTTCGCCCAGCATCAGCCAGCCCAGGATCACCGCCGACGCGGGCGCGAGCGAGAACGCGATCGGACGCAGGCGCGAGATATCACCCCCCGGCATGGCCAAACCGGCGTAGAAGAAGAACACCCCAGCGAACCCGGCCAGCATCCCCGAGCCCAGCACGAGCTTGAGCCACACGCCCGGGGGAAGCGTCCGCCAGAACTGCGCCGGTTCACCCGCCCAGAGGCGCGAGGCGATCGCGTAGGCGATGGCCGTGGGGATGAGTGTGACGAGCGCGCGCACCAGCAGCGCCCCCATGGGCCCCACGAGCTTGGTGTTGATGGCGGACTTGGTGAAGATCTCTCCGACACCCCAGCACAGCCCGGCCAGGATCGCGAACAGCACCGGCTTCATGCGTGACCTCCGCCGGGAGCGTTGGGTGTCCCCGTGACCGTGTCGGCGAACCTCAGGAACCCCTTGACCGACGGGAACGTGACGAGCAGCACCAGCAGCGAGAGCGCCGGGGCGGCGAACGCGCCCCAGGCCCCGGTCAGGAACGCCGCCACCGCGCCGAAGAGCCCGGGCCCCTCGAGCAGGGCCCCGCGCAGGATGGCGATGACCCGGTACTTGGGCATGAGCGCCCGCATCGCCACGTCGGGCGGGGCGCCGGTGAACTGGCGCTTGAGCGCGTTGGTGATCATCGCGGGAATGAAGAACGACATCCCGGCCGAGGAAAGCCAGACCATCCCGAGCACGCCCAGCATGGGCATCTGGCTCAGCCCGGGCGAGGCCTTGCCCGAGGACTGCATCAGAACCGAGAAGGTGCCCGTCAGGCTGACCAGCCCGAGCATGAGCGCGCCCACGAGGACTTTGGTCAGGCGGAGCTGGCGGTCCAGGTCGAGGGCTTCGGGCATGATCGTCTCCAGCGGCGGCGAGCACAGCCGCCGGCCGCGGCTCGTGCATCACGGCTAGTACATATCGATGATCCAGGGCGAGCTCCCGCCGAAAACGCTCTCCGCGGTGGCGAGCGAGCGTTCATCGCCCTCGCCCAGGCCCACCAAGGGGAGCTGACGCCCGCCCAGGAACCCCGCGAACATGGCCGAGAGCCCGCGGATGTCCAGCGTGAGCGAGCCGCGTCCGCCGCGCTGGGCGTGCCCGACGCCGTCCTTCACCCGCACGACCCACGCCCCCGCGTTCTCTTTGAGAAGTTCGTCGCGGACGTTGAGGTGCAGCTCGGCGTCGACGCCGGGCAGGTACCCCCGCGCGGCGATCGCCCGCTCCAGATGCACCACCCGCAGCATGTGATAGTCCTTGAGCTTCACCGTGTAGCGCGGCTGGGGGAGGAGCATCAGGAGCGGGTGCCACGCCCCGCCGAAGATCTGCACCTCGTCGCCCATCGTCGCGAAATCGCCCAGGAACGCGAGCAATCGCCGCCCCGCCGCGGCATCGACGAACGCGGCATCGGACAGGCACACGTCGCTCCGCCCCGTGTCGGGCTTGCGGTGCTGCTTCAGGAACACGTACGCGTCGAGCGCTCCGTCGCTCCCGACGAGCCCGAACCCCTGGAAGATCTCGTCGCGGTTCTGGCGCACGCGGGACCAGATGTAGTCGCTGCGGTCCAGCCCGCCGTTGGAGCGCCGCGTGCTCCTCGCGTAGCACGCCTTCACCCGCTCCATCCCGGCGTCGTCGATGGCCACCACCTCGCCCGCTCGGCCGAACCCCGAGAGCAGCGCCATGGGGATCGTCGTCATGAACCGCGACCCGCCCTGCTCGTAGCCCACCTGGCGGTAGAGCGTCACCGTCGAGGCGTACAGCCCCGAGAGCGCCCACCCCTCGCTCCACGCCTCGCGCATCAGCTCCTGCATCATCCGCCTGGCGTAGCCCCGCCCCCGGTCCTCGGGCGCCACGGCAACCCCCGCGATCCCCAGCATCGCCACGGGCCGGTCGTTCACGAACAGGCCCATGGGGATCCGGCGCAGCATCGCCCGGACCGTTCCCGCCTCTCGCAGGGCGCGGAGCTCAGCGGGCGAGTGCTTGCTCAGCCACTCTTTGGCGCCCTCGAGGGGCCCGCCGAACGCCAGCGAGATCATCCGCGCGAGCGTGGGAAGCTCCCGGTCGATCTCGACGGGCCCGAACGTGAAGGGCGTAGCCCCCGCGGGGTGAGTCATGGCGCGCTCCGGAGCAGTGCCGGAAGACTAGCGCCGAAAAGACGTCGGTGGGCCCTGTGTTCGAGCGGCTTCAGTGGCGGTCCGGCGTGCTCTGCGCGGCCTCGGGCGCCCGGACCAGGGGCGGGCGCTCCCCCACGCCGTGGATCCCCGATCGACCCGCGTACTCGCTCGCGTCCATCACGCGCCCTGCGCCGAAGGCCAGGACGATGACGCCCGCCGCCGAGAGAGCCGCGGCGAAGCGGCGTCCGACAAAGGGCGACTCGCCCAGGTCCGCAGGGGAGCCGGACTCCAGGAGCGGGGCGGCCATCAGGCGCAGGTAGTAATACGCCGCGATCGCCGAGTTGAGCCCCAGCACGATCACCAGCACGATCTCGCCCGCGCCGACGCCCGCGGTGAACAGGGGCAGCTTCCCGAAGAAGCCCAGGAGCGGCGGGAATCCCAGCAGGCTCATGGAGCAGATCACCATGGTCCACCCCAGGAGCGGGCTCTTCGCGCACAGCCCGCGCAGGTCGTCGAAGCCCTCGATCTCCCTCGGCTCGCCGTCGCGTCCGGGGGAGCGTTCGAGCGCGGCGATGACGGCGAAGGCGCCCAGGTTCATCACGCCGTACGCCAGCAGGTAGAACAAGACCGCCGACACGCCGCTGCGTGAGAACGATCCGTCGCCCGGGCCGGCGATGACGCCCACGAGCATGTAGCCCGAGTGGGCGATGGAGGAGTACGCGAGCACGCGTTTCACGGACTTCTGGAGGATCGCGAGGACATTGCCCACGGTCATCGTGAGGGCCGCGACGACCCACAGGAGCACGCGGATCTCCTGCGGGAGCCCGTGGCTGCCCTCGTGCCCGCTCCACCCCACGACCGCGCACAGCAGCAGGATCGACAAGAACCCGGCGGCCTTGGGCACGAACGCGAGGAACGCCGAGACCGGCGCCGCCGCCCCTTCGTACACGTCCGCCGTGTAGAAGTGCATGGGGACCGCGCCGATCTTGAAGCACAGCCCCATCAGGGCGAGCATGAGCCCCGCGAGGGTCACGCCCGAGAGCCCCTGGGTCGAGATGGTCTGGTGAATCGTGTTGAGGTTGGTCGAGCCCGTCCCGCCGTAGATCAGCGCAAACCCGTAGAGGAAGATCGCCGCGCCCAACGCGCCCAGGAAGAAGTATTTGACCCCCGCCTCGCGCGATCGGCTCGAGCCCGACGAGATCGTGACCATGATGTACGTCGGGAGGCTCGTCAGCTCCAGCGCCAGGAACAGCCAGATCAGGTCGTCCGCCCCCGCGCACAGCATCAGCCCCGTCAGCGAGAACAGAAAGAACGCGTAGAACTCGGCCCGGTTGGCCCGCAAGGGGTCGAAGCGGGCTCTCCCCGCCGCGATCGCTTCCTCGTCCCGCCGGTCCACCGTCCCCGCCATCACGAAGAGCAGCATGAGCCCCACCGCGGCGATCATGCACTTGGCGAACACCGCGAGGTTGGGCAGCAGCACCTGCCCGCTCGTGGGATGCACCGCCCGTGCCCCCGTCAGGCCGTGCGGCGTGGAGAGATAGGCGCTCACCCCCGCGGCGATGATCCCCAGCCCGGCGACCCACGCCGTTGCCTTCCGCGCCGCCAGCGTCCGCGACAGGCCCATCACCATTACCACGCACGTCGCGATGAACAGGATGATCTCGGGGTGAAGAAAGTCGAGGCGCTGGATCATCGCGAGCCCTCCGCGTGGGCCTTGACCCCGTCGTCCACACCCAGAATCTGCACGGTCCTGGCGATGGGCGCCTGGAGAATCCGCGTCACGGGCTTGGGGTATACGCCCAGGGCGATGCACAGAACCGCGAGGGGGATCAGCACGCCGATCTCTCGGGCGCCGAGATCACGCGGGAGCACGCTGTGCCCGGGCGGGTGTCCATGGTCATTTGCATGCCCATGCCCGTGCGACTCGTGCCCGGCGGGCAGGACGAGCGGGCCCCAGACGACCTTGCCCACCATGTACAGCAGGTACATCGCGGCGATGATCATGCCCACGCCCGCGATGGCCGCGAACCATGGGCCGATCGAGCCGCCCGTGGCGCCCGGGACGCTCGCCCCCAGCGTGCCCCACAGCCCGCTCCCCCAGGCCCCGCTCGCCTGGAACGCCCCGAGCAGGCAGAGGAACTCGCTCACGAACCCGTTGAGCCCGGGCAGGCCCACGCTCGCCATCGCGAAGAAGACCCTGAACGTCGCCCACACCGGCATCCGGGCCGCGAGCCCGCCCAGCTGCTTCATGTCCCGCGTGTGGAACCGCTCGTAGATCATCCCGATGAGCAGGAACAGGGCCCCCGTCGAGAGCCCGTGGTTGATCATGTAGAGGATCGCGCCCTGCAGCCCCGCCCGGTTGAGCGCGAACATCCCCAGCATGCAGAAGCCCAGGTGCGCCACCGACGAGTACGCGACGAGCTTCTTGACGTCGGTCT
>CAZTJZ010000009.1:0-41034 GCA_964614075.1 uncultured Phycisphaeraceae bacterium
AAAGTGGTACGCGAGCTGGGTTCAGACCGGCGTGAGCCAGGTCGGTCCCTATCTGTTGTGGGCGTTGCAGGCTTGAGTGGCTTCAACCTTAGTACGAGAGGATTGGGTTGGACGGACCCCTGGTGATCCAGTTGCACCGCTCGGTGCACCGCTGGGTAGCTACGTCCGGCAGGGATAACCGCTGAAAGCATCTAAGCGGGAAGCCCCCCACAAGATGAGGCCTGCTTGTCGTAAGACGAAAGACCCCTGGAAGACCACCAGGTTGATAGGCCGCAAATGTACGGGCTGAAAGGCCTTGAGTTGAGCGGTACTAACGGTCGAATGTCTGGTCATACCAACCAGCCGCCGCGGCACGGGCGCAACGTGCAGCGGCACATTCTCCATGTTCTTCCATTCGCGGTCCGGCACGCCGGGCCGCGGGCGCGTCCTCGGGTTCTCCCGAGGGCTCGGTCAGGTTTCTTTGTTTCTCGGCATATCACTTCTTGTCACAGCACGCGGTGCTCGGATCGTGAGTTGGCCTTCGCGGCCTTGTCACGTCCCCGGGCCCGCTTCAGGACATCTCCCGTCGGGGCCAGGCCCCGCTCGGGAGGAGATGGCTCCTGAAGAGTTCGCTCTCGAGTTCGTTCTTGAGCGTGCTCTTTGGGGCGTGTTCTCCGCGGCGTCTTGCACGGCGCTCCGGAGCGACGATCGTTCGTCCGGTCCTCGTGGACCGATCGTGCACGCTTTGCGGCGTGCGGGGTCGGTCCCGGACTGGTCGGGTTGCGGGAACGCGGCTCGATTGGTTTGTCGGTGAGGATTGGCAAGGGGCAACACCTGTTCCCATCCCGAACACAGCAGTTAAGCCCTTGCCGCCGATGATACTGCTCTGCGGGAAAGTAGGTGATCGCCGACTTTTGGGCTCTTCTCAGGTAAACCTGGAAGAGCCCTTTTTCGTTTTGGTCATGACTGGAGCGGCCGCGGCGAGTGCGCCGCCGCTCTAGAACGCGGTCATGCGGGCGTGCATGGAGGTGCTCATGGGGGCGCTCATGCGCACGAGCATCGACGGCGGGAACTGGTGCCCGAGCCCCCAGCAGAGGTTCAGGATGAGGTCGAGGAGCGAGCTGATCGCCATCCCGACCACGAGCCCGATGCCCAAGGTCACGATCCCGACCGCCACGGAGGTCGCGGCGCCGGTGATCTCCACGGCGATGGTTGTGGCGATCATCGCGCTGATCTGCGACATGCACGCGGTGACGGCGGAGTCGACGACTCCCGAGATGACCTCGCCCGCCGCGGAAGCCATGATGAGCTGGGCGGCCTGAGCGCCGGCCAGGCCGCCGAGGATCCCCGAGAGATTGCTGGCGGCGGTCTCGGCGTACTTGCCGTCCGCGTCGATGGTGTGCCAGACGGCGATGGTGACGCTGATGAGCAGGAGGCCCGAGTCGAGGATCTCCGCGGCCTTGGGGAGTTTTTCGAGGATGGGGAAGCGATCCTTGAGAGCCGAGATGGCCTGGCGTTCCTGCTCCGGGATCGACGCGGGGGCGTTGTTGGGCGTCGGCGCGCCCGCCGGTCTGGCGGGTGGTGGGGGCGGCGGTGGTTTGAGTTCGCGGGGGATCCGCGGGAGGGTGCCCTCGTCGTCGCTGGGGAGGGGGAGCGGGGACAGCTCGATCTCGTTGGTGCGCCATCGTGCTCGGAAGTGGTTGATGGCGATCGCCACGCCGGGGCTGAGCTTGGTGGCGAGGTCGTAGAGCTGGCCGCTGGCTTCGTCGATCGTGCCCAGAATCTCGCGGACCTTGTCCTCGATCTCCTCGGGAAGGCCGATGATGGGGTCCTTGGACCCCGGGATGGGCTGGTCGGACGCCGGGTCTGTCTTGGCGGGCGCGTCGGGGATGTCGGCGACGAGAGCGTCCCAGTGGGCGACGAAAGAGTCGAGGCAGCGGGCGGTGTAGGCGATGCGGATGTCCGGGCTGCGCGATCGAGAGAGCATGAGCGCGATGGCGTTCAGGTAGGCCTGGGTGTACCGGTCGAAGGCTCGGATCCTCCAACCGGACGGATCGAGCGTCGCCCGCATGGATTGTGCGCGAGCGAAGAGCGTGCTGACCCCGTCGTACGCCTGCTTGGAGCGTGCGAGGGCGAGGTCGCGGTTGATGGTGGAGTCCCAGCGGGACTGCATGACCGCGTTCGCCTCCGCGGACCAGAGCATTTTCGCGGAGTTGAGGAGCGTGGCCTGGTCGATGGTCATGGTGCCGCCTGCGAATGGCGCGGGAGGAGAGCGTGCCGCGTGGATCGCGGGCTCACGCCTTGGCCTTGAGCACGTAGAGCGCCTTGCCCGACGAGCCCTGGGTGATGTTGCACTGCCAATCGACGGCGGCCTTGAGCGCGTCATGGTCCGCGGAGACCGAGGCGGTGTTGGTGGAGCCGGCGGCCCAGGGTGTGTCCCAGGAGATGGACAACGTGCCCGGGACGGCGTCGACGGCGCAGCCCAGGGTGGCCTGGGACCCGCTGGCGGCGGCGGTCTTTTTCACGTGGAGGAAGACGCTCCACTGGCCGTTGGCGATCACGGGGTCGTAGGGCCAGTCGCCGATGCGTCCGTACTTGTTGTCGAGGGAGTTGATGATGACGTCGCGGCCCGAGGCGTTGTAGATCATGACGAGGGTGCTGACCCCGTCACCGTACTCGTCTTTCATGCCGTTGACGTTCTCGTCCGCGAGCTTCTGGTAGTTTTCCATGCTCGCCAGGGCGTACCGCCCGCATTCGAGCGGGGTCGGGTTCTTGCCGGCGAACTCGGGGAGGGCGGCCAGGGTGTTCGGGTCGATCTTCTTACCAAAGAGCATGGGGGCTCCTTCATGGGGTGATGAAGAACGCGGCGGACGCCCGCCCGCGTCACGAGGAGGCGGGCGCGAACACAGTACGCGGGCTCGTGCGGGCACCCGACGGGCGCGATCGGGGGGGCTCCTAGACTCCGTGATGGATCGGGATGATCGCTTCAAGGTGTTTGGCGCGTTGGGTTTGGTGCTGTGTTTGGTGCTGTGTTTGGGGATGTGGTCGTGCGGGCGGGAGGAGGGCGTGCGTTCCTACCGGGCGCCCAAGGAGCCTGGGCCTCAGGTCCCGGCGGGCGGGGGTCGGGCGAATCCGCACGCGGGGGGCCACGTGGGGGGCCAGGTGTCGTGGACGCTGCCCGCGGGCTGGGAGTCGGTGAAGAGCGAGCAGACGATGCGGCTGGCGACGTTCCGGGTAGCGGGGGCCGGGAACGCGGAGGTGACGCTGGCGGCGTTCCCGGGCGACGTGGGCGGGGATCTTGCGAACATCAACCGCTGGCGTGGGCAGCTGGGGTTGGCGGCGATCGACGAGGCGGGGCTCCAGGGGCTCTTCCGGAGCGTGGGCTCGAACGGGGCGCGGGTGGTGCGAATCTCGGGCGGGGTGGCGAGCGGTGCTGGGAACGGCGTCAAGAGCGACATGCTGGGCGCGATCGTCACGCCCGGCGACGGGCAGACGTGGTTCGTGAAGTGCATCGCGCCGCCGTCGTCCGTGGACGCGATCGCGAAGGACTTTGAGCAGTTCGCGGCGTCGTTCTCGATGTCGGCGCCCGAGGGCGGATCGGCGCGCGGGCCGGGGGCGGGGCCTCCCAGGACCGGGGCGGACGCTGGGGCTGGGGCGGGGTCGATGGCGCTCCCGGCGGGGGCGGAGCCGATCCGTCCGGAGCGACTGAGCGGGAGCGTGCGCGAGCGGCTCGACGCGTGGCGGGCCCCGGCGCACTGGAAAGCGGAAGAGGGGGCGTCGGCGATCGTGACGGCGGCGTACCAAGCCACGAACGACGGCGGGGGCGCGCGGATCACGATCACGAGCCTCGCGGGCGACGCGGGGGGCGAGCTCGCCAACATCAACCGGTGGCGCGACCAGCTCGGGCTTGCGGCGGTTGGTGCGCTGAGCGATCAGCCGCACATCAAGCTCTCGGAGGACGCGATGCTCGTGGATCTTTCATCGCCGGGCGGGGACAAGCGGATGATGGCGGGGATTGTCCCGGGCGAGGGCGGGGTGTGGTTCTTCAAGATGACGGGCGGGGTCAAGGGCGTGGAGGCGGAGCGGGCGTCGTTCGAGGCGCTGTGCCGCGTTGTGGGGGTGGGCGGGCCATGAGCGGCGGGGCGTCCGGGAAGTCGGCGGGGGTGCTGTCGCGGCTGGTGCGGCCGCTGGCGTCGCTTCGGCTGACGGTGGTGCTGTTCGCGCTGGCGATGGTGCTGATCCTGGCGGGGACGCTGGCGCAGGTGAACGAGGGCGTGTGGAGCGTGGTGGACCGGTATTTCCGGTCGGCGGCGGTGCGGATCGAGTTTCAGCTCTTCGTGCCGACGAAGGTGGCGAGGATCCCGGGGGCGATCGTGTTCCCGGGGGGGCTGACGATCGGGGTGGCGCTGCTGGTGAATCTGCTGGCGGCGCACGCGGTGCGGTTCAAGCTGAGCGTGAAGCGTCTGGGGATCATCGTGACGCACCTGGGGGTGATTCTCCTGATCGTGGGCGAGTTCGTGACGGGCTACGCCGCGGAAGAGGGGAACATGTCGATCGACGAGGGGGGCAGCGCGAGCTACGTGGAGGACATCCGCGAGAGCGAGCTGGCGGTGATCGACGGGTCGTCGCCGGCGGACGATCTCGTGGTGGTGGTTCCGGCGTCGCGGCTGACCTCGGGGGCGAGCGTGTCATCGGGGCTGCTGCCCTTTGAGATCCGGGTGAGGCAGTGGCTGCCCAACTCGAGGATCCTGGGCCCGATGCAGGCGAGCGCCGAGCAGAGGCGGATGGCGGACAAGGGGCTGGGTGCGGAGGTGGCCGCGGCGCTCTCGCCCCGCGCGACGGGGGTGGACGGGCAGACCGTGGACGTGCCCAGCGCGTACGTCTCGCTGCACCGGGGCGAAGAGACCCTCGGTTCGTACCTGGTCTCGGTGCATTTCGAGGGCACCCAGCAGGTCGAGGTCTCGGGGAAGGTGTACGGCGTGGCGCTGCGGTTCAAGCGCACGTACAAGCCCTACACGGTGCATCTGATCGACTTCCGCCACGACAAGTTCGTGGGGTCGGACCGTCCGCGGAACTTCTCGAGCCAGGTGCGCCTGGTGGACCCGGAGCGCCGGGTCGATCGCGAGGCGCTGATCGCGATGAACGAGCCGCTGCGTCACGCGGGCGACACGCTGTACCAATCGGCGTTCAAGCCGGGGGACAAGGGGACGATCCTGCAGGTGGTGCGCAACCCGGGCTGGCTGATCCCGTACCTCTCGTGCATCATGGTGACGGGGGGGATGCTGCTGCACTTTGCGATGCGGAGCTTCTCGGGCGGAAAGGGGGCGCGATGAGCGCGTTCCACCGCGTGGTTCCCTGGGCGGTCGCGGCGCTCGCGCTCGTGTTTGTGGCGTCGCGGCTGCGCCCGGCGGCGAGCCCCGACGCGTTCGACTTCGCTTCGTTCGGGCGGCTGTCGGTCTCGTCGGAGGGCCGGACCAAGCCTCTCGACACGTTTGCGCGCAGCAGCCTGATGATCTTGTCGGGGCGGCAGTCGATGGAGACCGAGGGCGGGAGCGCTCCGGCGATCCGCTGGTACGCCGAGATGGTCGCGAAACCCGAGGACGCGATGAAGCGCCGGGTGTTCCGGATCGACCACCCGGACGTGCTGGCGGTGCTGGGGCTGCCGCGGCACGAGCGAACGCGGTTCAGCTTCGAGGAGCTGGCGCCGAAGTTTGAGGAGATTGCGCGGCAATCGAAGCTCGCGAAGGACGTGCGTCCCAAGCAGCGCGATCCGTTCCAGCGGGCGGTGCTAGGGCTGGAGGATCGGTTGATGCTGTACCTGAGCATCGGGCGATTGGAGTCGCCCTACGGCGTGGCGCCGCTCGCGTCGGGGGAGGAATGGAGGCCCGTCGCCGTGCTCCTCGGGCACGACGGCACGGCGGCGCACACGTCGGTCGAGTCGTACCGCACGATCCTGGGCGCGTATGTGGCGCAGGACGCCCCGGCGTTCAACCGCGCGGTCGCGGAGTACGCGGGGGTGCTGGACGCGAAGCTTCCCGCGGCGCAGGCGCGATCGGCGTACGAGGTCGTGTTCAGCCGCGTCGAGCCGTTCTATCTCGCGTCGGTGCTGTACGTGGGGGCGTTGCTGGCGGCGTCTTTGGCGTTGCTGGCGGGGACGCTCTCGCGGGGCGCGTGGGGGGGGACGCTGGGGCGTTCGGCGGCGTGGCTGATCGGCGTCGCGTTCCTGGTGCACACGCTGGGCATCATCTCGCGCGTGTATCTGCAGGGTCGGCCGCCCGTGACGAATCTGTACTCGTCGGCGGTGTTCATCGGGTGGGCAGCGGTGCCTGTCGCGATGATCGTGCGTCGTGCGATCGGGCTGGCGCTGGGCTCGATTGTGGCGTCGGTGATCGGGTTCGCGACGCTGGTGGTCGCGCACAACCTGAGCACGACGGGCGACACGATGGAGGTGATGCAGGCGGTGCTGGATTCCAACTTCTGGCTCGCGACGCACGGGGTGGTGGTGACGATCGGATATTCGGCGACGTTCCTGGCCGGGTTCCTCGCGCTGGCGTACATCCTTCTGGGCGTGCCGACGGGGCTGCTGCGGGGCGAGCTTTCGAAGTCGCTGCCCAAGGCGATCTACGGCGTGGTGTGCTTCGCCACGGTGACGAGCTTCCTGGGGACGGTGCTGGGGGGGATCTGGGCCGATCAATCGTGGGGCCGCTTCTGGGGCTGGGACCCCAAGGAGAACGGCGCGGCGCTCATCGTGCTCATGAACCTCATCATCCTGCACGCACGCTGGGGCGGGATGGTGCAGGCGCGGGGGATCGCCGTGCTCGCGGTGCTGGGCCACATCGTGTCGGCGTGGTCGGGGTTCTGGACGAACATGCTGGGCGTGGGGCTGCACTCGTACGGGTTCATGGAGTCGGCGGTGTTCTGGATCGCGGTGTTCATGCTGAGCCAGCTCGCGGGCGCGGCGGTGGGGCTGACGCCCACGCGGTGGTGGCGCAGTCTGCGCGAGGGTTGACGCGGGAGAAGTCGGGCGGGCTCAGCCCGGGTGCTTTTTTCTGGGCGCGCACGCGGCGCACTTCCCGAAGAGCAGGAGCTCGTGCCCGTCGAGGCGGCAGCCCTTGGGCGTGAGGGCGGCGAAGTCGCCGGGGCAGCCCAGGACCTCCATGACCTTGCCGCAGACCCGGCAGCAGAAGTGGTGATGGTGCCCCTTGCCGGCGAGCTCGAAGCGCGTGCCCCCGCCGGGGATCTCGACCTGCTCGACGATGCCTTCCTTGGCGAGCACCTTGAGCGAGCGGTAGACGGTGGCCAGGCCGATGCTCTTCACTTCGGACTGGGCGCCGTCGAGGATCTCGCGCGGGGAGAGCGGGACGCCGGCCTTCTCGATGACCTTGCGGATGGCCCGGCGTTGCCTGGTGTCGCGTCCCATGCGCAACGGTAGCTCTGCGCGTGGATCGCGTGCGAGCGTGAGCGCTGTGTCGGGGCGAGCGGCGTGGTCGGATAACGCGCGGCGGGGTGGGGTCGCGCGGGTCGTGGGGGCTGCGGGGCGCGGGGGCGAGCGCGAGCCGGGGGATGCACGCTCCCGGGGCGGGGTTCCAATCGCACATTTGTCGAGCGGATCCCCGCGGGAGTCGCGGGCGTTCTCGGAGGTGGCATGGCTACGAACCGACCCATCGTGCGTTCGCGTCGTCTGGATCCCGAGCCAATGGTGCGCGGCGACGGGTCGTCGCGTGCCGCGCTGCACGCGCCCCACTGCATGCCGCTGGAGCCGCGGACGGTGATGAGCGCGGTGATGCCCCTCGACACGCCGGGCGGGGCGCCGGGCATCGCCGGGCCCGTGGCGCCCCTCGCGCCGATCATCGAGGCGAGCCGGTCGCTGGTGACGGCGTCGGGCTCGGCGTCGGGCTCGATGGGGGACTGGGGCTCCTTGCTGCGTCTGGACGCGCTGCGGGGCGACGCGCGGTTCTCCGGGGTCAGCGGGAGCGGGCTGTCGACGGTCATCATCGACACGGGCATCGACCGCGACCACGTGTTCTTCGGCGGGGACGCGGACGGGAACGGCGTGTCGGACCGGATCGTGTACCAGTGGGACTTTGCCGACAACGACGCCGACGCGTCGGACCGCCACGGTCACGGGTCCAACGTCGCGAGCATCACCGGGGCGAGCGACGCGACGTACGGGGGCGTGGCGCCGGGGGTCTCGATCATCGCGCTCAAGGTGTTCGGCGACTCGGGCGGCTCGAGCTTCTCGACCATCGAGCGGGCGCTGCAGTGGGTCGTGAGCAACGTCTCCAAGTATAACATCTCGTCGGTGAACCTCTCGGTGGGCGACGGGAAGAACTACGCGAGCACGCAGCGCCTGTACGGGATCTCGGACGAGATCGAGAAGCTCTCGAAGGCGAGCGTGAAGGTCGTCGCCGCGGCGGGGAACAGCTATTACCAGTTCAACTCGCCCGGGGTTTCGTACCCGGCGGCGGACCCCAACGTGATCGGCGTGGGCGCGGTGTTCTCGGTGACGGGCGGGGACTGGTCGAGCCCGAGCGGGGCGCAGGCATGGGGGATCGGGGCCGACGAGGTTACGCCCTTCACGCAGCGCCACCCGTCGCTCACACCCATCTTCGCGCCCGGGGCGCCCATGGTGGGCGCGGGCGCGAGCGGGGGGCTCGTCGCGATGGCGGGGACGAGCCAGGCCGCGCCCGTGGTGGCGGGGGCGGCGGCGTTGGCCGACCAGATCGCGATGCAGTACCTGGGGCGCAAGCTCACTCCCGCCGAGTTCAAGAAGGTGATCACGCAGGGCGGCGTGAACATCAAGGACGGGGACAACGAGAACGACAACGTGAAGAACACGGGCGCGAGCTACAAGCGCCTGGACTTCAAGGGCATGGCCGACGGGATCGTCGCGATGGCGCCCAAGAAGACGGTGGCGGCCAGCACGGCGCCCAAGGCGACGACGCCCGCCCAAACACCCGCCAAGACCCCGGCGAGCACCCCGACCGCGCCCACGAGCAAGACGACCGTGGCGGCCAAGACGCCTGCGACGGACCCGAAGAAGGCGCAGCCGGTCTCGCGCATCGCGGCGCGGCGCGCGAGCGTCGCGAGCGAGACGCCCGTGGCGATGTCGGCACGTCCCGACGTGTCCGAAGCGGCGGCGTCGCGCCGGCTCGGGGCGCGGCTGGATCTCGCGGGAAGCGTCGCCCAGTCGCGCATGACCGGGGCGATGCACCTGACCGCGCCGACCGGCTGGATCTTCGCCGGGCTGTCGAGCGTGCGGGCGGGCTAGGACGCCTCGGGCGACCCGGAACGATCCCGGCTGGACTCTTCCCGGTGCTGCGCCAACCCTTCAGGCTGGCGCGGACTTGGTCGAGAAGGCAGGGAGGGGACGTTGCAGGAGCCAATCCGGAGGAGTATGCCGCCGCGGGCGGGTGTGCCCGGGACGCCCGGGGTGCCGGCGCCCAAGGCGCCCCTGCTCCGCCCGCGGAAGGTCCGCGGCGGGGTGAAGCTGGGGGCGGGCGAAGGCGTGGGCGAGCACGCCGTGGGATGGGCCGCGCAGCGCTGGTCGCGGGTCGTCGAGATGGCGGCGGAGGGCTCGCGTCTGCGCGAGGGGCTCGAGTACGCGAAGCTCGGGCAGACGCGCCGGATGACGATCGCCTCGGGCGTGATCGAGAGCCAGGTGCAGGGGCGGGCGGACCGCGCCTACACGACGACGCTGCGGTTCGAGGTGTTCAGCGCGGAGCAGTGGGAGAAGGTGGTGGCGTCGATGGCGGAGGGGGCGATCTACGCCGCCAAGCTCCTGTCGGGGGAGCTTCCCGCGAGCATCGAGGATCTGTTCGCCCCGATGGGGCTCAGGCTGTTCCCGGGCGAGCCCGGCGAGATGCGTGCCTCGTGCAACTGCGGGGATTCGAGCGCGTGGTGCAAGCACGTGTGCTGTATCGCGCACCTGTTCGCGTCGCGGCTGAGCAGCGAGCCCTTCCTCATGTTCTCGCTCCGCGGGATCGACCCGGAGGACCTGCAGGAGCGGCTCCGTCAGCGTCGCACCGCGGCCACAAGCACGCAGCCAGGTCAGGCGGGCTCGGCGCTGGTGTACTCGCAGCGCATCCCCGGCGTGGACGAAGGGGGCGGGGCGGCGATAGAGGCGGGCCCGGAGCAGTTCTGGGAGGCCGGCCCGCAGCTCGCGGAGCTGGATCTGCAGATCGCCCCGCCGCAGGTCAGCCACCCGATCCTCAGGCGGCTTGGCCAGAGCCCGTTCCCCAACGCTCCGTTCCCGCTGGTGGGACTGCTCGCGAGCTGCTACGAGTCGATCAGCGAGGAGGCGCTGCGCCCGAAGGAGACGACCAACGGCGGGGGTGAGATCGAGACGGAGACGACGGCGGAGTGACAGGCCCGCATGGCCTGGGGAGAGGGAGAATCAGGTCCTGGCGGGGCATATGTCCCGCAGGGAGGCGGGTTGGAAGTGCCGGAGCGAGAGCGCTAGACTTGTGATGTCGGAGCCGACCGTGACGGACGTTTCCCGAACAGGCCGGGCCACTCGGTAGTACGAGGGCCGGGCGTGCGAGGGAGGCCGAGGCGCGGTTTGGGGCGGTCCCATCGCGGCTGATGGACCGTTCCGCTCCAGGGTTTGCCCAGTGTGGGCGGCCCACCTGATGCCGCGGCCCGTATCTCGCCCATCGTGCGGCATTCGCGCGACGGGCTGACCAGGGACCGACGGATGGGGACCGACGGAGGGAACCGCCGGTTGGTCTTTGGGTCGCACGTTCCGCCTGGCAGGGCGTCGTGCTGAGATTCGGAGGAAACACCGCCATCCCGAACATTGGGCCCGAATATTGGGCGATGGTGTAACGGTAGCACAGCAGATTTTGGTTCTGTTTGTCCAGGTTCGAATCCTGGTCGCCCAGATTGTCGCCCAGATTTCGTCGCCCAGGTTTTTCCGGCATGATCCCGCCGGGTCGCGGGCGGGGCTGCCGACGCCGTCAGAAACCACGCATGAGCCAACGCCCATCCAACCTGAGCGCGATCATCCTCGCCGCCGGCAAGGGCACGCGGATGAAGTCCGACCTGCCCAAGGTGGTCCACCCGGTGGGGGGGCGGGCGATGGTGTGCGCGGTGGTCGACGCGTGCCTGGAGTCGGGGTGCGAGCGGGTGATCGTGGTGGTGGGGTACAAGCAGGAGGCGGTGCGTTCGGCGTTGTCGTCGTACGGCCCGCGCGTCGAATACGCCGTGCAGGACGAGCAGCTCGGGACCGGGCACGCCGTGCGGTGCGCCGAGACGCTGCTCAAGAGCGAGGCGGGCAACGGCGGGCGTGACGTGCTGGTGCTCTGCGGCGACGGGCCCCTCATTCGCCCCGGGACCATCGCGACGATGCTCCGCGTGCACCGGGAGCACCGGGCGTCGGCGACGCTGGCGACGGCGGTGATCGACGACCCGAGCGGGTACGGCCGGATCGCGCGCGATGGGCGCGGGCGGTTCATCGCGATCGTGGAGCAGAAGAACTGCACGCCCGAGCAGCTCCAGATCCGGGAGGTCAACCCGAGCTACTACTGCTTTGACTGCCGGGAGCTGTTCGGCGCGTTGGCGGGCGTGACGCGCAACGCCGTGAGCGGGGAGTACTACCTCACCGACGTGCCCGAGCGCTTGCTGCGGGAGGGGAAGCGGGTGGAGGTGATCGAGGCCGTGCCCCCCGAGGACGTGCTGTCGATCAACACGCTCGAGGATCTCGCGAAGGTCGACGGGATCTACCGGGCTCGGCGGGCGGGCGCGTCCGGTCCGGCGGGGTCCGGTTCGGCGGCGGTGGGCGCGGCGCGGGGGGCGGCGCGATGAGCAAGAACGGCGAGCTGAAGGTCTTTGCCGGTCGCTCGGGGCGCGTGCTCGCCGAGCGCGTGTGCTCGGTCCTCGACATCACGCAGGGCGTCGCGAGGACGGACGTGTTTCCCGATGGCGAGATCCTCGTGAAGCTGGAGGAGGACGTCCGCGGGCGCGACGTGTACGTGATCATCTCGACGTGCGAGCCGGTGAACGAGAACCTGATGGAGCTGCTGATCTTCCTGGACTGCCTGAAGCGGGCGAGCGCGGACCGGGTGACGGTGGTCACGCCGTACTTCGGGTATGCGCGCCAGGACCGCAAGGACGCCGGGCGTGTGCCGATCACGGCGAAGCTGGTGGCGAACCTGATCACGGCGGCGCGGGCGGATCGGGTGATCGCGATCGACCTGCACGCGGCGCAGATCCAGGGGTTCTTCGATATCCCGGTGGATCATCTCTCGGCGTCGCCCGTGTTCGTGGACTACTTCACGCGGAACCGCGCCGAGCTGGGCGAGGTGTGCCTGGTGAGCCCGGACGTGGGGAACCTCAAGGTGGCCGAGGGGATGCAGAACCTGCTGGGGGGCGACCTGGCGTTCATCAACAAGAAGCGTCTGAGCGGGTCGAGCGTGAAGAGCTCTCATCTCATCGGTGACGTCTCCGGGAAGACGGTGCTGATGTTCGACGACATGATCTCGACCGCCGGGACGGTGACGGAGGCGGCCAAGCTCGTGAAGGAGAAGGGCGCGGTGAAGGTCATCGCGGCGGCGACGCACCCGGTGCTCGTCGGCCCGGCGGTGGACCGCCTCACGAACGGGCCCATCGACAAGGTGGTCCTGTGCAACACGATCCCGCACACCGGCGAGCGGGCCCGCCTGGGCGGGAAGCTCGTCGAGCTCTGCGTGGGCAGCATGCTCGCGCAGGCCATCCACCGCATCCACAACAACCAGTCGGTGTCGGCGCTCTTCCAGCGCACGGCGGGGACGAAACGGTAGAACACGATCGAACACACACTCGGGACCACACCAAGAAGTCAGAACTCAGAAAGGAAGACAGTCATGCACGAGAAGGCACCCATGCTCAAGGCGACCCCCCGCGAGAATCTCGGCTCGCGTCACTCCAAGCGCGTCCGCGACCGCGGCGGACTCCCCGCGGTGGTGTACGGGCACGGGCAGGCGCCCGTGGCCATCACGCTCAACGCCAAGGAGGCGGTCTCGCACTTCACCGAGGGCGAGAAGGTCTTCCGCCTGGACCTGCCCGGGACCAAGAGCAAGGACGAGGGGCAGATGGTGCTGCTCAAGGACCTGCAGTTTGATTATCTGGGCACGAACATCGTGCACGCGGACCTGGCGCGCGTGGACCTCAACGAGCGCGTGCGGACGCGTGTGGCGGTGCACCTCCTGGGCGAGGCCAAGGGGCTCAAGCAGGCCGGCGCGATCCTCATGCACCCGACCAACGAGATCGAGATCGAGTGCTCGGTGGCGGAGATCCCGGACTTCTTCGAGGTGAACGTCGAGGAGCTGGACGTCGGGCACGCGATCACGGCGGGGGACGTGAAGCTCCCCTCGTCGTCGATGAAGTTGATCACGGACACGCACTCGATGGTGGCGCAGATCGTGATCCAGGCCGAGATCGTGGTCGCGGAGGCAACGCCCGCCGCCGACGCCGCCGCCGCCGGGCCCGAGGTCATCACGGCCAAGAAGCCCGAGGGCGAGGAGGCCGCCGCCGGCGCCAAGGGCGCGGCGCCCGCGAAGGGTGCGGCCCCGGCCAAGGACGCCAAGGCCGCCGCTCCCGCCAAGGACGCCAAGCCCGCGGGAGGCGCGAAGAAGTAATGCCCACCCTCGCCGGGAGAGTCCGGGTTCTTCACGCGGGTCGTCGGGCGCGCCTCGGGCTCGCCCGGCGTCCCCGGCGCGAGCCCCTCGGCGGAGATCGATCCATGAAGCTCATCGTCGGCCTTGGGAATCCCGGCACGCAATACTCGAGGACCCGTCACAACGCCGGGTTCATGGTGATCGACCGCCTTGCCGAGAAGCACGCCTCAGGGTCGGCGGTCAAGGGGCGTTTTCACGGCGCGGCGGTGGACGCGACGATCGGCGGCGAGAAGTGCCTGCTCCTCAAGCCGCTCACGTTCATGAACCGCTCGGGGCTGGCGGTGAGCGAGGCGGCGGGGTTCTTCAAGGTGACCCCCGAGGAGCTGCTGATCGTCGTGGACGATCTGTATCTCCCCGTGGGGGCGATCCGCCTGCGTCCCGGCGGCGGGGCGGGGGGGCACAACGGGCTCACGGACATCCAGCGGGCGCTGGGGGGCGACAACTACGCGCGCCTGCGCGTGGGCGTGGGGCTGAGGCCTTCGGGGGGCAAGCCGCCCCTGATGGACCAGGCCGACTTTGTGCTCTCGAAGTTCCAGGACGACGAGGAGGAAGATCTGAGCCGTGCCCTCGCCCGCGCGGGCGAGGCGGCGGAGGTCTTCGCCGGACGCGGGTTGAGCGCGGCGATGAACGCGTTCAACTCCCCGGCCCGGGGTGACAAGGAAAAGAACGAGGAGTAGGTTCGGGCTCCGGCGCGCCGGGCCCGCACCAGACCGCGGCACGGAACGAAAACACCAATCACGACACGAGTCACGCACGATCACGACGAAAGGACGACCATGCAGAAGAAGACGTACGAGTACGAGGCGATGTTCCTGATCAGCCAGGCGGTGGCGGCGGACCTCAAGGGGGCCGTGGATCACATCAACGAGATCATCCACCGCGGGCACGGGAAGGTGATTGCGATGAAGAAGTGGGACGAGCGGCGCCTGGCGTACGAGATCCGCGGGCAGAAGCGCGGGCTGTACATCCTGTGCTACTTCTCCGCCCCGGGCGAGCAGCTCTCGCACATCGAGCGCGACTGCAACCTGTCGGAGAAGATCCTGCGCACGCTCATCCTCCGCGCCGATCACCTCACGGCGGAGCAGATGCAGGCGATGGACGACCGCAAGGGGCTGGAGCTCGAGGCCAAGATGCGGGCCGAGCGGCCGGCCGTGCCCGCGCCCCAGCCGGCGGCGGTGGGGGTGGCGACCGAGGGTGCCGAGGCGCCGAGCGAGGCCTGATCGCGGCCCGCGCCCCCGTTCGTCGATAGGGATATGATCGGGTATTGTTGGTCGGTGGTGGGCCGGTGGTGGATCGTTGGACGGCACGGCAGTGCGTGACACGGTGTGGCGGCGGGGCGGGGCCCCGCGGGAGGCTGGCATGGGCAACTTCAACCGCGTGTTCCTGATGGGGAACATCACCCGGGACATCGAGCTCAAGAGCACGCAAGGCGGGCAGCAGGTGGCCCAGGTCGGGCTGGCGGTGAACCGGCGCTGGGTCGGGGCCGACGGCGAGAAGAAGGAAGAGACCACCTTCGTCGACTGCGAGGCATGGGGGAAGACGGCGGAGAACCTCGCCAAGTTCTTCGCCAAGGGGCGTCCGATCTTTATCGAGGGACGCCTCAAGCTCGACACCTGGCAGGACAAGGACTCGGGCCAGAACCGCTCGAAGCTGAAGGTCGTGGTGGAGGGGTTTGAGTTCGTCGACAGCAAGCCCGGCGCGGGAGGCGAGGGCGGGGCACGGACGGGCGGGACGGTGCAGACCCGGGTCAACCGACCCGCGGCGGCGGCGCCCCAGAACCCCGAGCCCGACGACATCCCGTTCTGAGTGGGTCGCGTTCACGAGTGCGGACGGGCCGGAGGCCCGCCCCGGGATTCAGGGACGATCGCGGAGTGTTTTCAAGTTGCGGCCGGACCCGGCGTGTGTCCGCGGCCTGCCGCTAACTCTTTTTCGCCGGTGCGCGTGACGCGTGCCGAGGAGGACAGCATGGCCAAGTCTGTGAAGTTGCTGCTGACAGAGAACGTCGAGGCGTTGGGGATCGTGGGGGACGTGGTGAACGTCCGCGTGGGGTACGCGCGGAACTTCCTGCTCCCGCGGAGCCTGGCGACCACGCCCAGCGACGAGCTGGTCAAGCAGCTCGCGAGCAAGCGGGCGGCGGCGGAGAAGGAGCTGGCCCACCAGCGCTCGGCGCGCGAGGAGCTGATCGGGAAGCTCCAGGGCGTCGAGATCGCGATGGTGAAGAGCTGCAACGACCAGGGGATCCTGTACGCGGCGATCACGCAGCAGGAGATCGCGAAGTCGCTGAACGAGAAGGGCTTCGGGATCAAGCCGAGGGACGTGCGTCTGCACGAGGTCATCAAGCGCGTGGGTGGGTACGACGTGCACATCAAGCTCGACAGCGACCTCGACGCGCACGTGAAGCTCAAGATCGACCCGGACCGCGAGCTCGACAACGAGAAGGGCGAGCCCGTGGCGGCGGCGAGCGGGGAACGCAAGCACGACGCGCTCGCGGCGGCGATGGCCGCGGAGGCCGAGGCGGCGTCGAAGGGCTCGGGCTGGGGCGCCAAGAAGGCCGAGTCCAACACCAAGGGCGATGGCGACAAGCCGGCCAAGGGCGACAAGCCCAAGGCCGAGAAGAAGCCCGCCAAGGGCGAGGAGAAGAAGGGCAAGAAGTAACTCGCGTCGCGTTCCGCCGCGTGGTGCTCAACCGGAAAGCCAACGCCGCCCGTGCCGAGCGATCCTGAAGCGCGCAAGAACGCCAGAAACTTGGCTCCAGGACCCCGCGCCGCCGCGGGGTCTTTTTTTCTGATTCTTGCGGGATTCGTGAGGCGTGGGCGGGCGCCGGTACACTTGGGGCATGACCAAGCTCTGGGTGGCGCTGGCGTTGGCGGTGGTGCTGGGCGTGCCGTTTCTCTTGAGGCCCGCGTCAAAGGCCGAGGCCGCGGCGTCGCGGAAGCTGGTGATCCTCACGCCGCACGTCCCGCAGATCCGCTACGAGTTCGAGCGCGCCTTCGCCCGGTGGCACGAGCGCGAGTTTGGCGAGCGGGTCGCCATCGACTGGCGCGTGCCCGGGGGCACGAGCGAGATCGTCAAGCAGCTCCAGGCGGTGTACGCGGCGGAGCTGGGCGCGGCCATCGCCCGCGTCGCCGGAAGCGATCCGGCGCGCCTCGCCGCGCCGGATCCGAAGTGGGAACTCGAGATCCGCCCCGGGTCGCTCGCCTTTGACATGATGTTCGGCGGGGGGAGCTTCGACCACGCCCGGCTCAAGGACCCACGCCAGGTGAGCACGCTCTACCGCCCCTTCCCGGGCGGCGGGCGCGAGCCCGTGACGGTCGCGAGCGTCGAAGAAAAGCTCGAGGGGAATGCCGGGCTCGCGGTCGTCCATGTGCGCGCCGAGGTCCGGGGAGTTGCGTATCGCCTCCGCGTGCCGGGCGAGGCGATCGCGGGCGGGGTCGCGGCGCTGCTCCCCTTGTCCGCGGGCGAGCCGCGCGTGAGCGTCGAGGTGGACCTTTCGCGCGTGCAGCGCGAGGCGAGCGTGCGGATGTCGATCTCCGCGGGCTTCACCCAGGGCGAGCTCGACGCGTGGTACGGCACGAACGCCATCGGGGCCGAGTTTCTCTACGACCCGGGCGACGAGGCCAAGAACGACCCGGGGCAGTTCTGGATGGGCACGGCGCTCTCGAGCTTCGGCGTGGTGTACAGCAAGGACGTGTACGCGCGGCTGGGCGTGCCCGAGCCCACCAGCTTCGAGGACCTCTGCCGCCCCGAGCTGGTGGGGATGGTGGCGCTCGCCGATCCGAGGCAGTCGGGCTCGGTGACGACCACGCTCGACGCGATCCTGAGCTACTACGGTTGGGAGAAGGGCTGGCGGATCGTCCGCGAGATGTCGGCGAACACGCGGTACTTCACCAACTCGGCGCCCAAGCCGCCCATCGACGTGAGCCAGGGCGAGGCGGCGGCGGGGCTGGCGATCGATTTCTACGGGCGCGGCCAGAGCCAGGCCACGCTCGCCCCGGGCGAGGATCCGTCGAGCGCTCGCGTGGGGTACGTGGACCCCGCGGGGTCGGTGTACATCGACGCGGACCCGGTCACGATGCTCCGCGGCGGGCGCGAGCCGGAGCTGGCGCGCCGGTTCATCCGCTTCGTGCTCTCCGAGGAGGGGCAGGCGCTCTGGCAGTACCCGCTGGCGAGTTCGCCGGGGGCGATGGGCCCGGAGCGGTACGAGCTGCGCCGGTTGCCCGTCCGCCCGATGATGTACGAGCCCGAGCGCTTCGCGCGTTTCGTGGACAAGGTCAAGCCCTTCGAGATCGCGTCGCAGGTCAAGCGGCGTAACTGGCGCGAGGCCATCAGCGTCATGATGGGGTCCTTCGCGATCGACATCGCCGACGAGCAGCGGGCGGCGTGGCGGGCGCTCCTCGCGGCGCGCAAGCACGCGGGGCTGCCCGCGGCGACCCTGGCCGAGATGGAGGGGCTCTTCTACGCCTTCCCGGAGCACATGATGCCCGACGGCAGGCGTCTGGCGTTCAACGAGGCCAACATCAAGGCCATCGCCGCGAGCTGGAAGGACAAGGAGTTCCTGGCCCGGTCGATCCTGGACTACACGAGGTTCTTCCGCGGAAACTACGCGAGGATCGTGGCGCTCGGGGAGCGGGCGCGCGGGGCTCCAGTCGCGGGCGCCCCGGGCCGATAATGGTGGGGCCGCCCGACGGGCGGTGAACGCCCGGACCCCGCAAGGAAACCACTCCGCACGGACGCGGGCTCCCGCCGCAAGCCAAGGGAAGAACCGTGACGACACTCTCGCCCGACCGGACGACGACCATGACGCACCACTGCCCGCCCGAGGACGCCGCCGCACCGACGCTGGCCAAGATCGTCGCCACGATCGGGCCGGCGAGCGAGTCGCCCGAGGTGGTGCGCCGGTTGATCCTCGCGGGCGTCAGCGTGTTCCGCTTCAACTTCTCGCACGGGGACTTCGCGGCCCACGAGCGCCGCCTGCAGACCGTCCGCTCGGTGGCGGCGGGGCTGGACCGCGCGGTCGCGGTGCTGGGCGATCTCCAGGGTCCCAAGATCCGCGTCGGAAAAATCCCCGCGGGCGTCGGGTCGCCCTCGCCCTCGGGCGGGGGGAGCATCGCCGTCGCCGCGGGGCAGGACGTGATCCTCAAGAAGGGCGTGGGCGTGGCGAGCGTGCGCCAAGCGTCGGGCGGGTTCGAGGCGGTGCTCCCCGTCTCTCCCGAGACGCTCGTGGACGAGGTCGAGCCCGGGCAGCGCGTGCTCATCAACGACGGCGCGATCCGCATGCTCGCGGTCGAACGCGATTCCATTGCCGGCGAGGTGCGCTGCCGCGTGACCGTCGGCGGGACGATCACGAGCGGGAAGGGGATCAACCTCCCGCACTCGGATATCTCAACCTCGGCCATCACCGACCGCGACTGGGAGTGCGTCGCCTGGGCCGTCGAGCACGAGATGGACTACGTCGCGCTCTCGTTCGTCCGCCGGGCGGGCGAGGTGCGCCAGCTCAAGGAGAAGCTCGACGAGCTGTGCGCGGCCAAGGCTCGGCGCGAGGGGCTCGCCGGCCCGGACGCGCCCTGGATCTCCGTTGTTTCCAAGATCGAGAAGCCCCAGGCCCTTCAGGACCTCGACGCCATCATCGACGCCTCCGACGCGGTCATGGTCGCCCGTGGTGATCTTGGCGTCGAGATGGACATCGCCGCGGTGCCCGTGGCCCAGAAGCGGATCGTCTCGGCGTGTCAGCAGTACGGCAAGCCCTGCATCGTCGCGACGCAGATGCTCGAGACCATGATCGAGAACGCCAGCCCGACCCGCGCCGAGGCCAGCGACGTCGCCAACGCCATCTTCGACGGCGCCGACGCTGTCATGCTCTCGGCCGAGACCGCCACGGGCAAACACCCGGCGCTGGTGGTCGAGACGATGTCGCGGATCGTGGCGGCGGCGGAGGCACGACTCGCCGAGATCCAGGGCGACGAGAGCCCCCCGACCCGTTTCAATCTCCAGCACCGGGTGACGGCGTCGCTGGCGCATGGCGCGTGGCACATCGCCCGCGATCTCTCCGCCAAGGCCGTCGTCTGCTGGTCCGAGCAGGGCGGGACCGCGCGGTACCTCTCGCAGAACGGGTTCTTCTGCCCGATCGTCGCGTACTCGTCGAGCCCGCGGGCGACGCGCCGGATGGCGCTGTTCAGCGGCGTGATCCCGGTGTGCTCGCTCCCGCCCGGGACGGGCACGCTCTCGGAGTGGAACGCCGCGGTCGACGCCTGCGTTGTCTCCAAAGGGCTCGCCAAGGCCGGGGACAAGATCGTCCTGCTCGCGGGGAGGCCTCTGGGCAAGGCCAAGGCGACCAACACCGTCGCCGTCCACGAGGTGGGCCAGGCGGCGAGCGGGTATCGCGCGATGAAGAACTAGAGACGTACGATCGCGCATGGCGCACACGCACGCCCGGGCCGCGATCCTCTCCGTGGGCGACGAGCTGGTCCTGGGGCAGACCGCCGACACCAACGCGCGATGGCTGGCGCAGCGGCTCACGTCCGTGGGCATCATCCCGACCGAGTTCGTGACCGTGGGCGACGATCTCGCCGCCCACGTTCGGGCGTATGAGCGGCTCGGCGCGGGCGTGGAGCTTGTGATCTCCACGGGAGGGCTGGGGCCCACCGCCGACGACCTCACGCGGGAAGCGCTGGCCCGCGCGACGGGGGACACCCTGGTCGAGGACGAGCTGGCGATGGCCCAGATCGAGGCGTGGTTTGCCTCGCGCGGGTCGGTGATGCGGCCCATCAACCGCGTCCAGGCGATGCGCCCGTCGCGAGGACGCTCGATCCCCAACCTTCACGGCACGGCCCCGGGGTTGTGGGCGGCGGGTGGTCAAACAGGCGGGCACCCCAACGCGTGCGATGTCTACTGCCTCCCCGGGCCGCCGCGTGAGATGATCCCGATGTTCGAGTCGCACGTGCTCCCACGGCTGAACCCACCGGCGGGGACGGTGCGCACACGCGCCCTGCACTGCTTCGGGATCGGTGAGTCCGAGCTCGCGACCCGCCTGGGCCCGCTTATGGACCGCGCGAACAACCCGCTCGTGGGCACGACCGCCAGCGGGGGCGTGGTCAGCGTCCGCATGCGCTACACGGGGACGCTCCCGCCCGGCCAGGCCGACGCACTGCTCGACGGCGTGGAGCGGCAGGTCCGATCGCTCGCGGGCGCATATGTCTTCGGCGCGGGCGAGGACACGCTCGCGTCGGCGGTCGTGCACGCGCTGCAGGAGCGCGGGCTCTCGCTTGTGACGGCCGAGTCGTGCACGGGCGGACGACTCGCGGGGTTGATCACGGAAGTGGCGGGGGCGTCACGCGTGCTCCGCGAGGGCTTCATCGCGTACAGCCCCGACGCGAAGAAGCGTGATCTGGGAGTCGAAGAGAGAGTCTTCGGAAAGGACGGCGCGGGCGTCTACTCCCCGGAGTGCGCGATGGCGATGGCGCAGGGGGCGCTCGCGCGCACGGACGCCGCGGTCGCGCTGGCCACCACGGGAATCGCCGGGCCCGAGGGCGGGACGCGGCAGACGCCCGTCGGCACGGTCTTCATCGCCCTCGCCACCCGCGCGGGCGCACGCGACGCTCGGCGGTTCGCGCTCCCGGGTGATCGCGCTTCGGTCCGCGAGTGGGCCGCGAAGTGCGCCCTGGGGATGCTCTGGCTCTGGCTGACCGGCAACACCGCCACTCGGATGCTGCGCCAGGTCTGAACACACGCCCGGTCAGCGGCAGCCCGCGCCGAAAGCAGACTCGGGCGTCCTCAGAACAGGCCGTGATGGCGTGAAGGGTGACGGCGTGAGGGCGGTGGAGCGAAGGTTGGAAAAGGCCTATCGTTCGATATCTGTTTCAACAGCGATTCGCCCCGGGCTCAAAGACGCCCGCGGGCGCCGCCGAGCAACGTTGGACGTCGTGGGTCGATCGGGATCATCCCACGCTAATCAGGGCGTGGGCACAGGAGAACAAGCGATGAACAGGCAGCATGGGTTCGTGATGACCGGAGCGTTGGGAATGGTGCTCGCCGCGGGCGCGTTGGCGCGCCTGAGTGGGCCGGAGCAGGTCGGCGCCACGGCGAACGCGGCGGCGGGTGTGGCGGCGAGCGTCACCGCCCACGCCGAGCCCGCCAGGCACACCATCGACGCGGTGCACTCGCACGTGAACTTCCGGATCCGCCACATGGGCGCGTCGAGCTCGTGGGGGCGCTTCAACGACGTGAGCGGGCACGTCGCCCTCGACGCCGCCGCGCCCGACGCGGGGAGCGTCGAGATCCTCGTGAAGACCGACTCGGTCGACACCGCCAACGCCAAGCGCGACCAGCACCTCAAGAGCCAGGACTTCTTCTCCGCCAAGGAGTTCCCGGAGATCTCCTTCAAGTCCAAGAGCATCAAGGCCTCCGGCGCCGGCGCGTTCGACGTGACCGGCGAGCTCACGCTCCACGGCGTGACCAAGCCGCTCACCGTCACCCTCACCAAGGTCGGCGAGGGCAAGGGCATGGACGGCTCGGCGCTCGTCGGCTACGACACCACCTTCACCCTCAAGCGCTCGGACTTCGGCATGTCCACCTACGTCAAGGAGGGCGCGCTTAGCGACGAGGTGACCCTCATGGCCTGCCACGAAGCGTCCAAGACGTTTCCCCTTTCCATGGGGTTTCCTGTACACGGCGGCGGCGCCGGGCGGTCCCGGCGCCGCCGATCTGTTGGGCGAAGCCAGAGATCTCCCCGACGTTCGCGGAGCCGCCATGGAACTCTCGATCCTGCTGGGACCGCTGGTCGCGATGGGCGCTTCGGCGCTGCTGTTCCTCTTCGCATCGGTCGTGCCCTGGGGCGCCCGCGAGGACCGCGTGACGCGCGGTGTGAACATCGCGGCGCCGGCGATCCTCCTCGCGGCGGCGCTCGCGGGATGGTCCCTGGCCGGGCTGCCCTGGTCTATGACGCCGCGCCAGGCTTTCGCGTGGCTGCCGATGATGCTGGTCCTGGCCGCGGGCGCGAGCGTGGCGGCGGAGATCATGAACAAGACGCACGCTGTGGCGGCGGCCCTCGGTGCGGTCCTGTTCTTCGCGTCGCTCCACGCGGGGGTTGGGCGTTCGTGGGATCTCGCCACGATCGGCGCATGGCTCGCCGCGAGCATGACCCTCACCGCTCTCTCGGCGCACGGCGCGGCGAGGCTGTGCGCACGCCGCGACGGCGGGCTCGTGGCGCTGGGGATCATCACCGCGCTCGGCGCGGCGCTGGTGCTCGCCACGGGCAACGAGCAGCAGAGCCGAACGCCCGCGCTCCTCGCCGCGGCGCTGGGCGGGGCGTACGTGTTGGGGCTCGTGTTCCGCCGGGACGTGCTGGGCGCCGGGGCCGGGGTGCTGTGGGCGGGAGTGATGCAGTGCGTCCTCACTCAGGCCAGCACGCTCGGCGAGACCCGCTGGTACGCGGGGGTCCTGGTCATGCTCGCGCCCCTCGCGGCGGCGTGCGAGCCGCTGAGCGATCACGTCCCACGCGCCTGGGTCCGCGCCGCCGTGAAAACGGCCGTCGGCGTCGGGGTCATGCTCGCGGCGTTCCTGGTGTCGATCCCGCAGATCCGCGGCGGGGCCTGAGCCCGAACGCGCTCCGCCCAGGCAACTACCGGCTCATCGCGTGCGCGCGAGCGGCCCGGGGCGCGTGGCCGATCCACGAATAGAGCGTCTTCGCCGCGTGGGCCAGCTTCTCTTCGGGGTCGCCCGAGTCGTGCGAGAGCCACGCGCGCGGGTGCTCGTAGACGAGCCAGCCGTCAAAGGCGATCTCTTTCAAGGCCGACATCGCCTCGCGGTTGGGCACGGTGCCCTCCCCGAGCATGCACGCCGCACCGTTCTTGTAGTCCTTCAGCTTCACGCTGCACAGGCGCTCGCCCAGCACGTTGATCCCGCTCGAGGGACGCTCGCCCGCCGCGTTCGCCGCCGCGACGGAGTACGCGGCCCCGAGCAGCGGGTGGTCGCAGCGATCCATGATCTCGGCAAGGTCGGTCGCGGTCGAGAAGCTCCCGCCGTTCTCCAGCAGCAGCCTCACCCCGCGGTTCCGGCACGCGTCCAGCGCCATCCGCAGCCGCTCCACGATCCTCGCCAGAGCCTTCTCACGCTTCTCGTGACCCATCACCTCGAACGCGAAGACGCGCACGAACGGGCACTCGAGCCGGGCCGCCAGATCGATGGCGCTCTTGGTCTCGCGGAGGCTCCGCTCGTTGTCACCCACCACGTGCCCCACGATCGGCGGGCTCACGGGGTCGTCATAGCGGATCCCGGTCGACACGCACATGAGCTCCAGCCCCGCGCGGTCGAACATCGAGCGGACCTTGTCCGCCGACGTGAGCGCCGGGTCCGCCGCGAACTGGAACGAGCCCGTCCCGAAGCTCCGCAGCTCCACGCCCTGGTACCCCCAGCTCTCGCCCCGCGCCGCGAGAGCGTCGAGCGTCCAATCCCAGCACGCCACGCTGCTGAATGCCGGCTTCATCCGCGCTCCTTCGTCCAGGGCCCCGCATAGGCGGGGCACGTCGATTCAATCCCGACTGCACCGGCCCACCAGCAAGGCTCACGAGGCACGCCCGGGTTCTCAGCCCTTGTTGAGCATGCCGAACAGGATCCTTGCGGGGCCCTTTCGACGCAGATGCTACGCCCAACATCTCACTCCCGCCGGGGATCATCTCGGGCGTGTGCTGCGAACAGGACGTGTCGGCCGCGAGCCCGAGAAGACCGCCGCGGGCGCTCTTGGGGCGAGAACACGCCGGAACAGGCGTCAGCGGCCGCAGCGCCCGAGCCCGCGACGCCGGAACGCCCCGAGGGGCTTCGCGCGCGGGCCGAATCACGCCGATGCTCTGGGAACGCGTGGCCCGAGGCTGTGTACTGCCATGAACCGCACGAGCATGATCCGTATGTCGCGGCGAGCGATCGCCCTGGGGCTCCCCCTCGCCGTCCTCGCGGGGTGCGCCGTCACCGACCGTGACGACTACTTCGCCTCGCGCCGCAGCGTGATCACCAAGCAGCCCGGGGACGGCTCGCAGGAGGTCTCGCCCCTGCCCGCAGCCCGGCGGTCCCAAGGGCTGGCCGGCGCGGGCGTCCGGAGCGACGCTCCCTAGCCCGCGCGCGGGCGGGCTACGTTCCCTCTCCAACGATTGGCCAGCACCGGGCCAACGCCGGGAGGGAACCATGACCACGCCGGACCCGACTTCCCACGCTTCCAACCCGCACGCCGACGCGGGCGGGATGACCACCGACCTCAAGGACCGCCTGGATTACAGCGGGTACCTCCAGCTCGACCGCGTGCTCTCGGCCCAGTCGCCGCTCTCCCGCCCCGAGCACCACGACGAGCTCCTGTTCATCATCCAGCACCAGACCACCGAGCTGTGGTTCAAGCTGGTGATCCACGAGCTGCGGGCCGCGATGGCGTTGGTGCGCGGCGACCAGCTCGAGCCCGCGTTCAAGGTCCTCGCGCGCGTCAAGCACATCCAGTCGCAGCTCACGCTCGCGTGGAGCGTGCTCGCGACGCTCACCCCCAGCGAGTACGTGCAGTTCCGGTACGTACTCGGGCCCGCGAGCGGGATCCAGAGCCACCAGAACCGCCTCATCGAGTTCCTCCTGGGGAACAAGGACGAAAAGATGCTCGCGGTGTTCAAGCACCGCCCGCAGATCCACCAGGAGCTCGACGCCGCCCTCCGCGCCCCGAGCCTCTACGACGAGTTCCTCCGCTACCTCGCCCGCAAGGGCCACGCCGTCCCGCGCGAGGTCCTGGACCGCGACGTGACCAAGCCCCACGCGCCGCACGTCGGCGTCGTCGAGGTCTTCCGCGCGATCTACGAGCACCCCTCGCGGGCCTGGGACGCCTACGAAATGGCCGAGAAGCTCGTCGACATCGACGAGCAGGCCTCGCTCTGGCGCTTCCGCCACCTGAAGGTCGTCCAGCGCGTCATCGGGATGAAACGCGGCACGGGCGGCACGGCGGGCGTCTCCTACCTCCGCCACATGACCGACCTCGTGCTCTTCCCCGAGCTCTGGGATGTCCGCACCGAGATCAAAGAGTTCAGGCCCTAGAGCAGGTCTGTGCTGGTCCCGCCGGCGTCTCTCCCGCTCGCGCCCTTTGCTTCCTCGGCTTCCTCTCGTGGCACAAGCGTCCCGCCTGTGTCTCCTTCCTCTCCTTCCTCTTCTCCCGCCCCGTCAGCGCCCCCAAGAACTCTCGGCCAAGCCCGCCCCCACCCCGCGTCGGGGCAGCGCTTGACTCGTCTACGCCCACAGCGAATGATCGCCCCACGCCGAGGGCAACGACATGCGCCGCCTGAGTATTCACAACCCCGATCGCACCAGCCTCACGCCGATTCGCGGCGAGAGCGACTGGCGCGCCGCCGCCCAAGACCGGGCGAGCGCCATCGGCTGACCCGGTCTCCCCACGTCCATCCCGAGTCCTTGTTTTCCTTGGTTTTGTTTTCCTTGGTTTTTTCGCGCCCTCACGGGAGGACGCGATCCCGATGGTGATGTCATGAGCGAAACCGAGAACACCAACTTGGTGCGGGCCATCGCCGGCGAAGACCTGGCGCCGGGCATGTTTGTCGCCACGATCTACGAGGCCCGGTACATCTCGACCCGGGGCGAGTGCGGCTTCAGCCCGCCCTCGTGGTCGCGACAGAACTTCGTGCCGATGGACGAATACGACGCGTACGAAGTCGTGTCCGTGTGCCTGCCGTTCGTCCTCGTGAAGTCGGCGTCGGGGTCCGCGCGCGTGCTCGACACGCGCGTGTCCATCTTCGCACGGCTCTCCGACGAGTTCGGGCGCCTGGCCTTCGAGCACATGCGTCCGCCCGCGCCGTCCTAGATCCTCCGCCGCCCGTCCGCCAACGCGGGCGGGCGGAGATTACCCCGGGCTCGCCGGCGACTCCGGAATCGTGACCACAAAGTCCGTGCCCCGCCCCAGCTCGGTGTGCACCTCGAGCCGCCCCTGGTGCGCCTCCACGATGCGACGAGCCGTCGGGAGCCCCAGCCCCGTCCCGCCGGACTTGGTCGTGAAGTACGGCGTGAACATCTTGGCGAGGTGCTCGGGAGGAATGCCGGGCCCCGTGTCGATCACGTGGAGCACGACGGCCTTCCCCGCGTCGGGCTCCGTGACCCGCTGCGTCTTCAGGATCAGCTCTCGCGACGCGCCCGACGAGGCCATCGCCTGCACCGCGTTGAGCATCAGGTTCAGCACCGCCTGCTTGATGTGCGGCACGTCCAGGCTCGCGATCAGCGCCCCCGACGCGGGGTCGGAGCGGAGCCGCACCGCGTGCTTCTCGGCCTGGGGCAGAAAGAAATCCACAAGCTCGCCCACCACCACGTTGAGGTCCGCCTCGCGCCGGTCCAGTCGCAGCTCGCCCGCGTACTCGAGAAAATCCTGGAGGATGCCCCGCAGCCGCTCCACCTCGCGTGAGAGCGCCCCCACGCGACGCGACAGCCGCCCCTTCTCGTCCTCGCCCACCGCGAGCTCGCGGACGCCCTCGTCCAGAAGCTGCGCGTTGAGCCCGATCGTCGAGAGCGGGTTCTTGATCTCGTGAGCGAGGCCGCTGGTCATCGCCCCGATCTCGGCCAGCCGCTCCGCCGCCCGGGCGCGCCGTTCCGCGGCCCGGGCCTTGGCCAACGATCGCTTCACGATGACGCGCGCCGCGACCGACGCCACCAGGGCGCCCGCCGCCACGCCGAGAAGTACCCACAGGATCCGTTCCACGCGGCAGAGCGTATCGCGCGTGCGGGGTTCTGTTCGCGGGGTCCGGATCCCTCGTCCGGTCACACGGGCCCGCCCTGCTTATCGCCGCGGGCTGCGCGAATATCCCTTGCGCGGGAGCACGTTGATCTCCGGAGTCTCCAGGCGCACGACCTTGGTCGCCTTCCAGCCCTTGTCGGTCTTCGTCGCGTCGTACTTGACCGTCGAGCCGTCCTTGAGCACGCGGAACCCATCACCCTCGATCACGCTGTAATGGGTGAAGATGTCCTGGCCCTCCGGGCCCACGATGAACCCGAAGCCCTTGCGCTGGTCGAACCACTTGACCACGCCCTCGCCCGCCTCGATCCGCTGCGGAGTTTGATCGCTCATCCGTCACACCTCAAGGCACACCGTCGAGCCGCCCGATCGATCGGAAGACCCCGCACGGATCGCCATCGCCACGCCCCCAACACTCACACCGTCGGCCGACGGGCTTGAAGACCAACACATGTCCCGGTCGGCGCTCGTCGCTTGGCCCGATAGCCGACCATCTCGCCTAGATTACCAGACAACACACCTCGCGGTCAATCCACGCCCGCAAACCCGCGGCCAAGCAAGTGCAAAACCACAGCCGCCCTGCGCGAAGGTACGAACAAAGACAGAAATCGCGGTGAACTTCCGCGATTTCTGCGAGTCCTCGTCTGTTCAACATCGTCGCGACCGTGTGCCGCCACCCCACGAACGCGGTGAGCGCACCCGGGAGGATCGCTACGGCGCACCGGCCGTCGCGGCCTGCTTCTGCTTCGACTCTTCGATCAGCACCGCCTTGCGGCTGAGCTTGATGCGGCCCTGATCGTCCACCAGGATGACCTTCACCTTCACCATGTCGCCGATCTTCACCACGTCGCTCACGCTCTTGACGTAGCCCTCGGCCAGCTCGGAGATGTGGCACATCCCGTCGGTCCCCGGCGCGAGCTCGATGAACGCGCCGAAGTCCTTCGTGCTCACCACCTTGCCCGTGTAGACCGTCCCGACCTTGATCTCCTCGCACAACGCCTCGATCTCGGACCGCGCGCCGTCGATCGACGGGCCGTTGTGCCCCGCGAGCTGCACCGTCCCGTCGTCCTCGACGTCGATCGTGACCGTCCACCGCTCCTGGAGCCCGCGGATCGTCTTCCCGCCCGGCCCGATCAGCTTCCCGATCTTCTCCGGGTCGATGTGCAGCGTCACCAGCCGCGGGGCGTGGGGGGAGATGCTCGAGCGCGGCTTGTCGATCACGCGCTCCATGGTGTCGATGATCTCCAGCCGCCCGACGCGAGCCTGCTCGAGGATCCGCTCGATCTGCGAGATCTTCAGCCCGCGGGTCTTGAGATCGAGCTGGATGCCCGTGATCCCCGTCCGCGTCCCCGCGACCTTGAAGTCCATGTCCCCGAAGAAATCCTCCTCGCCGATGATGTCCGTGACGAAGAGCTCGTTCTTGTCCTGGTCGTCGGCGAAGCGTCCGACCGAGATCCCGGCGCACGTCGCGCGGATCGGCACGCCGGCGTCCATGAGCGCCAGGCAACCCCCGCACACCGAGGCCATCGAGCTGCTCCCGTTGCTCTCGGTGATGTCGCTCACCACGCGCACCGTGTACGGAAAGTCCTGCGGGCTGGGGATGATCGCCAGGAGCGACCGCTCCGCCAGGGCCCCGTGACCGATCTCGCGACGCCCCGGGCCCGTGATGCGCTTCACCTCGCCCGTGGAGAACGGCGGGAAGTAGTAGTGCAGCGTGAACTTCTTCGAGTACTCGGGGATCAGCCCGTCGATGATCTGCTCGTCCTTGCCCGTCCCCAGCGTCACCGAGCACAAGGACTGCGTCTCGCCGCGCTGGAAGAAGGCCGAGCCGTGCGTGCGGGCGAAGACGCCCACCGCGCCCGTGATCGGGCGGATCTGCGTGGCCTTGCGCCCGTCCGCACGCACCCGGTCCTCCACGATCAGCCGACGCGTGAGCTTCTCCTCGAGTCGCTTGAGCGCCTCCTTCGCCATCGAGCGGTCCTTCACGCTCTTGGCGTAGTCGGCGTAGTTCCCCTCGGGACGCAGCGCAAACTGCGTGTCCAGCACGTTCTTCTTGACCGCGTCCACCGCCTGGCTCCGGGCGTGCTTGCCCGGGATCCGACGCGCCGACAGCATGTCACGCTCCGCCGCGTGGCGGACCTTCTCGGTGATCTCGGGCGTGGGCAGGTGCAGCTCCCCCGCCACCTTCGAACGCCCGACCTTCTTCGCCAGGTCGTTGATGAGCTCCAGGATGTACACGATCTGCTCGTGCCCGAACTCGATCGCCTGCAGCATGTCGCGCTCGCCCACCTCGGCGGCGCCGACCTCGATCATGTTGATCCCGTCGGCGTGACCCGCTAGCACCAGGTCCACATCCGAAAACTCCATCTGCGTCACCGTCGGGTTGATCACGAGCTTGCCCTGCTCGGAACCCTCGGTGTAGATGCGGCCCACTCGCACCGTCGCCGTCGGCCCCTCGAACGGGATGTCCGAGATCGCCAGCGCCGCCGACGACGCCGTGCCCGCGAGGATGTCCGTGTCGTTCTCCCCGTCGTGGCTCATCACGAAGACCTGCACCTGCACCTCGTCCAGGAACCCGTCCGGGAAGAGCGGGCGGATCGGGCGGTCGATCATCCGCATCGTCAGGATTTCTTTCTCGTTCGGAGCGCTCTCGCGCTTCTTGAACCCGCCCGGGAACTTCCCCGCCGCGCTCGCCTTCTCGCGGTAGTCCACCGTCAGCGGGAAAAAGTCGATCCCCTCACGCGGCGCCGCACGCAGCACCGTCGCCAGGACCGACGAATCGCCGTACGTCGCGTACACCGCCGCCCCGGCCTGCTTGGCCAGAACCCCCGTCTCCAGGGTCAGCAGCCGACCCCCGATCTCACGCGACACCTTGAGAAGACCAGGCTGCCCCTCGAACGGCGAACGATACTGCGACATCTTCTGCTCCTTCCGCGACGGGCGCCGCCCTAAAGGGGCACGCGCCGGGCCTGGGCCCGGCCGAGTCCTCCTCCGCCACGCCCGGCCGCGAGATCGTTTCTTCCTAACCGGTTCCCCGAGACCCAAAGTGGCAGAAGGCAGGACGCGGTCGACTCAGCGCCGCGGCAAAGGACCGCGCCCTGCCCACTGCCGCTTCGCCCCTCGAAGTCCGGCACAACTCGCCCCACCCCGACACGCGCCAGAACCCCCAAAGGGCACCGGCGAGCCTCGGTGTCGAGCGCCTCAAACAACGCGGCCCGCGAACAGCTGGTTCGCGGGCCGTCACGTCCTTACTTCCTCAGCCCGAGGCGGGAGATCAACTCCTGATAGCCCTTCGGGTTCGTCCGAGCCAGGTAACGCAAAAGCCGGTTCCGCTTCCCGACCATCGACACTAACCCGCGACGCGAGTGGTTGTCCTTCTGGTGCGACTGCGTGTGCGACGAGACGTTCTTGATCCGCTCGGTCAGCATCGCCACCTGGACCTCGGGAGAGCCCGTGTCCTTCCCATGCCTCTGGTTGGTCTTGACCGCATTCTTCCGCGTGCCCGCGTCCAGTGTGATCGCCATCGTGTACCTTTTCTGTTCCGAGTTCTTCTGGGAACAACCATAGACCGCGGCCTTCGCGGGATCAACATTTCAGAAGTTTGTTAGGGTAGCCCCGCACGCTCCGCCGGGGGCTCCAGTTCCTGCGTCGTCTTGTCCACCCGGCTCTCCCAGAGAAGCGCCGACGCCTCGTCCCCCTCCCGCCGGCACAGCCGCGCCATCAGCAGGATCACCTCACGCCGCCACGGGTTGCCCCGCCCGGCCTGACGCCAGTTCTCCCACGTGCCCTGGAGCGTCTCGCGGGCGTTCTCGTACTTCCCGCACCGCACGCGGACCGACACGTACGCGAACACGATCTGCGCGATCTGGTCCGTGTGCGCCACCTTCTGGGCGCTGGGACGCGCCATCGCACGCTCGGCCAGCCGTTCCGCCTCCTCCAGCTGACCCGCCGACCCCAGCGCATACGCCAGCCCCGCCTCCGCGAGCGCCATCAGGTGGTGCTCCTCGCCCACGGCATCGCGGATCCGCTCGATCGCGTCGCGGTACGCCAGGATCGCCCCGTCCACGTCCCCCGACATGAGCAGATACCACGCGTAGTACCGCCGTCCGCTCGCGATCATGATCTTGTCCTGCGCAATCTCGGGAATGTCCTCGCGGATCTCGCACGCACGGCGCGCGTGCTCCGCCGCGCCCTTCAGATCCCCCGACGCCGCGCACCCGACCGCGGCCTCCTCCATGCACACCAGCACCGAAGTGTCGTTCGCCCCGAATCTCCGCGAGAGGATCGCCGCCGCGGCGAGAGCCGCCGACGTGCGCGTCTCGGACAAATCCTCCGTGACCGCGGACCGCATCTGCGCGATGTACACCTGCGCCAGCGAGGGATGCTCCGGACCCACCAGACGCGCGTAGATCCGCGCCTGACGCGCCAATACCGCCGTGCGCCCCGTACGACGCAGCCCGTCGTACGCCGAGGGCTCCGCCCCCGCGAGCGTCTTGATGTCCTCGCGGATCCGCGCCGCGACGCTCTCCTGCGGGATCTCCCACGCGCTCGCGAACTCACGCACCAGCGCCCCCCCGGGCGCACGCTCCCCCAGGTCCGCCACGTCGCTCAGCGACGCGAGAAGGTCCGGGTCCGCGGGCTGAAGCCGACGCATCCGGCGCTCCAGCGCCTCCCTCACCAGCGGCTCGGCGGCGGCGGGCTCACCCCCGTCCAGCTTGACCCGTGCCTTCAACGCGATCATCCCCGCCTCGAACACCTCGCCCTCGTCCTTGGGAAGCCGGGAGAAGGTCCGGATCGCGAGGTCCGCCTCGCGCACCGCCTCGTCCACCACGCCCCGCGCCAAAAGAATCCGCGCCAGCAGCGCCCGCGAGTGCGCCGTGGGTGTGCTCGACGCGCCCAGAAGGCGCATCCGCATCTCCATCGCCTCCCGGCACAGCGCCTCGGCCTCGGGCTCGCGCTGACGCAGCTGCACCACGCTCGCCAGCTCGTGCAGCGTCGCCGCCACCTCGGGGTGGTCCTTCCCGTGCTGCGCCCGCAGACGCATCAGCCCCGACCGCAGCGACACCTCCGCGTACTGCACCAGCCCGCTCAGCTTCCCCCCGCCCAGCCCGCTGTACACGCTCCCCCACAGACGCCGAAGCGCCTGATCCAGCTCCGGGTTGTCCGCGAACGCGCCCGACTCCAGCCGGAAATACAGCCGGTAGAAGCTCGACCCCGACGCCCGCCCCCCGATGTTCGTCTCCCCGTCCAGTCGCGGGAGGAACTCCCGCAAGAGCTCCGTCACCGCCGCCGCACGCACCGTTTCCTTCCGCGCCTCCTCGCGCTCCCGCGACGCCCGGGAGATGCTCACCCCCGCGACCACTCCCGCCCCGATCAGGATCGACACCCCCGCCGCCGCCCACGCCAGCTTGCCCCGGTTCAGCGAGATCGCCTTGTGCACGAGGTACCACCCCGAGCCCGCCCGCGCGTCCACGGGCTCCCCCGCGAGATACCGCTCGAGGTCCAGCGCCAACGCCGCCGCCGAGAGATACCGCGCGTTCTTGTCCTTCCGCAACGCCTTGAGCACGATCGCCTCGAGATCCGGCGAGAGCCCAGGACGTGCACGCCGAGGCGGCACAGGCTCGACCTCCACGATTGTCCGCGCAATCTCCAGGAGCGTCCCGCTCAGCTCGTACGGCATGCTCCCGCACACCATCCGGTAGAGCATCACCCCCAGCGCATACACGTCCGTCAGCGCATCAACCAGGTCCGGATGGCCCGTGGCCTGCTCGGGCGACGCGTACGCGGGCGTGCCCGCGAACTCCCCCGTCTGCGTCGTGCGAATCCCCCCCGCCGTCGCGATCCCGAAATCCAGAACCACGGGCCGACCCGGCGCTGTCACTAAAATATTGTCCGGCTTGAGGTCGCGGTGGATCACCCCGTTGAGGTGCGCGTGATGCACGCCTCCGCACGCCGCCACAAACACCCGCAGCAGCTCACGCTCGCTCTCGTCCGTGGGCGGGGGCTTCCACGCGTCGAGCGGCACGCCGTCCACGAACTCCATCACCACCGCGATCCGCCCGTCCGGAAGCCGCCGCGATTCGTACACGGTCACGATGTTGGGGTGGCGGAGGCGCGCCGCGATCTCTGCCTCACGCTCCGCCCGCACGCGCTGGCGTGCCGTCGCCGCCTCGCCCGCCTCCATCACCTTCACCGCCACCGCCCGCTGCGTGGACTCCTGCACCCCCCGGTACACCCGCCCCTGCGCCCCCGCGCTCAGGAGCCCCTCGATCCGGTACCCGTTCAGTCGCGGCGCCCCGTCCGGACCCAGCCCCGACGACGCGAGATTCCGAACCCGCCCCAGGAACACCGCGTCGTCCCGCGCCTCGGCCAGCCGCTCCCGGCACAAGGGGCAACGGTCCAAGTGCTCCGCCACCTCGGGCGCGGGCGCCTCGCCCGACGCCAGACGCTCGATCTGCGTCGCGCCCGGGCACGAGCTCACACGTCCTCCTCGAAGGCTCGCGTCATGTCCGCCACCAGCGCGCGCAGCTTCTTCGTCACGCGGTTCTTGGCGACGTAGACCTGCTCCACGCTCAGCCCGCACTGCGACGCCGCCTCCGCCGCCGGAACCCCGCGCAGCCCCACCAGCTCGAATGCTCGCAGCGTCTTGTCCTCGATGTCCGACTCATCCCGCAAAACGCCCATCGCCCGCGTCAGGATCGTCCGGTCACGCTCCTCGTCCCAGATCGAACGCAGCGACGGCTCGTCGGGGGTCTCGGCGATCGCCGTCAGCCCCGCGCTGGGGGTCCGCCCCGCGCGCCGGAACACCCGCAGCACCTCGTGGTGCGCGATCCCCAGGATCCACGAGCTCAGCCGCCCTTTCCCCCGGTCGTACTTCCCCGCCCTGTACACGCGCACGAACTCCACCAGCGTCTGCTGCGCGATCTCCTCGCCCTCGGACTCTCCCACGCCAAGACGCCGCGCCAGCCCCGCGATCACCGGGCGGAACCGTGTGTCGATCTGCGCCCACGCCGGGCGATTCTCCGGGTCGCGGAGGTCGTCCAGCAGCCGCGTCGTCGTGCGGGTTGTCGAGATCGTCTGGGACACGGGTCGTCAGCACTCCACGAGCGACGACAGTGTACCCGATCCCCTCGGATCCTCCGACACCCTCCCACGCCCCAAAAAAGCACCCTGCGCGAAAACCCACGCCCCCCAAACGGCGTTCGCGGGCTCCCAGGGCCGCCGACGGTCAGCACCCGTCGCCGAATCGCTGCACGAAATAGACCAGGTCGTCGATCGTCACGCCCTGGTCGCGCGTGCCCGTGCCCGATCCATTATCCAGATCCGCGGCCAGGTCGCCCTGGGCGAACGCCTCCACGAAGAACAACAGGTCCTCGATCGTGACCCCGCCGTCCGGGTTGCCCCCGGGGAACACCCCGTCGTCGTCCAGGTCCGAAGGGCACGTCACCACGCCGTGATCAAACACCCAGCCCTGCTGAGGCGGAAACGCGGTCACGTGCGACCCGTAACCCCCGATGTACCGCCCGTCGGCGGAGATCGTCGTCGCGGCCCCCAGCCCCGTGAGCACGTCGGGGATCGTGACCCCGTACCCCTCGATGTACTGACGCAGATCCTGCGTCCCGATACCGCGGCGCCAGATGAACCCGCTCCCCACCACCACGTTCCCGTCACGGGTGATCGCGCTCGGCGTGTACGACGAGCCCGCCGGGCCCCCGCCGATCGCCGGAATGTCCGTGAACTGGTTCGCGACGCGGTCAAAGACGTACGGCCCGGCGTACCCCGGATCCCCCGTCGTTGCCGCACGCTGATGCCCCAGGATGTACCGCCCGTCCCCCGACACGTCGCGCAGCTCGCCCGTGCTGATGCTCCCGCGCACCAGCGTCGCCTGGCCCGAGTTCAACCAGTACACCCCCGTGCGTCCGCCCGGGCCGTTCCCGTAGTTGAACCCGACCACCACGCTCCCATCATCGCTCGTGGCGTTCGCCACGCAGCTCCCCCCCAGCGCGAAGTAGTGATTGAGCTGCAGCAGGGGCAGCCCCGGGCGATGCACCAGCGCCCGCGTCTGGCACCCACCCGTCCACCCCGCGCCCACGCAGATCGTCCCGTCGAGATTCGTGTCACGCACCCAGCTCAGCGTCGCGTCGCAAGGAACGACTCCGCCCAGGCTCGTCCACCCCGTGACCGCCCCGTCGTACCGCGCCATCGCCTGCGTCGAGCTGTACGCCGGAGGATTGGGGAACAGCCCGTCCGCGATGTCGCCGTAGATCACCTGCCCGTCGCCCGAGATCGTCGCGAACCCGCCCGCGCCCCCGATGTTCTCGTACCCGTTCGCGATCGACCAGCGCCACTGCAGCGTTCCCCAGAAGTCCACGCCGACCGCCACGCCCGTCGACGAAACGTCCAGCAGCACCGTCGAGTTCACCGCCCCGGCAAAGTCGCCCACCGTGGAGAACACCGGCGCCGCGCTCGCCGCGGAACCCGCCGACATCATCACCACCATCGCCGCTCTCAGTCCACGCGTGTTCATTGTCATGCCTCCTGTGCCAGTATCTCGCCGATCCGCCCGTTTCCCTCCCCCTCGATCCCGCCTAGCACCCGCCCGCGAAATGCGTGAGGAAGAAGATGAGATCCTCGATCGTCACCCCGCCGTCGGGGTTCGCCGGGTCTACGCCGTCGTCGTCCAGGTCCGCCGCGACATCCCCCTCCCCAAACTTCGTCACAAAGTACACCAGATCCTCGATTGTCACCCCGCCGTCGCGCGTCCCCGTCCCGCTCCCGTCATCCAGGTCCGCCGCACATGCGGTCGGCGGCGTGTGATCAAAGATCCAGCTCTTGGGCACCGGCATCGGATCGCCCGTCCACCCCGCGATGAACCGACCGTCCGCGCTCACCGAGGTCGGCGTCCAATAGTCAAAGGTGTCCGGCCATACCCCGCCCCGCGCCTGCAAGTACGTCCTCAGATCCTCCATCCCCACGCCCGCACGCCAGATGAACGGCACGCCCCCCGCGGTGCCCACCACCAGGCTCGCGTCCGCCGTCATCGCCAGCGGCACATGCACGCTCGCCCCCACACCCGGGAGCGTGCCCAGCTGTGTGAACGCACCCGTCAGGCGATTCCAAAGGAACGCCTCGCGGCTCGTCGGATGCCCCCGCCCCAGCACAGTCACGCCGTCCGGCGTCACCGCCATCAGCTCGCCCGTCCCGATGCTCCCGCCGACCAGCGTCGCGTTCCCGCTTCCGACCCAGTACACCCCCGTCCGACCCCCGGGACCGTTCCCGTTGTTCCACCCCACGACGACGTTCCCGTCCTCGCTCGCCGCGTTCGCCGAGCAGCTCCCGCCCAACGCAAAGTAGTTGGGCATCGTCTGGATCCCGCCCGCCTCCGTCCACCGGTACGCCCTCGTCTGGCATCCCGCGATCCACGCCAGACCCACAACCCGGCTCCCCGTCGCGTTCGTCCAGCGAGGGGCCGTCAGCGAACGATCGCACGGCACGACCCCGCCCAGCGACTGCCAGCTCTGCCCCCCCAGCCAACGCGACACCGCGTGCGTCGCGGTATACGTCGGCGGATTGGGAAAGTTGGCGTCGAGCGATTCGCCGTACACCGTCGTGCCGTCGCCCGACACCACCGAGAACCCGCCGTACCCGCCCAGATTCTCGATCAGCCCCGTTGGGGTCCAGCGCCAGAGGATCGGCGGGTCCGAGGTCGACGCGCCCACCGCGACCCGACCGTCCCCCGAGATGTCGATCAGCGTTACGCCGTTCACAGGCCCCGCGAAGTCACCGATGAGCGTGAACGAACCCTGCGCCAGCGCGGACGACACGCCCCCAAGAAGACCGATCGCGCCGACCATGCGCCGAACTCGCGTGCTCATACCGCCTCCCGAAAATGCCGCCGTTGCCCCGACAAGCGGACCGGCCCCGCTTTCTCCCGGCGAAAGGGCGGCGGGGCTCTTACGCACCGCCGCCCGGAGAGTTTCCGCGGGCGGTCTCCCGCCCGGAGTTTCCTTAGCAGCCCGCCTCGAACCGGGTGAGGTAGTAGATGAGGTCATCGATCGTCACCCCGCCGTCCGGCGTGCCCGTGCCCGACCCGTCGTCCACGTCCGCCGCGATATTGCCCGCCTCGAAGAGCGACAGGTAATAGATCAGGTCGTCGATGGTCACTCCGCCGTCGGAGAAGCCCGCGCCCGACCCGTCGTCCACGTCCGCCACGCACACCGGGATGTGCCACTGCATGATCGTCGTCGATCCATCGCTCATGAACACCCGCATCGTGAGCTTCCCGTCGTCCCGGAACGTGCTCATGCGGCCGTCACAGTTCGTCGACGCGATCGCCGAGAAGGTCGACCCGACGCTCTTGAACACCGTGGGCGCCACCTCGACCTGCTCGCCCTCGCGGGCGATGATCCGCAGCCCCGTCCCCGCGTTCCAGGAGCACAGCACCTGGTCGTCGGCCGTCGTCACGCCCGCGCCGGTCATCTGCACCGAGAACACGATCGTGCCCTGGTTGTTGAACAGGAACTGGCTCGACTGGACGCCGTTGGTCCCCATGAACGCGTCGGCGATCCCGGGCATGGGCTGACCTTCACGGACCGCCAGCTGCGCCCCACCGGGCGTCCCGACGTAGAGCGCAAAGTCATCCGCCGTGGACGACGTCCCGCCCGCCAGGATCACCTGATAGGCAACCTGCCCGGAGTTGTTGATGTACTTGCTCGACAGCATGGTGCTGATCGAGGCGTCCGTCCCCGCCGCCGACATCCCGTCCCGCGCCACGATCTCCAGCCCCGCCCCGCCGGACCACCGGAGAATCGTCCGGTCGTTCGTCGTGTCCACCACGGGCGAGCCCGTCCCGGGCAGGAACTCGCCGTCGGTCATCATCTGACCCGCGTTGTTGAAGCCCATAAACCCGATCGAGGGGCTCCACCCGTTCGCCAGCGTCGTGTCGAGCACCGCCCCGCCCGTCCCGGGAACCGTGTCCCCCTCGCGGAACGCCAGCGCGCTCCCCGACCCCGGGGTGTAGAGCCACATGCTGTGGTCGTTGTGCGTCGTGACCACCGGCGTGCCCGTGCCCACCGTGTACCGCGTGTCGTACGCCACCTGCCCGGAGCCGTTCATCTGCAGCGTGAACTGATAGCTCGCGACCGTCGCGCCCCCGCCCGCCGTGGGCGCGTCGCCCTTTCGAGAGATGATCGACAGCCCGCCGGGCAGGCCCGTCCAGATCGCCTCATTGTTCGTCGTCCCCACCACGTCCCCGCCCCCCGCGAAGGGGTTGGCCAGCGTGCTCTTGAACAGCACCCGCCCGCTGTTGTCCAGGCCGGAAAACTGGAACGTGTACCCGCTGCTGAACGTGCCGTCGAACAGCGAGCCCGCCGTCCCCGGGGCCGCGGTGCCGCGCTGCGCCACCACCGCCATCCCGCCCGCGAGCGTGCCCGCCATCAGCACGTTGTCGTTGCGCGCGGGGTCGGACGCCGCCGTACCAGCCGTCACCACGCCCGTGCCCAACAGCGTCGCGCCGATCGCCAGCATCCCGTTGCGGTTGGTCCTCGCGTTGCTGACCGCGATCGCGCCGTACGTCGCCCCGCCCAGCCCCGGCACCACACCACCCTCGCGGATCATGAGCCCGATCGAGCTCGTCCCGTCGTACTGCCACACCCCGCGATCGTTCGCCGTCGTGATCGCCGAACCGCCCATCACTCCGCCAAACGTCAGCCGCCCATTGTCGGAGAGCGTCGGGTTCTCCAGCCCGCTGCCGGTCAGCACCCACACCGGATCCCCGGCCGTCCCGCCCGGCACCGGCGCGTCCTGCCCGCCCGCCGCGATCAGCTTGTACGGCAGCCCCGCGAACGCCGACGCGCTCAGCCCCGCCGCCGCCACGATCCCCGCCACCAGCCGCATGTTCTTCGCCGACATTCCACGCCTCCTTCTTGCTCGCCAACACACCTCACGCCAATCCACGTTGACATGCACCCGCGGCGTCCTTCCGCCGCGTACTCTCGCAATCTACCCACACCGCGATAACTTCGCAAGAACATTTTCTAGATTTCTCCAGAGATTCGGCTTCCACGACAATTCTTTTCGTGCTATGCTCACCGCGCTGGGGAATTCGCCATGAACCGAGTAGAAACCGAACATAACGGTGCCGCAGGCTCGTTGTTCCACACCGAGGCCGCGGCGGTGCTCGGAGGGGTTCAGTCCGCACTCACCGAACTCTTCGCGGCGTTGCGTGTCGATCCCACCCAGCCCCAGGAGATGTCACGCCGCTTCGGGCTGGACAAGAGCTTGGCCTGGAAGATCGCGCGGGTGGTTCGAGAAGAGGACGCGTTCATCGCCGTCCCGCACTTCCCGGGCAAGGCCGGCTTCCGCATCTTCCTCGACTCGGCCAAGAAGCTGGGCGCGCCCGACGGCGAGATCGAGCGCCTCGCCGGCGCCCTCACCAAGTTCGATCAGTTCGTCGAGACCCACTCGGGAGACCGCGAGACCTTCGCGATGATGACCGGCGGGCTGGGCAACCGTGCCAACGCCGATCAGCAGGAGGCCCACCGCAAGCTCGCCTTCCGCGGGCAGAGCGCGACGTGGGGCGTTCAGGCCTCCCTCCATCTGAGCGTGCACTTCTGCGCGCCCTCCCAGTCCCAATCCCAGTCCCCGGACAAGAGCGCCGATCTCGTGGACACCGCGGTCGTCAGCGGGCTGGTCAACTTCAAGCGTCTGCGTCAGGAAGTCGCGTGGGGGATGTCCACGATCACCGACTATCAGGGCGACGGAATCGCGCTGGGGGATCGGGGCGAGCCCATCGACGCCTCGGTGCGTCCCGGCGAGCCGCCGATGATCCACGAGTTCTGCTCCGACCCCACGCCGCACGTCCGCATGGTGACCCTGCCCAGCGGGGCGCGAAAGATCGAGATCGCCGAGGGCCCGGTGGGGAAGACGGGCGCGGCGACATGCGTGGCGGGGTGGTACTACCGCGACCGTGCGACGATGTACAAGACCGAGCTCGATCAGTACGCCGAGCACCTCGTCAGCGTCAGCACGCCCGCCGAGTGCCTCCTCCACGACCTCTACGTCCACAAGGCCTTCGAGCCCTCGCTCCCGCCCGCCCTCGCCGTGTACAGCAACCTTCCCGCGGGGCAGACGTACTCCCCCGCCGCTCGAGACCAGGGGCTGCTCCCCGTCGGCGAAGAGGTCACGCCCCTGGGCGCCTACCCGCCCAGCATGATGGCGCCGGAGTTCCCGGCGTACGGGCAGCTCATCCGCTCCATCTTCTCGCGCATGGGCTGGTCCCCGGCGGACTTCCGCGGCTACCGCCTCCGCCTCAAGTACCCGCCCGTCCCCTCCGTCGCCGTCTTCCGCTACCCGCTGCTCGACCGCTGACGCCGGGTGTTCGCTCCCGCGCGTTCTACGGCTCGTCGTCCACGGCGTCGTTGCGCAGCGACAGGATCTCGCGGAGCTGGTCCGTCCCCAGTTCGGTCAGCCACTGCTCCCCGCTCCCGATGATGTTCTCGGCCAGGGCGATCTTGCTCTCGATCATCTGATCGATCCGCTCCTCGAGCGTCCCGCTCACCACGAACTTGTGCACCTGCACCGTCCGCGTCTGACCAATGCGGTACGCCCGGTCCGTCGCCTGGTTCTCCACCGCCGGGTTCCACCAGCGGTCGA
>CAZTJZ010000010.1:0-40207 GCA_964614075.1 uncultured Phycisphaeraceae bacterium
TGAAGGGCCCGATGACCACGCAGACGCTGCAGGACATCATCGAGCACGAGCCGCACCACTGGCGCGGCGACCGCTCGGGGATCGAGGCCTTCAACCCCGCCTTCGTCGGGCTCAACGGCGACGACGTGCAGCTCACCGCGGGCGAGATGCAGGAGTTCGAGAACTTCCTCGCGACGATCTACTTCCCGCCCAACCCCTTCCGCAACCTCGACAACACGCTCCCCAACAACCTGCCCCTGCCCGGGCACTACACCATCGGACGCTTCGCCCCCGCCGGGCAGCCCCTGCCCAACGGCAACGCCGTCGCGGGGCTCGCGCTCTACCGCAGCACGACGCGTCCCCTCGACGGCGGGCAGATCTCTTGCGTCTCGTGCCACACACTGCCCACGGGCATGGGCACCGACTACCGCCTCCAGGGCATCACCTACCAGCCCATCGCGCCCGGTGCCCAGGGGCAGCGCCACCACGCCGTCGTCTCTGTCGACGGCTCGACCAACGTCACCATCAAGATCCCGCAGACCCGCAACGTCTACAAGAAAGGCGGCTTCAACGCGACCCAGCAGTTCAACACCGCGGGGTTCGGCTTCCTGCACGACGGCTCGGTGGACTCGATCGAGCGCTTCGTGGGCGAGCCCGTCTTCAGCGTCGCCAGCGATCAGGAGATCGCGGACCTGACCGCGTTCATGCTCAGCTTCTCCGGGTCGGACCTCCCGATGGGCAGCCCCTCGCTGATTTTGGAGCCGCCCGGCCCCTTGAGCCAGGACTCCCACGCCGCGGTGGGCAAGCAGGTCACCGTTGTTTCCCAGGCGACGCTCCCCCCCGCCGAACTCGCGCTCCTCAACTCGTTCGTCACGCTCGCGAACAGCGGGAAGGTGGGGCTGGTGGTCAAGGGCAAACAGGGCGGGCTGCAGCGCGGGTACCGCTACAACAGCGCGAGCGTGTTCCAGTCCGACCGCGCGGGCGAGACGCGCACGCTCGCCCAGCTCCTCGCCGCCGCCGCCCCGGGGAGCGAGCTCACCTTCACTGTCGTGATGAAGGACTCCGAGACGCGCATCGGGATCGACCGCGACTTGGACGGCTTCTTCGACCGCGACGAGCTCGACGCGTGCGGCGACCCCACCAACCCCGCCAACCACTCGGGCGCCTGCCCCTGCCCCGCCGACCTCGACGACGGCAGCGGCACGGGCACCCCCGACCAGGGCGTCACCATCGATGACCTCGTCTATTTCCTGGACAAGTTCTCCCTGGGCGACACCGCCGCCGACCTGGACGACGGCAGCGGCCTGGGCATCCCCGACCAGGGCGTCACCATCGACGACCTCATCTACTACCTCGATCACTTCGTCGCGGGGTGCTAGATCTCGCCCGCTTGAACCCGTAACCCCGAACACGCCCCAAACCAGGGGCGTGTTTTTTTTCACGCCGCGCTGCAAGATCCCGTCTTTCCGTGGCAAGACATGGCGAGCACCACACCGCCCCTCACGGGGCCAACCTCAAGGAGACCGCCATGTTCCAGAAGTCCTCGGCCTTTGCTCTGCTCGCGGCCGCCGGCGTATGGGCCAGTTCCGCCAGCGCCCAGCCCTTCCAGGCGTACGCCAGCGGGCTGCTCCACCAGAACGTCGGCAGCGCGCTCCTGGACCCGCCCGTCGAGCGCCGCCTCCCCGTCCGCAACCTCGGGAGCAGCGGCGAGGACGGCGTCGAGGTCCAGCTCCACAGCATGACCGGCGGGGGCGTTGCCGTCGATGTCCCCGACTTCACCGGCGTCGCCAACACCGAGATCAAGATCAAGCACAAGGGCTGGGACGGCACGATCAAGGGGAGCCTCCGCCAGCGCAGCAACGGCGACGGCACGGGCGTCGACACCTTCGACTTCTCCAGCGTCGGCGTCACGTCCTTCACCGTCACCGACTTTGATGAACACGGCCTGCCGATCTCGACCATCACCATCCCCGGCCCCATCGGCGACGTCGACTGGGTCGGCCAGGTCATCCAGTGCCCCCCGCCCTGCTCCTGGGTCACCTACTCGTGGATCGCGTGGGTCAACGGCAAGTACCACTGGGTCAGCCGGCGGCAGTGCGTCTGCCTGGGCACCGGCGATCCCACCGGCGGCGGCAACGGCTGGCAGAACGCCCGCGTCATCACCCCGACCTTCCCGCCCGGGTACATCCCCGACGCCACCGAGTCACTCCTCGTCACCGCCTCGGGCGTCACGCAGTTCGACGTGACCGCCTCCGAGCTGGGCACCTTTGGCGTGGCGTCCCACGCACTCGGGCAGGCGCACCTCGCCGAGGAATGCGACGGCGTCCCGACCTGCTCTCCCACCGATCGAAAGCTCTTGGTCCAGAACATCGGCAGCAGCGGACAGGACGGCGTGGCGATCGATCTGGCCCAGAACGGCGGGGTCCAGTGGACCCGGCGCGACCTGTGCTGCCCGTCCCCCGGCCACACCACACTGCTGACGATCAAGGATGCCAACGGGCTCGAGATCTCACACCTCACAGAGTCGCCCAGCCCGGTGCCCGGCGAGCGAGATGTCTCGTGCGACTTCTCGGCGTTGGGCGCTTCGGGTGTCTCCGTGACGTGCTACGACGACACCGGCGGCGTGATCTTCACGAACGAGTACCTCGGCACCGCCGGCGTCACCGTCCGTGGGCCGCGATGCCCGACCGGCTCCTACTGGGGCTTCAACTCGGGGAGCCACTCCTGGGGTTGCATCACCCCCACGGCCGTCGTGCTTCCGGGCGGAACCACGGTCAACGGCGTCCACACCGTCGAGTACAGGGCCCTGGGCGGCTCCAGCACCGCGAGGGCCCGGTCGATGGAGCTCACCGCGAACGAGGTCAGCGGGTTCACTATCGAGAACCTCACCGTCCTGCCGGTCCCCTGCGTCGCCGATGTCGACGACGGAAGCGGGAGCGGGTCGCCCGACGGCGGGGTCACCATCGATGACCTCCTCTACTACCTCACCATCTTCGAGAACGGCGATGTCACCGCCGACGTCGACGACGGCTCGGGCACCGGCACTCCCGACGGCGGGGTCACCATCGACGATCTCATCTACTACCTCACCCGCTTCGAGGCCGGATGCTGAGCCGCAGTCTCCAGCCCTCCTCAAGACCCCCTGCGCCCGCCGCGGGGGGTCTTGCGTTGCGATCACGACGCCCCCTGGGCGATCGTGGGCGACCAAAGCTCTGAACTACGCCGTGAACGGCGTGGTGCTCGGAGGCCCGGGTTGCAGGACCCGGGCCTCTTGGTATTTTGGGGGGAATAAGGGGCCGGGCGGCGGGAAAGCCGGAACCGCCGACCGAGAACGGACGGGATGCTCCCCCAATCGCCGGCGTGGCCCGACCGCGGAAAACCACCCACGCGCCGGGAAAATCTGTCAGAGCCGCTGAGTTGTCCGCTATTCTGTGACGCGATCTCGCGTTGGTGTGCGTTACGAACTCCGGAGGGTGTCATGGCTTGTGTTCAGTCGATCGGTGCGTCGCGGCGTCTCACGATGGTGGCCGGGTTGGCGGTCGGCGTCGCGGGCGGCGTGGCCTCGCCGGCCTACGCCCAGCTCCGCACCTGGGACCAGTCCACCGGGTTCTGGGGGACGGTGGGTTCATGGTCTCCGGCGGACATCCCCAACACCAACGCCGAAACCGCGCTCCTGCCCGGCGCGGGCGCGTACACCGTGACCGCCGCCGCGAACTACACCGTGGGCGGGATCACCATCTCCAACCCTCTGGCGGTGCTGGCGATCAACCCGTCGCGCATCATGACGCTCTCGGGCGTGTCGGTCAACGACGGGACGATCGTGGTTAACGACGCGGGCACGAACGCCGACACGCGGTACACCATCGGCACAACCCACACGCTCGACGGGACGGGCGACCTCGTCCTGAACGCCAACGCCGTGAACCTGGCCAGCTCGTACATCTTCTACACGTCGATGGCGAACACGTTCACGCACGGCGCCTCGCACACGATCCGGGGCACGGGGCAGATCTACCCCATCACGAGCAACGCCGGGACCATCGTCGCGGACCAGACCGGCAGGATCCTCGACCTGATCAGCCAGAACAAGACCAACACGGGGATGATGCGTGCCACCAACGGCGCCACGCTCCGCGTGAGCTCGATCACCGTGACCAACACGGGCGGGCAGATGGTCGCCGACAACGCCACGCTCCATCTGTCCGCGGGCGGGGTCGTGGGGGGCACCGTCTCCTCGATCAACGGCGGCGCGACGCTCGTCACCGGAACCTCGACGATGACCGACGTGACGCTCTCGGGCACCGCCAACATCGACCCCGCCGGACGCCTCAACCTCAGCGGGACCACCCTCACCAACAACGCCACGATCACGGTCAACACCGCCGGGACCAACGTCGACACCCGCCTCGTCGTCGCCGCCCCGACGATGTCCATCGGCGGCACGGGCACCATCGTCCTCAACGCCAACCCCGCCAACCCCGGCTCGAGCTACCTCTTCTTCTCCAGCACGGCCAACCTCCTCACCCTCGGGAGCGGCCAGACCCTCCGCGGGAGGGGCGATGTCTACCCCAACACCACGAACAACGGCGTGATCGACGCCGACGTCTCCGGCGGAACGCTGCGGCTCTTCAGCCAGCCCAAGGCCAACAACAATCTCCTCCGCGCCAGCGCGGGAGGCACCCTCGATATCGAGTCGATCACCGTCACCCAGGCCCCCGGCGCGATCGTTCGCGCGGACAACGCCACCGTCACTCTTTCGAGCGGGACCATCTCGGGCGGGCTGATCGAGTCCCTCAACGGCGGCACGGTGGTGGTGACGGCCAACAGCGGCCTGCACGGCGTGACCAACAGCGCCCCGATCTTCGCGTCCGGGGGCGCCACCCTCCACACCAACGCCGCCGGGATCGTCAACAACAACGTCATCACCATCAACACGACCGCCCTGAACACCGACACCCGGTACACCTGGGACGCCTCGACCACGCTGAGCGGGACCGGGAGCATCGTCCTCAACGCCAACCCCGCCAACCTCGGCTCGGCGTACCTGTTCTTCGCCGCGTCGACGAACGTGCTCACCCATGCCGCGGGCCACACCATCCGCGGGACGGGCGAGGTCTTCGTCAACCTCATCAACAACGGGCTGGTGCTCGCCGATCAGCCCGGCAAGATCCTCGACCTGATCTCGACCACCAAGACCAACAACAGCATGATGCGCGCCGCCAACGGCGCCACGCTTCGGATCGCCTCGATCACCGTCAATCAGAACCCGGGCACCGGAGAGATCCAGGCCGACAACTCCACCGTCGCGCTCTCGGCGGCCACGATCAACGGCGGGACGCTCTCCTCGCCCAACGGGGGAACCGTGAACGTCTCGGGCATCACCACGCTCGACAACGTCGTTTCCACCGCACAGATCGGCGCGCTGCCCGGCGCTCAGCTCCGCGTCGGCGCCAACGGCCTGGTGAACAACGGCGTGATCACCGTCAACACCGCCGGCACCAACATCGACACCCGCCTGCCCATCATGGCGACCACCTCCATCACCGGCACGGGCTCGATCGTCCTCAACGCCGATCCGAGCAACCTCAGCTCCGGTTATCTCTACTTCGCCAGCACCTCCAACGTCCTGACGCTCGGCCCGGGCCAGACCCTCGCGGGCACCGGACGCATCTTCCCCATCACCACCATGGAGGGGACCATCTCGCCCGGAGCCACCCCGGGGGCCATCGGGCACCTCAACTTCCAGAACCCGGTCACCATGACGCCCTCCGGAGACCTCGAGATCGACATCGGCGGCACCGCGACCACCGACTTCGACCGCATCACCTCCACCTCGTCTTTCCAGGTCAACGGGTTCATCCGCGTCAACCTCGTCAACGGCTTCTCCAACCCCGCGCCGGGAACCGAGTTCACCATCGTCTCCGCCCCCACCGTCACCGGGGACTGCCTCCTCGCCGACCTGCCCGCGGGCTGGGGCGTCTTCTTTGAGCCCAACGCGCTCAAGGTCGCCTACACCGGGTGCGTCGCCGACGTGGACTGCGGCAGCGGCTCGGGCACGCCCGACGGCGGGGTCACCATCGACGACCTCCTCTATTACCTCGCCCTCTTCGAGAACGGCGACCTCGCCGCCGATGTCGACGACGGCTCGGGCACCGGCACGCAGGACGGCGGGGTCACCATCGACGACCTCCTCTACTACCTCCTCCGCTTCGAGGCCGGGTGCTGAGATTGCTCGGCATTCCCGGTCCGCGCCTCGACGTCGACCGCTCGACCTCCTGGACGCGGGTCGGCGTGGTGCACATAAACCCCCGCACAGGGCATACCCGGCTGCCGCGGGCCCGTGGCGCGTCGGGCCTGTTCGGGTATTCTGTTTGGCGCGGCCTATTGATCCGAGGTTCCGGGGCGCAGCCCGCGGGAGATTTACGATGACACTCCGGTTTGTGCCCACGGCGATCGCGTTCCTGGCCGCCGCCGCGTCGTCCCACGCGCAGTTCACCTCCGCGTCGAGCTTCACCATCGGTTCCCAGGGCGTCTCGCTCGGGGTTGATCCGGTCACGGGCGAGGTCTGGACGTACTCGAGCTTCGGCGCCACCATCGCCCGCTACTCCGCCGCCGGAGCGCTGCTCGGGAGTGTCCCCCGCCCCGGCGAGTCGGCCAACGACGTGGACATCGAGTTCACCACCGCCGCCCTCACGCTGGGAACCACCGCGATCCCCGCGGGCACGCTGCTGTTCATCAACGGCGAGTCCGGCGTCGCGGAGGTCTACGCCGTCAACCCCGCGAACGGGAGTCTCCTCGCCACGCTCGCCACGCAGTTCGGCGTCAGCCACGTCGTCGGCGGGGCGCAGCACACCTCTCGCGGCACGCTCTTCCTCGTCCAGGACCGTGTCCCCGGGGGCACCGCGGCCAACCGCGTCGCCGAAATCAACCCGCAGACCGGTGCCGTCATCCAGACCTTCCAGATCACCGCGACGCGACCGAGCTTCACCGTGAACTTCGGCGATATCGAGGTCGGCGGGAACGGCAACCTCTTCATCGCCAGCGAGGACGAGCTCACAATCGCCGAGTTCACGCCCACCGGTGTGTTCGTCGTCGAGCACACGCTCCCCGCCGGCGTGGACGCCCTCAGCGGGATCGGCATCAATCCCGCCGACTGCTCCCTCTGGGCCATGGAAACATCCGGGACTGTCTGGAAGCTGCTCCCGGGCTCGCCCACGCACCCCATCTGCGACCCGGCCTGCCCCGCCGACGTCGACGACGGCTCGGGCACCGGAACCCCCGACGGCGGCGTCACCATCGACGATCTCATCTATTACCTTGGCCTCTTCGAGGCCGGCGACATCGACGCCGACGTGGACGACGGCTCGGGCACGGGCACGCTCGACGGTGGTGTCACCATCGATGACCTTATTTATTTTCTTACCCGCTTCGAGGCCGGCTGCTGAGGCACGCCGTGCTCCCGCTCGCCCTTACGACAGCCGCGCGATCGCCTCGTCGACGTTCTTGACGCCAAGGACCTCTACGCCCGCGGGCGCGAGCTTCGCCGACCCGGGCGGGGCGATCACGCGCGTGTAGCCCAGGCGTGCGCACTCGCGCAGGCGCTGCTCGATCTGCGGGACGTGGCGGACCTCGCCCCCCAGCCCCACCTCCCCCACCGCCGCCGTCGCCGTCGGGAGCGCGGCCCGCTTCTGCGCTCCGGCGATGGCCAGCAGCAACGCCAGGTCCGACGCCGGCTCCACCACCCGCAGCCCGCCCACGGCGCTCGCGAACACGTCGCGGTCGGCCAGGCGCACGCCCGCGTGCTGCTCCAGCACCGCGATCAGCATCGCGAGGCGGCTGGGGTCCAGCCCGGAGCTCTTGCGCTTCACCGCGCCGGGGAAGCCCGTGGCGGTCAGGGCCTGGATCTCGACGAGGATGCAGCGTGAGCCCGTGAGCACGGGGCACACCGCCGACCCCGGGCGTGGAGTCTCGAGCCCCGCGACGGGCGCGACGCCCGCGCCCTCGGGCACTTCCCGGAGCCCCGCGCCGGTCATCTCGAAGAGCCCGATCTCCAGCGTGGTCCCGAAGCGGTTCTTCACGCCGCGCACCACGCGGTGGCTGTGGTAGCGGTCGCCCTCGAAGGTGAGCACCGTGTCGACGAGGTGCTCGAGGAGGCGCGGGCCCGCGAGCTGCCCGTCCTTGGTGACGTGCCCCACGAGCACCACCGCGATCCCCGACGCCTTGGCCAGGTACACCAGCTCCGCGCCGCACCGCCGGAGCTGCGTCACGCTCCCGGGAGACGCGGGCAGGTCGGACTTGTACAGCATCTGGATCGAGTCGATGACCACCACCGCGGGGAGAACCCGGCGAATCTGCTCGACCACGCGGGCGAGGTTCGTTTCGGCCAGCACAAAGAGCTCGGGCGGGAGCGTCGCGCTCAGCCGTCCGGCCCGCAGGCGGACCTGCTGGGCCGATTCTTCGCTGGAGGCGTACAACGCCCGGTGCCCGCGCGTCGCCCACCCCCGCGCCGCCTGGAGCATGAGCGTGGACTTGCCGATGCCCGGCTCCCCGCCCAGGAGAATCGCCGACCCGGGCACGAGCCCGCCGCCCAGCACGCGGTCGAGCTCCGAGATCGTGCTCGAAAGCCGCGACGCCGGCGCGTCATGGGCGTTCACCGAGGCAATCGGGGTGGCCCCGCCCGACGGCGGCGCCGCGTCGTTCTCGCCGATCGCCGACCACGCCGAGACCAGACCCTTCTGGGGGTCCAGCTCCGCCGACGGATCGTGCAGCGTCTCCTCGAGGCTGTCCCACGTCCCGCAGTCCGGGCACTTGCCCATCCACCGCGAGTGGACGCCCCCGCACGCCCGGCACACGAACAGTTTGCGAGCCTTGGCCACGAAGGGACGGTAGTGGGCGCGCACTATTGTTTCCGGCACCACCCGTACCGCCCCAACCCCCACACCCCCACACCCCCAAGGACGGCCCAGCCCCCGACCTCTCAGGCACACACCGCAGCAGGCACACACCGGCACAGGCAAGGATGGCCCACCCCAAACGCCAACGACGATGGACACGCCGGCTCATCGTGCTGGGCGTCGTGGCCTGCGCGCTCCTCGCGGTCTACATCGTCCTCACCCGCACCGCCGTCACCCGCCTTATCGCCTGCTCGCTCCTCTCACGGACCATCGGCGCCGACGTCACGGCCAAGAGCGTCGAGGTGCTCAGCGACGGGCGCATCCTCGTCGCCGACGCGGTCGTCCGCGCCAAGGGCGTGGAGGGCGTCGGCGGCGAGGCCCTCCGCGTCAAGTCCATCGAGGTCGACCCCTCCTGGCCCTCCCTCCTCCGCGGCGGGACCCACGTCCACTCCGTCATCATCGACGAGCCCATCATCCGCTTCAGCCAGTGCACCGAGGACGGCACGGTCAACATCGCCGCCTTCAAGCTCCCGGAGCGCGGGCAAGGAGCCGTCAAGCCCCCGGTTGTTCTGGTCCGCAAGGGCGTCGTCGAACTGGGCGAGCACAGCAAGGACGGACGCCACTACACCGCCCTGCGACGCATCGAGGTCCACGGCAGCGTCCAGCGCTCCGAGGACAACTCCGGAGACTCCATCGTCTCCTTCACCCAGACCGCCGACTCCCGGGGCGGAACGCCCCTCGAGATCACCGGACGCGTCGGCAAGGGCGGACTCGCGCTCTCCCTCGACGGGCTCGCCCTCAGCGAATGGCCCGTCGAGACTGTCCCCACGCCCCTACGCCCCGCCTTCAAGAACCTCGGGCTCGTGGGCAAGGTCGGACGCACCACCTTTACCTACGCCCCCGACGGCACCCTCGAGGCCGCCATCGCCCTCATGGACGTCGGCATCAACCTCCCCATCGAGCCCCAGCCCGAGGAGGACGCCCAGGGCAACCTCATCCCCCTCCCCCCCGACCAGATCGGCCGGCGCCTGCGCATCGAGAAGGTCAACGGCTCGCTGCGCCTCCGCAACAACGGGCTCGCCGGTGAGCTCTCGGGCGTCGTTGAGGACCTCCCCTACGAGGTCCAGCTCGACATCAAGGGCACCAAGGAGAACGCCCCGTTCAAGGTCGTCCTCACCTCGCGCGATTTCGAGATGACCAAGAACCCCCAGATCCTCCGCTTCGCCCCGGGGATCGCCCAGCGCCGCCTCGCCCAGTTCTCCTACCCCACGGGCATCGTCGACGCCGTCGTCACCATCACCCGCGCCGAGGGAGTCGGCGACGCCCCCGGGGCCCTCAGCGTCTCGGGCGTCATCAAGCTCAAGGACGGCAGCGCCGCCTTCGAACGCTTCCCCTACCGCTTCGATCGCATGCACGGCGAGTGGCGCTTCAGCGACGACGAGATCCGCTTCATCGATGTGCAGGGCGTCGCCCCCAGCGGCGCCCGGATCCTCGCCACCGGCGTCATCGCCCCGCCCACCTCCGAGGCCAAGGTCGACATCCGCGTCCGCGTCACCGACCTCCCGGTCGACGAGACCCTCGAAGAGGCCCTGGGCAAGCGACGCAAGATCACCGAGGCCCTCTTCAACCGCCCGCGATATCTCGAGCTCGTCGAGCAGGGGCTCGTGCTCTCCCCGGAGAAGTGGCGCGACCTGCGCCTCAGGCTCTTCGCCCTCGAAGCCGGCGACGAGCCCGACCACCCCGATGAGCCCGACCAGCTCCGCGCCCAGCTCGAACGCCCCGTCTTCGTGCTGGGCGGCCGCGCCGACGTCGACGTCCACATCACCCGCGAGCCCGGGCCCGAGGGCGAGTGGTTCGACGAGATCGACATCCGCGTCCACGACGCCGGGCTCGTCCCCGAGAAGTTCCCCTACCCCCTCTACGCCTCGAACCTCCGCATCCTCAAGGAGAACGAGATCGCCACGCTCTCGGGCGGGACCTACCGCGGGATCTTCGGCGGGACCGCCAGCGTCGAGGCCCTCGTCGACCTCAAGAAGATCGAAGACGTCCGGGGTGAGTTCGTCCCCGATATCACCATCCGCGCGAGTGGCGTGCCCATCGAGAACCTCCTCCTCAACGCCGTGCCCCAAGGCTCGGGCGCGATCTCGCCCCGCGCTCTCCTCGCCGAGCTGCGCCCCTCGGGCACGCTCGAGTACGCGGCGATCCAGATCGGCATGACCGCGGACGACGACGTCGGCTACGACATCGACCTTCGCCTCAAGGACGGCGCCGCCGCCCCGGCGTCCCTCTCCGGGGAGCAGCGCGCCGCCCTCCGCGCCGTCTCGGGCCGGGTCTTTGTCAGCGAGGAGCGCCTGAACCTCGATCTCGCCGGCGAGCTGCGCCGTACGGGCCACGAGCCCGCCGCGCCCGCCAGCATCCGGGCCGAGGTCTCGCTCCTGGGAGACCAAACCGCGGGCACAACGGCCGCGGAGTCCCGCGAGCCCATCCACGCCGAGGTGGAAGTGAAGCGTGCGGACCTCGCCACGCACGCCGAGGACTTTGTCCGCCTCATCGCTCCCGACGCCGCCGCCCAGATCGCCCAGCGGCGCGCCGACCATGCCCCCGAGGGCTCCGCGGACCTGCGCGTGCAGGTGTTCCGCGACGCCGCCACGCCGCTCCGCACCGTCGTCGAGGCCGCCGAGCCCAAGGCCTCGTTCACCGTGCACGCCTCACGCGTCACGCTCGAAGAGTCCACCGGCGCCGCCAGTCTCACCATCGGCGGCGGGCTCGACACCCCACGCGTGGAGTTCAAGAACCTCTCCGCTTCGCTCAAGGGCGGCGAGAGCGACCGCCCCGGGCATACCCCTCCACGCAACGCGGGCACCATCACCCTCAACGGCTGGATCCGCGCCGACGCCGCCCCAGACCCGGACTCTCGCCTCCGCGTCGTCGTCAAGGACGGCCTGATCGACTCCTGGCTCGTCCGCACTGTCGCGCAGGGGCTGGGCGACGACGCTGTACGCCTCCTGGACGAGCACCAACCCCGCGGCGACTTCGACCTCGCCGTCCTCCTCGCGCCCCAGCGCACGGGCGAGGCCCTCCGCTGGGCGCCCACCGGCACGATCGTCCCGCGCTCGCTCGCGTTCTTTTCGAGCGGCGGGCCGGTCCTCTTCCCCAAGATCATCGGCGCCGTCGAGCTCACCCCCGAGGGTGGCCGCTTCCGCGATCTCCGCCTCCTCGCCCCGGACTGGAACGTCCTTGCCTCGGGCTCGTGGCTGCGCGACACCGCGGGCCTGGCCGCCGAGACGCGCCTCGCCCTCGAATCCGACGGGTTCCCCCAGGACCTCAGCGCCGCGCTCCCCGCGGCGCTCACCGACGTGCTCGATCAGCTCGACTTCTCGCCCCAGGGCGCCGTGACCATCCCCAACGCCGAGCTCGCCTTTCACCTTCCGGGCACGGGCGGGCTCGGGGTCCGCGGCTCGGGACGCGCGGAGCTCGCCAACACCTCGCTCGACATCGGCACCCCGCTGCTCGACGCCGACGCGGTGATCGACTGGTCCTTCGACCGCACACACACGAACCAATCCCCGAGCTTCGAGCTCAAGATCCTCGCCTCCCGCGCACGCCTCTACGACGTGGCCCTCACCAACGCCCGGGCGCTCGTCGCCTCGGGCCCCTTAGGCGAGGTGCTCGTCCCGATGTTCTCCGCCGATTGCCACGGCGGGCGCGTCGCGGGACAGGCCGCCCTCTTCCCGGGAGAACCGCGCGAGTTCCGCGTCGAGGCCCGTGCCTCCGACGTCCGCTTCGCCTCGGTCCTGGCCGACCTCTCCGACAAGGCCAAGATGGAAGCCCTGGGCGACGACGCCGCCGCGGCCCAGCGCCCGGACCCCGGTGCGCCCGACGAATCCCGAGGCCGCCTCGACGCCGAGTTCTCCCTCGCGGGGCTCGCCGGCCGCCCCTCCTCCCGGCGCGGGCGCGGGACCGCGACCATCGGCGGCGAACGCGTGCTCAACATCCCCGTCGCCGTCGCGCTCACCCGACTCACCAACCTCGAGCTCCCCGTCAACGAACGCCTCGACTACGCCCGCGCCAACTTCTTCCTCCAGGGCAACCGCCTCAGCTTCGAGGAAGTTCTCCTCAGCTCCTCCAGCGTCGGGTTCTACGGCTTCGGGACCGCCGATCTCCCCGACCTCACCCTCGACCTGCGCTTCCGCGCCCGCAACAAGCTCCGCATCCCGCTCGTCTCCACGCTCGTCGAGGGCATCCGCAACGAGCTCTTCACCGCCGAGGTCCGCGGCACGCCCGCCAAGCCCGAGGTCAAGCTCGTCACCCTGGGCGGGACCGCCCGCCTGATCCGCGACGCGTTCGGCGAACGCGCGGACGAGCAAACCCTCCAGCTCGACCGCATCGAGGCCGCCGCACGCCGACAACGCCAGCAGCCCGCCGCCATCTGGTCCAAGCCCGCCGCCGCGATCGAGCCCGTGCCCTAGCCCCCCCCATCCGGAAAAAAACTCATCCCGCGCGAACCCGCGACCAGCCCACGACGAATATAGTTTGTGGCTACTAACATACTCGCGTTCCATCACCGTTGCTTCCGAGGGTTGCGCATGAAGATCCTCACGCGCCGCGGCATGATCCGCATCGCCATCGGCCTCTCCGTCCTCGCCGTCCTGCTCGTCGCCGCTTGGGCATGAATGCTCCGCATGCCCGGCACGAGCTTCCGAGGCACGCTCCCGCCCGCGAGCGAGGATCACCAGGCCCTGGCGGCCTCGCTCCGCGCCGACGTCGAACGCCTCGCCGCAGACATCGGGCACCGCAGCACCTTCTACCCCGCCAAGCTCGCCGAGTCCGCCCAGTGGATTCGGATCGAGCTCCAGGCCGCGGGGTACGAGGTCCGCGAGCACTCCTTCGTCTCCCGCGGCACGACCGTCCCCAACCTCGACGTGACGCTCCCGGGAACCAGCCGCCCCGAAGAGATCGTGGTCGTGGGCGCCCACTTTGACTCCTACCAGGGCACGCCCGGCGCCGACGACAACGCGTCGGGCGTTGCCGCGACCCTCGCCCTCGCCCGGCGCTTCGCCGGCCAACCCAGCGCGCGCACGATCCGCTTCGCCTTCTTCGTGAACGAAGAGCCCCCGGCGTTCTGGACCAAGGACATGGGCTCCTGGGTCTACGCCAAGAAGTGCCGCGCCCAGAACGAACGCATCGTCGCCATGCTCAGCCTCGAATCCATCGGCTATTACAAAGCCGAGGAGGGCACGCAGAAGTACCCCCCGCCCCTGGGGCTGCTCTACCCGGACACGGGCGACTTCATCGCCTTCGTCGGCAACACCTCGTCCCGGGCCCTCACCCACCGCGTCATCACCGAGTTCCGCTCGAACGCCCAGTTCCCCAGCGAGGGCGCGGCCCTGCCCTGGTGGGTCCCGGGCGTGGGCTGGTCCGACCACTGGTCCTTCTGGAAAGAGGGCTACCCCGCCGTGATGGTCACCGCCACCGCGCCCTTCCGCAACCCCAACTATCACGAGCGCACCGACACGCCCGACACGCTCGACTACGACCGCCTCTCGCGCGTGACCCTGGGCGTGGGCGAGGTCGTCCGCGCCCTCGCCCATGAGTAAGCCGCGCTACGCCCGCGTGTCCACCACGATCGTGATCGGCCCGTCGTTCACCAGCGCCACCTCCATCGCCGCCCGGAACACCCCCGTCTGCACCGGCACGCCCTGCCCGCGCACCAGCTCCGCCAGCGCCGCGAACACGCCCTGAGCCTGCTCCGGACGCATCGCCAGATCAAAGCTCGGGCGACGACCCTTCCGCGCGTCGCCCGCCACCGTGAAGTTCGGCACGAGCAGCACGCTCCCCCCGACGTCCTTCACCGAGAGGTTCATCTTCCCCTCGCCGTCCTCGAAGATCCGCAGGTTCGCGAGCTTGTCCGCGAGCTTCTCGCCGTCCTCCGCCGTGTCGGTCGCGTAGATCCCCGCCAGCGCGACCAGCCCGCGCCCGATCGACGACACCACGCGTCCCTCCACGCGCACCGACCCCTCCGACACCCGCTGCACCACGCACCGCATGGAGAGTGATAGGACAGGAATCGCCCCGAGGGGGACGGCGCTCACTTGTTCAGCATCGCCGCCGTGAACATCTTCCCCGTGCTGTCGCGTTCCCACGTCCACGCCGGGCCGTGCTTGCGCTCGTAGAAGCTCCAGAGCTCGAACCAGTAGCTGCGGAACGCGTGGCGGCCGAAGGGCGCGAAGTGCGCGTGCACCTTCTTCATGATCTGCGCCGGCGTGCCCTTCATCCCCAGCACCGTCTTCCCGTGCCGAACACTCTCGGTGTCCAGCGGGAGGCGCGAGTACCGCCCCAGCAGCTGCATGATGTTCGCCGCGGCGTACGGCCCCACGCCCGGCAGCTCCAGCAGCGCCCCGTGGATCGCCTCATCGCTCGTGCCCGGGTCCTCGAACCACCGGGCGTCGATCCCCCCGCTCGCCCGCGGGGCCCCGAACCGCCTCGCGATCTCCACGATCCGCTCGTCGCGGTAACCGGTCCGGCAGCGTGCCCGCAGCGTCACCGCCCTCGTCCCCGCGAGGGTCCGCACGCTCGGGAACCCCTGCTCGCCGTCCTTCCCCACGCCCAGCACCTCGCACAGCCTCCGGTTCATCGCCAGCGTCCCGGGCCACGTGACGTTGCAGCTCGTGATGGTCTTGATGATGTCCTCGAACAGCGTGGGCGAGCGGAAGAGCCGCCCGCGCCCGCTCCGCCTCCAGCGCGGATCCACCCGGTGGAACTCGCCGATCTCCCCGGCGCTCTCGTCCAGGCGCAGCATCCTCGAGAGCTGCTGGGTCGCGCGCGCCCGCGTCGGCGACGAGAGCGTCCGCGAGAACGCCGCCACCAGCGCCGAGCCCGCGCCCCGGGGCTGCGTGATCCGCACACGCACCGGCAAACGCTCGAACTCCAGCGTCCGCGAGAAGGCCCTGGCCTTCACGTCCCACGAGTTTGGCGCCACCAGAAAATAGCCGTAGGAACACACGTCCCGCGCCAGCTCAAAGTCTTCGGGGGGTTTGAGACGCAGCGTCGTGGGCATGCTCGCGTTGTGCTCCTCTCCGCGCCGCCTTCTCCCGAACCTACTTCATCCGCCGCTCCAGCGGAAAGCAGTACGACGCGAGGTTCACGCACAATCGGTCCGACGCCCGCGCGAACGCCGGGTAGTCCCGGTCCAGCGTCGCCCGCACGTCCCCCGCGCTCACCCCCGCCTTCGCGAACGCCCCCGCGCCCCACTCGATGAACTGCTCCAGCATCGCGCGGTCCGCCTCGAAGTGCTGCTGGAACCCGTACGTCCGCACCCCGACCCGGAACACCGAGTGCTTCGTCCCCTTCGTGCTTCCCAGCAGCGCCGCCCCCGGCGGCAGGACCTTCACCTCCTGCTCGCACGTGAAGAACTGCGGCGTCTCCCAGGGAATCCCCGCCAGAATCGTCTCCGTCTGCCCCGTCGTCGTCAGCGACATCGCGCGGAAACCCAGCTCGGGCCCCTCGCGGAATCCCACCTGCCCGCCCAGCGCGTGCGCGATGAGCTGGTGCCCCAGGCAGATCCCGATGATCGGCCTCTTCGCCTCGTGCGCTTTCTTGATCAGCTCCGCCTCCGCCTGCATCCACGCCAGAGTGGCGATGTCCGTCACGTTCATCGCCCCGCCGAGGATGATGATCCCCTCGACGCCCTCCAGCCCCGCCGGGACCGCGTCGCCCTTGTCCGGGCGGCGGATGTCCAAGAGAAACCCATGGTCGCGGAGCGTCATCCCAAGCCGGCCCGCTCCGCCCGCACCGTTCACAGAGTCGCTGTGCTGAAACACGAGGATCGCCATAGCCCGCATGGTACGGCCTGCCCGCGCCGCCGTTCCGCTACGCTCCTTCCTGTCGCGGCCCGCCGACCCACCCGACCGCCCATGATCCCCGGGGAATGCCCATGACTCGCCCGCCCAACACCGTTCCCTTTGTCACGTTCCGCCCGGGCTGCCCGCCCGAGACCGCCGCCCACCTCTTCTACGACGTGATGCGTCAGCGCCGCAGCGTCCGCGGCTTCTCGAACAAGCCCGTCTCGCCACAGACCATCCGCTGGTGCGTCGCCGCCGCGGGCACCGCCCCCAGCGGCGCCAACAAGCAGCCCTGGCGCTTCGTCGCCGTCGCGGACCCAGAGCTCAAGCGGCAGATCCGTGCCGGCGCCGAAAACGAGGAGCTAGAGTTCTACTCAAGACGCGCCAGCGCCGAGTGGATCAAGGACCTCGCGCCCCTCGGCACCGACGAGCACAAAGAGCTCCTCGAGATCGCCCCGTGGCTCGTCGTCGTCTTCAAGCTCATGAAGACCGATCCCGACGGGCAGGGCTCTCAGGGCCAGGTCTACTACGTGAACGAGTCGGTCGGGATCGCCGTGGGCCTCTTCCTCGCCGCCTGCCACCACGCCGGGCTCGCGACCCTCACCCACACACCCAGCCCCATGCAGTTCCTGTCCAAGATCCTGGGACGCCCCGACCACGAGAGACCCTACCTGCTGATCCCCGTGGGCTACGCCCGGGACGACTGCCGCGTCCCCGACATCACCAGACGCCCGGTCGACGAGATCCTCGTCATGCGTTAAGCACGCCCGTGGCGATCCCTTACGCCGCCCCGCTCGTGTACGGCACGTCGCTCCCCGCCAGGTCCTTCTCGTCCACCCGCTCGATCGACGCGCCCAGGCTCTGCAGCCGCTGCTCCATCTTCTCGTACCCGCGGTCCAGGTGATAGACGCGGTTCACCACCGTCGTCCCCTCCGCGGCCATCCCCGCGAGCACGAGCCCCGCGCTCGCCCGCAGGTCGCTCGCCATCACCGGCGCCCCCACCAGCCGACGCACACCGCTCACGATCACCGTCGAACCCTGGCGGATCAGCTTGGCCCCCATCCGCGACAGCTCCGCCACGTGCAGGAACCGGTCCGGGAAGATCCGCTCCGTGATCACGCTGTTCCCGTCCGCCATCGTGAGCAGGCTCATGAGCTGCGCCTGCAGATCCGTCGGGAACCCGGGGTGAGGCTGCGTCGTCACCTCCACCGGGCGGATGGTCCGATCGCACGTCACCCGCACCGTCCGGCGCATCGGGTCGTCCGCGTCGATCGCCACCGGGCTCACACCCCCCGTGGAGAGAGTCAACGCCGGCGTCCGCGCCCGAGATCCCGCCGGGGTTGTGAGCGGATTCGAAAGCGGGTTCGTCCGGGGGTTCGTCAGGGCGCTCGCCAGCCCCGCCACCGGCGCCACGTGCACCCCCGCCGCCGACAGCACAAAGTTCGCCGAGAGCAGCGCGTCCATCGGGCAGTTGTCGATCGTCACGTCCCCGTTGGTCATCGCCGCCGCGATGATGAACGTCCCCGCCTCGATCCGGTCCGGGATGATCGTGTGGTCCACCCCGCCCAGCTCGCTCACGCCCTCGATCACCAGCCGCGGCGAGCCCGCCCCGCTCACCTTCGCCCCCATCGCGTTGAGCATGTTCGCCAGATCGACAATCTCCGGCTCGCACGCGGCGCTCTCGATCACCGTCGTGCCCTTCGCCAGCGCCGCCGCGCACATCACGTTCGCCGTCCCCAACACCGTCGACCCGAACGTCCCCCCCAGGAAGATCGTCGCCCCCACCAATCCCCCCGGCGGGACCTTGGCCACGATGTCCCCCGAGTCCAGCGAGATTTGAGCCCCCAGCGCCGCCAGCCCGCGCAGGTGCAGATCCACAGGCCGCTCCCCGATCGAGCACCCCCCGGGCAGCGACACCCGCGCGAACCCGCGCTTGGCCAGCATCGGACCCAGCGTCGAGATCGACGCCCGCATCGTCCGCACGATCTCATACCGCGCGTGCGACGCCGACTCGTCCATCGCCCGCAGCGTCACCGCCCCGCCCGCCCCGGGCCTGAGCGACTCGTCCGTCCCGGGGGCCGCGTCGGTCCGCACGCACCCCAGCTCCGACAGAAGCCTCAGCATGTTGCGGATGTCCGCGAGGTTCGGCACGTCCCGCAGCGTCACGGGCTGGTCGGTGAGCAGCGCCGCCGCCAAGAGCGGCAACGCCGCGTTCTTCGACCCGTGGATCCGGACCCGTCCGAATAACCGACGACCGCCGACGATGACGAAGGTGTCCATACCTCGTGCTCATCCTGTCTTGAGGTGAAGCCCACGAGCCCCGATCCACACCGCGAGCCCGTCGTGCGCCCGCGGCATCCCGTCCGCAACGCGCCGTCCGATCATACATCGGCCCGCTCGCCCCCTCGCCTTCCGCTTTGGCCCCGCCCACACCCTGTCTTCCGCAAGGTTTTCCACACCCGCACAACCCGCACACCTTCCGTGCCTTTTCTACCCCGCACGCGCCCTTCCCCTTGCCCCGCTTCTGATCCAATCGCAGACTCTCACCCGGCGTCGTGCAACGGCGTCGGTCCGCCGCCGCGTGGAACCCGAGGGAGCCAGTCGCTCCCGAGGAAACGGCGGTCGAAAGCGAGGTGTGTGATGAACAAGCTCCTGAATCGAACCCTCTGCATCGCCGCACTGATCGTCGCCGCGGGCGCCGCCGAGGCCCGCAATCCTCTCGCGGCCCGCGCCAGCACCGCCGCACGCCCCACCGCCGACACCCAGCCCGCGCGGGCCCCGATCTCCGGCCAGGGCGACCGCACCGACCTCCCCACCACCGACTCCGAGGCCCCCGCCACGATGGAGATCACCGCCATCATCCGCGATTTCCGCGCTTCCATCAGCGAGGGCGGCCATCCGGACTTCGAACGCTGGACCGGCACCACCCGCGTGGGCCTCCTCCAGCCCGAGCTCGATCTCAACGCCAAGCCCGTCCTGGCCAGCACCTCGGGCCGACAGATCGACTCGGAGTACCGCGACCGCGACGGGCGCAACATCAACCCCGCCCTCTTCGACCCCTCCCGGGGCGACGTGGCCGGCGCCCTCGTGACCTCCAGCGATGACCGCATCACCTCCGCCCAGACCTTCGCCCAGTGGTACTCGGACGTCCCGGGCACCAACGCCTCCAAGTCCATCACCCTCACCCTCGCCCGAGACAGCGAGACCGGGAGCTACGTCTACGACTCCGACATCAACGCCGACGCCGTCCGCTGGGGCGGGTTCTTCCCGATCAACGGCGAGCTCTACGGCGACTTCGCCTCCACCGGCAAGAACTTCCACTTCACCACCGAGATCGAGTGCCGGTTCGTCCACAAGGCCGGACGCAACGACATCTTCACCTTCACCGGCGACGACGACGTCTGGGTCTTCATCGACGGACGCCTCGTCATCGACCTCGGCGGCGTCCACTCGCGCAAGAGCCAGTCCATCGCCATCGACCGCCTCGGGATCCCCGACGGCAAGCTCTGCACGCTCAAGATCTTCCACGCCGAGCGGCGCACCAGCGGGTCCAACTTCCGCATGGAGACCTCCCTCCAGCTCCAGAAGGTCTCCGCCCCCCAGGTCACCTCGCTCTTCGACTGATCACCGCCCACCCGACGACCGCCCGGAGGAGAGAGAACACCGCCCGCGAGCGTCAGCCCGCGGGCGGTTGTGTTTCCGGACGCTCCCGCTCCACGCCGTCCGAGAATCGGGACGCACACCCCGCGCCCCCGCTACACCCAACCCGACCGCCGCGGCCCGCGCCACGCTTTGGTGGTTTTCCCGCCCCCGCGCGGCATAGTCGTGGTGGAGGGCCCGCGTGCCCCCCAACACGGAACCGAATCATGAAGACCCGCACCGCCGCCTGTTCTCTCGCCGCGCTCCTGGCCATGAGCGCCGGCGTCCTCCTCCACGCCACCCACGCCGAGGGCGACGCCTACGCCTCCCTCCCCACCTCCGTCTCGCTCACCGCGGTCATCCGCGACATGAAGTCCCACACCGACAACGGGCACCCAGACTTCGAGCACTGGCACGGCGACACCCGCGTGGGCATGGTCGAGGAAACCCTCGGCAGCGACATGAAGCCCGTCCTCAAGAGCCGCTTCGGCTCCGAGATCGTCACCGAGTTCAAGGACAAGGACGGACGAAACATCAACCCCGCCCTCTTTGACGCCGCCAAGGGCGACACCCCGGGCACGCTCAAGGCCTGCACCGACGCCCGCATCGACTCCGAAGAGTCCTTCAAGTCCTGGTACCGAGACACCCCGGGCGTCAACGCCTCCAAGGCCATCACCCTCACCCTCAACCGCAAGCCCGGCACCGACCGCTACATCTTCGACTCCGCCACCGACGACCCCTGGGTCTCCAAGGGCGGCTTCTTCCCCGTCGACGGCGATCTCTACGGCAACTTCGCCGACTGGGGCAAGAACTACCACTTCACCACCGAGGTCGCTACCCAGTTCACCTACGAAAAAGGCAAGGGCCACATGTTCACCTTCACCGGGGACGACGACGTCTGGGTCTTCATCGGCGGCCGCCTCGTCATCGACCTGGGCGACCTCCACCCCAAGCGCGAGCAGACCATCGACCTCGACCGCCTCGCCTGGCTCGAGTCCGGCCAGACCTACTCCCTCCACATCTTCCACGCCGAACGCCACACCACCGAGAGCAACTTCAGGATGGAAACCACCCTTCAGTTCCTCAAGGTCCAGATCCCGCAGGTCACCGGCCTGTACGACTGATCCCGCCCCGCGTTCCAGGGGGCCGTCCACACTCGTGGGACCATGCACCAGCGCCCACCCTCGGGGAGGATTCCCAGGGTGGGCGTTTTTTCCTTGGATGCGGATAACCACCCGCCCGCACAGACCGCACACCTTGACATCCTCCCCGCTCGTTCTCCTTGCTTTCCCCGGGCGCGAATCGCACCTTTGTCATGGAGAACGCCCCGGCGCGTGCCAGGGCGACGGTTGAACGCGTCGCGCTGACAAGCCGGCGACGGAGGAGGAGAACTCATGATGAACTGGAAGTCGTTCGCGTCGCTGACCCTGGCCACCGCGACCCTCGCTGGGCTGGCCCTCAGCGTCGCGCCGCGCACCGCCAACGCCGATGGTCGCCTGAGCGGGAACACCGCCGGCAACACCACCAACCCCGGCGCCATCGCCCCCGAGGTCCCCTACTCCGACCTCCCCACCGAGATCCAGCTCACCGGCACGCTCCGCGACTTCAAGGAGCTCTCCGAGACCGGCGGGCACCCCGACTTCGAGAAGGTCCCCACGGGCAACTACGGGCAGTACCTGAAGATCGTCGCCGACACCCTCGACGCCGACGGCAAGCCCGTCTTCAGCAGCATGGGCTACAAGCTCAGCAGCCAGTACCGCGACGCCTCGGGACGCAACATCATCGGGCCCAAGGACTACATCGCCTCGCGAACCGGTGACCAGGCCGGCACCCTCGCGGCGACGACCGGCGGCGCCGTCACCAGCGCCGAACGCCTCGGGCAGTGGTTCCGCGACGTCCCCGGGCTCAACATGAGCAAGGCCCTCACCGTCACCCTCCGCCGCCCCAGCGGGTCCAACGTCTACACCTTCGACGACCGCTCCGACCCCGATTTCACCAGCCGCAACGGGTTCTTCCCCCTCAACAACGAGCTCTTCGGCAACTCCGCCCGGGAGAGCAAGAACTTCCACTTCACCTTCGAGCTCCCCACCGAGTTCGTCTACGAACGCGGCACGGGCCAGGTCTTCACCTTCACCGGCGACGATGACGTCTGGGTCTTCATCGACAACAAGCTCGTCATCGACATCGGCGGCGTGCACTCGGCGGTCAGCCAGACCATCGACCTCGACCGCCTCAGCTGGCTCGAGTCCGGACGCGTCTACTCCCTGCGGTTCTTCTTCGCCGAGCGCCACCGCTCCGCCTCGAACTGCCGCATCGACACCACGCTCAAGCTCCGCACCGTCGAGAAGCCCCAGACCACCGCGCTCTTCGACTGATCCCGCGCGAGGGCTCTGATCATCGCGGCCGCGTGAGCGACCCGGTCCACCGGGGGAGAGAGCACCGGACGCTCGCGCTGGCCGATTTCCACGCCCGGGTTGCCCACGTTGGGCGCCCGGGCGTTGACTTTTTTTGGAGCTTCACCGCGCTGCTCAGCGCCACTCGCGCTCGCGCCGCCAGAACCGCCGGCCGTGGAAGTAGTACACGCTCTCCGTCATGCTCGTGGAGAGATACAGCCGCCGGAGGTCGTACAGGTCCGGCGCCGGAGGATCCGGAAACATCAGCCGCGAGACCGCGTCCCGCTCCTCCCGCACGCCCAGCATCGCGTCGCGCCGCCACAGCTCCTCGCCCGCCTCGCTCGCCGGCACGTCGCTCCCCGCGAAGACCAGCTCCGACGACGAACCGCCCGCGCCCACGTACGCCCCGCCGGGGCGGCGTTCGATCGACGAGGCGCACCCCGACAGCCCGAGCAGCGCCAGCACGCCCACGCCCACCGCCGTTCTGTGCTCCCGCGTGCGCAGCATGATCTCCGCCACCAAGGGGCTGCTTCACAACCCTACCTCATCTCGTGGCACAGGCGTCCCGCCTGTGTCTCCCGTTCTCATTCGTGGTTCTGAAACAGTCATTACGACATCGTACAACCAGCGTGCCACGCCACCGAAGGCCCGTTCCGCCCCGGAAAACCGGGCAAGGCGTGCCGGATATGTGGCGTCCGGGCAGCACGCCGCCACGAGATGGGGTGAAATTCCTCACCGTCCACCCGGCGCCAATCCAGAATCGGCGCTTGACACCAGCGATACCGGACGTTAGTCTGAACGCATCATCGGTGACCCGGGAAGCCGGGTTGAAAAGGGAAGTGTGGTGAGAAGCCACCGCGGACGCGCCGCCGTATTGGGCGTTTTTCCGTGAATCCCCTCGAAGGTTCGGCCTCGCAGAGCGACCACGCCCCGCCAGGATCGAACCCTCGAAAAGCCACTGGACGCGAAGCATTTCTGAATGCTCGCGAGCCGGGAAGGCGGGGAAGTTCACGGGCCCAGAGCCGGAAGACCTGCCGATGAGCCGGACCCGCCGAATTGCTCGGCGGGGGAGCCGGCGCTGTGCGGCCCTCGCGAACTGGGGCGCTGGCGGAAGGCAGGCGCGTGATTCCGCGCGTCGGTCCCCACCAGCTTTCCAACCCCACAGGGCCGTCGAGGGATGACCTCGTGTTCTCGCGTGCGCCCCCGCGCCCGCGACCACGCCGGTCTTCGCTTCCCCGCAAACGCGGGGAGAGAGTTTCGTTCCCCCGCGAAAGCGGGGAGAGAGAGAGAAACACCGTGCCCGTCCTGAACAGGTTCTGCTCGCCCGCGTTGACCCCGTCGTTCCCGCTCCTCGTCGCGTCCGCCGGACTCTGCTTGATCCACACCCTCGCCCATGCCGGGCCCTACTCGAGGCCGTCCAACGACGCCCTCAACCCCATCGACGCGCCCGTCGCACGCACCGACCCGCGCATCCAGTCCTTCGAGACCAGCGTCGCCAGCTACGCCCCGACCCCCGGAGTCTCCCCCACCTTCTCTAATCCCAACACCGGGCTGGCGTCCTTGGGCGAGCTCACCGCCGCGCAGATCAGCGCCGGCGCCGCGCCGGGCTCCATCACCCTCCGCTTCAACCAGGGCATCCGCGACGGCGCGGGCCCCGACCTCGCCGTCTTCGAGAACGGCTTCGAGCCCACCACGCCCGACGGCAGCCTCTTCATGGAGCTCGCGCACGTCGAGGTCTCATCCAACGGCACGCACTTCGAACGCTTCGACTCCATCTCCACCAATACCGCCCCCGTCCCGGGCAGCTTCCCGCCCCCCTTCGCCTTCTGGGATTCCACCAACGTTTACAACCTTGCCGGCAAGCACGCCGAGAACTGGGGCACGCCCTTCGACCTCGCCCAGCTCGCGTCCCGCCCCGCGGTGACCGGCGGGCTGCTCGACCTCAACAACATTCAGTTCGTCCGCCTCGTCGACATCCCCGGCAACGGCAGCTTCAAGGACTCTCTGGGCAACCCCATCCGCGACAACTGGCAGGGAGCCCTCACCACCGGTGGATTTGACTACGTCGGGATCCCGACAGGCGCCGTGGGTGTACTCCACCCGGTACCCACGGTCTGGAGCCTGTGTGTGCTGGCGGCGGGGGGGGCTGTGTCCCCCCGCCGCCGGCGTTTTTCGTAACTCCTCGCTGGAAGGAGAGAGGAGCGTGTCGTCGGTCCTGACCGGTCGACGCCACGATTGACCCCAAGGCCGCGATGGACCCGTCGTCAGGGGCAGGATGCCCCGGAGGCCCGCGATGTCCCCCGTTCGCTCGATCCCGGGGAGATGCACAACGCCGCCGACTGACCCGCGGACCGCGCCCGTCCCGACCGCGCGCCCGAACGCGCGCCCGAACGCGCGCCCTAACACGCGCCAGACCTCACGCCGATCCACCCGAACCACGGCGATCTCCGCCGCCGCGTCGGCGATCCTCGCCGCGGCCTGCGTGCGCCCCGCCCTCGCCCAGCCAAGCCAGAGCGATTGGGCTTCGCTTGCCCGCAACGCCTCTCGCGCGTCGCTGGGCTCGCTCACGCTCGACCCCATCTCCCCCGCGCCGCGCCTGAGCGTCGGACAAACAACCTCGGGCCAGCCGATCCAGTTCGTGGGCCAGGCGGGCGTCGTGGTCTTCGCGGGCCACGCCTTCGCGATCGGCGCGGTGAACGCCCCGGTGAACCCCGAGCACCGCCTCGTCGCGATCCACGCCGAGACCGGGCAGATCGCATGGCTGGGCCCCATCGCCGCGCCCGTGCTCGATTCCTGGGCGACGCCCGCCGCCGACGCCGTGAACCGCACGGTCCTCGTCGCCAGCGGGCAGGAGCTTCGCGCCTTCCACGCCGACACGGGCCAGATCGCCTGGACCTGCCCCCTCGCCAACCAGATCGTGAACTCCTCGCCGGTCCTGACCAGCGACCGCCCCCGCCGCAACCGCGCCTTCATCTCGGGCTATCCCACGGGCGGGCCGAGCTACCTCTTCTGCGTCAACGTCGATCCCTTCGTCGAGGGGCTCAACCCCTACCAGCCCGGCGAGATCGTCTGGCAGGCCGACATTGGCTTCTGCGTCGGGGGAACCCCCGCGTACGACGCGGGCGTTGTCTACGCCGCCGTCGCCTTCGGCGCGACCTCCTTCGTCGGCGAGATCCACGCCGTCGACGCCGACCAGCCCGCCTCGCCCGCCCCACGCTACGTCTTTGTCAACCCCAGCGGACAGAACTTCTACGGCGGGGTGAGCCTCCGCCGCGACACGAGCGGCACCTCGCTCTTCGCCGCCACCTACGCCTTCGCGGGCGGCGTCCTCGCCGCCGAACTCATCAAGCTCGACGCCCTCACGGGCATCCAGCAGTGGAGCGCGCCCTGCAACCGCACCAGCTCCATCCCCGTCCCCCTCCCCGACGGGCGCATCCTCCTCTCCGCGGGAATCCAGGGCTACGGCACGGTGCCCAGCGTCCAGCTCTTCAGCGACCACCCCACCCACGCCACGCTCCTCTGGGACACCGCGCTCGACACCTGGAACGACGCGAACAACAACAACTCCATCGACCCGGGCGAGTTCCTCCGCGTCGGGGGCTGGACCCAGATCCCCGCCATCGCCCCGGGCGCGGGCGGCGTGATCGCCGCTGTCGGCGCCATCCCCAGCTCGCTCGAAGACTTCGGACCCTGCGACCATCTCGACCTCCTCGATCTCTCGAAGACCCCCAGCCAGAGCGGGTTCATCGTGAGCAGCGCGGCGGGCGGGGGCGCCACTCCGGCGCTCTCGGGAAAAGGCGTCTACACCGTCGGGGGGGCCGGGCTCATCGCCTTCGGCCCGGCCCCTCCTCGGTTTGACGTCAACCAGGACGCCCGCGTCGGCATCGGCGACCTCGTCGCCTGGGAGCAGTCCTCGGGCCTGCGCGACGTCGACCGCGACGGCGCCATCACCCCGACCGACCTCTCTCTCCTCCGCGTCGAGCTGCGCTACTCCGAGCCCCTCGATCTTCTGGCGGGGAGGCGCTGAATGCGCAGGGAAATGCACAACCCCGCGCCCGCCGCGGGGCGGGCCCGACGCGCCTTCTCGCTGGTGGAGTTGCTCGTCGTGATCGCCATCCTCGCCGTGCTGATCTCGGTGCTCCTCCCCGCGCTCTCCGGCGCGAGGGACGCGGCCCGCACCACCCGCTGCCTCTCGAATCAGCGCCAGCTCGTGACCGCGTGGACGCTCTACGCCGCCGCCTACGCCGACCGCGCCATGCCCCTCGCCTACTGGAGCGCCGCCGACATCGGCACGGGCGAGCAGCGCTTCTGGTGGGGATCGCACGGCACCGCCACCACGCCGCCCGATCACGAGCGCGGCATGCTCACCCCCTACCTCGACGCCGCGCTCGCCCCCGCCTCCGTCTTCGAGTGCCCCAACCAGCCCTGGGGTTCCTACCTCCCGCAGGGCCCATCGCGCGCGATCACGAGCACGTACGGCTACAACGGCTACTACCTCAGCCCCGCGAACACGCCCGGCTGGGGCTCGGGCATCGCGCGCAGACCCTGGCGGCGCCTCGCCGACCTCGCCCGCCCCAGCGATCTCTTCGTCTTCGCCGACACGCTCCTCGCCAGCTTCCCCCGCGAGAGCAACACCGCGCTCCTCGACCCCCCCCGCCTCTACTCGGGCGGCGCCTGGACCACCAATCCCTACCCCACCACCGCCTTCCGCCATCAGCGCCCGGGCAACTCCCGGCGATCAGGCGAGGCCGGGCTCACCGTCGCCGCCCGCGCCGACGCCAGCGTCCACAGCACGCGCGCCCGCCCGGAATGGATCCGAACCCCGGCCCTCGCCGTGGGCTCGGTCGGCGCCGACAACGATCCTCACTACGTGCCCGACTGGCGCGAGTGGTAGTCTGAACTGAATCGCGCCCGGGCCTCACGCCCGCCGCCTACTCCCCGCGGATCCGCGGGATCACCACGGCGTTCTTGAACTCACTCACCTCGTACATCACGACGTGATCCGTCTTCCCGCGGAACACGTTGTGGCAGTCGTCGCCCTGAATCACGACGTTCTTGTCGTGGCGGGACTTGTCCATGAACACCGTCACGGGCTTGCCCTCGAACGTCGCGAGGAGTGTCACCGTGCCCTCGCTCAGCACCTTGTGGTCGTAGCTCCACCCCACCAGCACCAGCCCCTTGGAGGGGTCCGCGTTGGAGGGATCCGCGTCCGTGTGCAGCGCGCACCCGAGCCGCACCCGCGTGAACCGCGCGAACTCCGCGTCGCTCGTGCACACCGCGTAGGGCTTGAACCCCGCCTCCACCGTCCGGATGTGCGCGATCACGGGATCCTCGAGCGGCCCCTGGGGGCGCAGCGCGAGCATTGCCCACACCCCGCCCGCCACCAGCAGCAGAATCGCCGCGGCCAGGCCCAGTCCGCGGACCGACCAGCGCCCACCCCACTGGCGAGCGGGCGCGGGCGGCGTGATCGCCTCGGGGCGCAGGCTCCGACGGAGCGAATCATCGAGCCGTCGCTGCAGCTCGACGCTCTCGCGAAGGGCCGCGTCCGCCGCGAGCTCGCGCTCGAACGCCGCACGATCCGAGGGCGAGAGCCCACCGTCGAGGTACTCGTCCAGGCGGGCCTGGGGATCCACGTGAGCCCGGGGATCAAACGGGGGCGTGGTCATGGGCGGGCTCCTTCCCGCCCCGCGTTCGCCACGGCCCGCAGCGACTCGCGCATCCGCTGGCGCGAGCGGTGCACGTGGCTCATCGCCGTGCCCTCGGCGATCCCGAGCGCGTCGGAGATCTCGCGGTAGGACATGTCGAGCACGGTGCGCATGAGCAGGCACGCCCGCGCCGTCTCGTCCAGCTCGCGCAGCGCCCGCAGCGTCTTGTCGTCGAAGCTCTCCTGGCCCTCGACGACCTGGCCGAACCGCGACACGGGCGAGGACTCCCGCGGCGTGTGCAGCTTCACCACCGAGCCCAGCGTCTCGCCGCTCGCCCCGCGTCGGAGCTTCTCACGCCGCCCCTGGTTGAGCGCCACGAAGCGCACGATCTGGCCCATCCAGTGCACGAAGCTCGACCCGCGCTGGAACTGCTCCAGCCGCCCCAGCCCGATGAGCGCCGCCTCCTGCACCACGTCGCGCGCCCGGTCGCGGTCCCCCAGCACCGCCGCCGCCACGCACCAAAGGGCCCCGGCGTGGGTCTCGAGCTCCAGGGCAAACTCTTCACGCGTGAGGTGGGTCATGCGACGCACAGGACTCCTCGCCATAGTCCACGCCCGCACACAGGGCGACAGCCACTCCGCAAGACCATCCAAAGCGGAGTTTGTCGCGAGCGTGGTCATGGTCCAACGCGGCGCCCGGCGGTCTCCGCCGCGGCGCCCGAAACTCCCTCCGACGCAGGCTCCTTGAAACTCCTGCGACGACTCCACCGCGGGGCACACCGTCTAATGTCCCGAACACCTGCCAGCCTTGCAAGCAATATCTTCACGAGGGCATTGCGCCCAGATCCTAACACGATCCGATCACAACTACCCCCTCGGGTGGAACTTTGCGTGGACGCTCTTGAGGCGGGAGCGGTCCACGTGTGTGTAGATCTGCGTCGTCGCGATGTCGGCGTGGCCCAGCAGCTCCTGCACCACTCGAAGATCCGCCCCCCCGGCGAGCAGGTGCGTCGCGAAGCTGTGGCGGAGCGTGTGCGGGTGTACCTGGTCCAGCCCCGCCGACCGCGCGTGGCGTTTCACGATCCCCCAGATCGCCACCCGCTCTAAGGGCCGCCCCGTGTGCGACAGGAACACGCGGCTCTCGCCGGGAACCTTCGCCGACAACGCCGGGCGGCAGTCCCGCAGGTACGCGTCGAGCGCCGCCCGCGCGGGCGCTCCGACCGGCACGAGGCGCTGCTTGTTGCCCTTGCCCACGACGCGCACGCATCGCTGGGCGTCGAGGATGTCCCCCACCTGCAGCGCCGCGGCCTCGCTCGCGCGCAGCCCGCTCGCGTACATCAGCTCGAGGAGCGCGCGATCGCGGAGCGCGAGCTTGAGCGCCTCGGCCCGCACGCTCTCCGCCGGCGCGGGGGCGTCGAGCAGGCGTTTGATCTGCGCCGGAGAGATCACGTCCGGGAGATTCTTCCACCGCGTCGGGCGTTCGAGGATCTCCGCGGGGTTCTCGGGGACCAGGCGGTTCGACGCCGCCCACCGGAAGAAGACCTTGATCGTGGCCATGTGGCGGATGACCGAGGCGCCGGAGAGGGACCGGGCGGTCTTGAGGCGGGCGACGTGATCGGTGAGCATGCGGGGCGTGACCCTCGCCGGGCCCGACGCGCCGGCGCGGAGCACGTCGACGAGCAGGTCGTCGAGGTCGGCGCGGTACGCCAGGAGGGTGTGGCGCGAGAGCCCGCATTCGACGCGCAGGTACGCGATGAAGCGGTCGCGGGCCGCGGCCCAGTCGCCGACGACGCGCGGCGTCTCCCGCGTGGCGGGGCGGCCTCGGCGGGTTGGTGCGGCGGCGGGCATCGGTGCATCCTTGGAACGCCCAACGTCGGCGCTCCGCGGGAGAAAGGTTGAAAAGGACGAGCCGGTCCGCGATGAACCTCCGCGGCGGGGCGTGAAGGGCGGCCCAGGCGTCGCGCGCCGGGCGTACCCGAGGGTACGGGAACCCACGCCGAACGCCACCGGCGGGATCGTGGTGCATATCACCCCGGCGCGCGCCATTCTCAGCGCCCTCTCGCCTCCGTGCCCTAATGACTCCGTGCCTTGATGCCTCGATGCCTTCCTGCCCTGTTGCCCTCAACGAAAAAGGCCCGCGCTCTCGACGAGCGCGGGCCCAGGTTCTCAGTCGCCGGTCGAACTTACCCGAGCAACTGAAGGGCCGACTGGGGCTGCTGGTTCGCCAGCGAGAGGATGTTGGTGGAAGCGTTGACGAGGATCTGCGAGCGGGTGAGCTGCGCGGTCTCGCTCGCGAAGTCGGCGTCGCGGATGACGCTCTGGGCGGCGGCGGTGTTCTCGATGGCCACGCCCAGGCTGCGGATGGTGGCGCCGACGACGTTCTTCTGGAACGCGCCGAGCCGTCCGCGGAGGCCCGAGACCTGCTTGATGGCCTCGGCGACGATCGACTGGGCGTCGGTCAGCACGCCGTCCACCACGTTGTTGGCCTTGCCGGAGGCGAGGCGGTCGAGCCAGCCGACGGTGGAGTTGCCGAGCTTTCGCACGGCGACATCCTGGATCCCGATGGAGACCTTGCCGGTGATGTCGACCTTGGCGGCGAGCTGGAAGTCGGCGCCCCCGCCGGTGATGCTGAAGGCGGACTGCCCGCCCGACCCGCCGACATTGCCGAGGGTCTGGGCCTTGTTGGCGCCGGTGGCGACGCCCAGGGTGACCTCGACGTCGAGGAAGTCGCTGTTGACGCGGATGGTGCGTCCGGCGGCGGTGGCGCGGATGCCGTTGATGGTGGCGCCCACGTCCTGCCCGAGGTCGAGCACGCCGTTGACGATGGTGGTGGCGCTGAAGAGAGTGCGGTCGGGCGCGGCGGTGCTGGCGGCGTTGAAGTTGGTGCCGTTGAGCTTGTAGATCCCGCGCTGGCCCGTGGAGATCCCGCCGTCGTCGGAGACCTTGACGGTGACGTACTCGGAGAGCCCGTACTCGCGGCTGATGATCTTGATGCCCGTGCCCGAGGCGGTGGCGGTGACGCCCGTGACGTCCTTGAAGGTGTTGATGGCGTCGACGACCTTGGCGAGGGTGGTGCCGGAGGAGAAGGAGAACTCACGGCTGCCCTTGCTCCCGACGACCTCGAAGACGAGGGTGGAGCCGGTGCCCAGGTCGAGCGCGCCGCCGGTGGCGCCCATCGAGAGGAACAGGCCGGCCTGCTGGGCGGAGGTGGTGACCTGGATGTCCACGCCCAGGGTGGCGGCGGAGAACTTGGCGGCGTTGACGCGGATGTCCGACACGCCGTTGACGATCCCCGTGGTCTGGAAGTCGAAGTTGCCGTTGAGGAGCTTGAGCCCCTGGAAGTTGGTGGAGGAGGCGACGCGGTCGATGGTCTGGAGAATGGAGTCGATCTGGAGCTGATTGGCGCGCTTCTCCTCGAGGGAGAGGCCCGCGTCGCTCGCCGACGCCGTCACCAGCCCCTGGAGTTCCTCGAGGAGCGAGGAAACTTCCTGGAGCCCGCCCTCGGCGATGTTCATCACCTGGTCGGCGCGGTCGGCGTTGCCGACGGCCTGGTTGAGGGCCTTCTGCTCGGAGCGGAGATTCTCGCTGGCGATGAGGCCCGCGGGATCGTCCTTGCCCCGGTTGATGCGAAGACCCGTGCTCAACCGCTCGAGGGCGCCGTTGAGGTACAGGTTGTTCTGCGAAAGGACACGCTGCGCGATCAGAGACTGCACGTTCGTGTTGATCCGGCCCATGTGAACCTCCGTGAGCGAATCCGCCCGCGGCCCACGCGGACGAATGAGGGCAACCGGCGCGACACGCGACGGTTCCGGAAACCCGCTTCCGTGCGGGGTTCCCCCGGGCAAGCCCCCGGGCGGCACGCCCTCTTACCGGGCGTCCATCGAGCTATCGGGGCCACGCGGGCGTCACTTCAGCCGCACACGCGGATTGCGCGACTTTTTCGCGCCAGACGGCACAAACCGCCCAGAACGTGCGATGCGCAGGCCTTCACACCACCGGAACGCGGGTGGGCGTGGCGCAAGAACGGCGAGGGGCGCGTGGGAGAGGTCGGTTCTACTTCTTGTGCTCGTCGTAGATTCCGCCCAGGACCAGGGCCTCGGCGATTTTGAGCCCGTGCGACTCGGTGTTGGGGATGGTGAGCTTGGCGACCTCGTCGCGCGTCTTGCCGTCCTTGATCGCGTCCTCCACGACCTTGGTCGCGGCGCGGAAGTACTCGATCTGCTTCGTGATGATCTGCTTGTCGCCCACGGCCCCGTGCCCGGGGACGACGACGGTCTTGTCGTTGCAGAGCTTGAGCAGGCGCTCGCAGGCGGCGGTCCAGCCGGTGGAGCTGGCCTTGGCCGAGGCGTCGAAGTAGGCGTGCAAGGCGTGGAAGAGCAGGTCGCCCGTGACGAGCACGTTGGAGGCGGGGAGGAAGAGGGCGAGGTCGTTGTCGGTGTGCCCGGGGCCGAAGTGGTGGACCTCGATCTTGGCCCCGGCGAGGGTGAGCGTGGTCGGGGCGTCGGGCGCGGGCTTGAGTTCCTGGGTCGGCTGCCACGCGGTGTCCTTGAGCGTGGCGAGGGAATCGCGGAAGGCCTTGGCGTCGGCGAGGAGAGCGTCGGCGTCGGGGATGCTCTTGTCCTGGGCCGCCGCCTCGAGGGCGGAGATCGTGCGCGTCACGCCCGGCGCGTACTGCTTGCCGGCGTCGGCGAGGCGCGTGATGCACGCGGGATGGGCGTGGAGGGCGGCGTCCTGGCTGAAGGCCCAGTTCCCGCCCGCGTGATCGAAGTGGTGGTGGGTGTTGATGACGTGCTTCACGGGCGCGTGCGCGGAGGCCTCGCGCTTGAGCGAGGCGCCGAGCACGGCCTGCTTGGTGTCGATGAGGAGCGAGCCGTCGGCGTGGGGAAGGAGGATCGAGTTGCCCCCCACCACCGCCATGCTGGCCGTGCGGTTCTGCGCCACGAACACGCCCTTGGCGACCTCGGTCCAGGTGTAGATCGCGGCGGGGGCGGGCTGGGCGCGCAGGCGCGAGGCCAGGAGCACGGCGGCGGACGCGGCGAGGAACTCACGGCGGGTGACGGTGTTCATGGGTCGGTCTCCGCGGGAACGGTGGGTCAGCCGCAGGACGGTACTCAGGATGAGCGGTCGGAGTGCCGAACTGAACAACAGCGAGGAAGCACAGGCGGGACGCCTGTGCCACGAGAGATGGAGAAGATGAGGTTGAGCGAGCGGTCCGCGCCTAGACTTGCGACCATTCCGCATCGGAGCGATTTGTTTGGATGGGGTTTGGGCCCGATGGGGCCCGGGGTGTTGGGCGAGCGAACGAGAAGCGAGGACACACATGCGCGCGACGGAACTCCGCCCGGGCCTGGGCGTGAAGATGGACGGGAAGCTGTGGGTGATCACGAACTTTGAGCACCGGACGCCGGGCAACCTGCGGGCGTTCATCCAGATCCGGATCCGCGACGTGGTGTCGGGGAAGAGCGTGGAGAAGCGGCTGGGCTCGTCGGACGACATCGAGGTGATCGACCTGGATCGGCGGCCGATGGAGTACCTGTACTCGGACTCGTCGGGCGCGACGTTCATGGACGTGGACAACTACGAGCAGGTGGCGATGCCGACGGACGTGCTGGGCGACGCGCTCAAGTATCTCCGCCCCAACTCGCAGTGCACGGTGCTGCTGCACGAGGGGAACCCGGTGTCGATGGAGCTTCCCGCGTCGGTGGAGCTGACGGTGAAGGACTGTCCGCCCGAGGTGAAGGGCGCGACGGTGACGAACCAGACCAAGGACGCGCTCATGGAGACGGGGCTGTCGGTGCGCGTGCCGGCGTTCATCAAGTCGGGCGAGACGCTGCGGATCAACACGGCCGACGGGTCGTACCAGTCGCGCGCCTAGGGGTGTGGCGCGGGGCCGGGCGGTTCCGCACGGGATCGGGATGGCATGCTGTTCGTGCTGATTGGGCTGCGCGGGGCGGGAAAGTCTTGCGTGGGTGCGCGGTGGGCCCGCGCCCGCGGCGTGGCGTTCCGCGACCTGGACGAGATCGTGGTGCGTCGGATTGGAGCGGGGAGCGTCCGCGAGGCATGGTCGCGCCTCGGGGAGAGCGGGTTCCGGGCGGGTGAGGTGGAGGCGCTGCGCGCGGGAGTCCAGGAACCGGGCGTGCTGGCGCTGGGGGGCGGGACGCCCACGGCGCCGGGGGCGGAGGCGCTGCTCCGCGAGGGTCGGTCGCGTGGGCGTCTGCGGATGGTGTACCTGCGGGCGCCGGCGGCGGTGCTGCGGGAGAGAATGAAAGAGGGCGGCGATCGCCCGGCGCTGCTGGGAACGGACGCGCTGGGCGAGGTCGAGGCGGTGCTCGCGGCACGCGATGAGCGCTACCTACGCCTGGCGGACGTGGTGATCGAGACCGCGGGGAAGAGCGTGGACGAGGTGGTCGGAATGCTCGGGCGTGTGTTCGGAGATGCGGGAGCTGAGAAGACGAGGTAGGCACAGGCGGGACGCCTGTGCCACGAGGGGGATGCCCGGGCTACGAGCGGAACGCGTTGGCGTTCCTGTGTGCTACAGCGGCTTGGAGAGGATGGCGCTCTTGTAGTTGGTGTAGGGCCACTGCCAGTGCTCGACGAAGGTGTAGCCGCGTTTGGTGTAGAACTTCATGAGGGCGGTGTCGGGCTCGGCCATGGAGAGGGCCAGGTGCTCGGCGCCGGTTTCGCGGGCGCGTTCCTCGACGACGCCCAGGAGCATCTGTCCCAGGCCCATGCCCTGGTAATCGGGGTCGACGGCGAACTGGGAGAAGCTGGCGACGTTGGGGCGCTCGAACCAGGGTGGGCCCTTGGCGTCCTCGACCTCGTGGAAGAGGATCGTGCCGACGATGTGGTGGCGGGTGTTCTGCTTGTCGAGCGGGATGTGGTGCACGGCGACGTAGCACTCGCCGGCGAAGACGCGGGCGCGGGTGGTGTCGTCGTCCTGGCGTCCGGCGAGGGGGCGGAGGCCCATCTTGATCTGCTCGGCGTAGGCGCGGTGGAGGAGGCGGGTGAGCTCGGAGATCGAGTCGGTGGGGGCGAGCCGCCGGACCGTGATGATGGGCGTGGGGCCCGCCGGCCCCGGCGTGAACGGGGACGGGGGCGGCGTGGCGGATCGGGGGTGGTCGGGCATGTCGGGGACTGTAGACTTGCGTCATGCGAGGTCACGCGCAGCGACGATCGGCGGGGCTGGAGATGGAGCCGGCGCGGCGGGTCGAGTCGGGGTCGACGCGCCTGCGGGTGCGCTACTGCGAGTGCGATCCGATGAACGTGGCGCACCACGCGGCGTACGTCGCGTGGCTCGAGATCGGGCGGACGGAGGTGCTGCGCTCGTGCGGCGTGACGTACGCGCAGATGGAGAGCGCCGGGGTGTTTCTCGTCGTCGTGAAGCTCGACGTCCGCTACCGCCGACCCGTGCTGTACGACGACGTGGTGGAGATCCGGACGCGCTGGATCGGCGGGGGGAGGGTCAAGGTCCTGCACGAGTACGAGATCGTGGTGGTGGAGCGGGGCGGGCGCGCGCTGGACGAGGCGTGCGCCTCGGCGGGCACGACGCTGGCGTGCGTGGACCGGGAGGGGAAGATCCGCGAGCTGCCCGGGTGGCTGGTGAAGGAGTGACGAGGGGGTGGGCGTCGCGTCAGTTGGCCGACGCCGCGGCGGGCATCTCGGGGCGCTTGCGCAGGTCCCACTCGAGCCGGCGCGAGCTGGCGGGCGGGCAGGGCTGGATGTTGGAGAGGGTGCTCCACGAGCGGCCGTAGTTCATGATGTCCCAGCGCATCTCGTCGACGCCGGACTGCTCGGCGTTGCCGTTGTTCATGAACTTGACGACGAGCTGGCGTCCGACGGGGACCTCGGCGGTCCAGATACGTTGGCCCGTGCGGGTGTCGATGAGGCTGACGGTCTTGGGCTCGTGAGGCGTGCTGAGGTAGGTGTGGACGTCGTTGCTGACGCCCGAGCCGCCGGGGGAGTACGCGCAGGCGCCGAGGGTGAGGGAGAGAAGGGCGAGAGCGAGCGGGCGTGTCATGCTGGAGTTCTCCATCGCCGAGGTCCGGCGGTTCGTGGTTTGTACGTATGAGGAGGCATCGCGGTTCGACGGCGGGTTCTATCGTCCGAACGCGGGCGTTCGCCCCACGAACCCCGACCGGAGCGTAGCGCGTGACCCCACCCCCGGAACGTACCCCGGACCTCCCCCACACCGTCCCCCCCCCGGCGTGGCTCGTCGGGCATGGGTACGACCTGCACCGCCTGGAGCCCGTCGCCCCGGCGGGGAAGGGGCGGGCGTTGGTGCTGGGGGGGGTGGCGATGGAGTCGGGCGTGGGGCCGATCAGCCACTCGGACGGCGATGCGCTCCTGCACGCGGTGACGGACTCGATCCTGGGGGCGCTCTCTCTCCCGGACATCGGCCAGCTCTTCCCGGACACACTGGCGGAGAACGAGTCGCGGGACTCGGCGGAGTTTGTGCGCGAGGCGGTGAGGCGGGCGGCGGGATTGGGCTACGCGGTGTCGAACCTGGACGCGACGGTGATACTGGAGCGGCCCAAGCTCTCGCCGCACAAGGACGCGATGCGGAGGTCGATCGCGGGGCTGCTGGGGGTGGGCGTGGAGCGCGTGAACGTGAAGGGCAAGACGCACGAGAAGGTCGACGCGGTGGGCGAGGGGCGCGCGGTGGAGGTGCACTGCGTGGTGATGCTGCGGCGGCACGCCGGGCGGTAGGCGCGGGGAGCGGCGGCGTTATCGCGGGTGTTTCTTCGCGAAGCGTCGCGCGAGGACGTGATCGAGGAGGGCGGGGAACGCGGTGCCCAGCGCGAGGGCGATGCGCGTGGGGAGGTGGGTCCAGACCTCGCCCCTGGGGCGTCGCAGGGTTCGGACGATGGCGCGGGCGACGACTCCGACGTTCTGGCGCTTGTGCTCGGGGGTGGCGGCGACGCGTTCGCGCCCGCCGCTGTGCTCGCGGACGACCTGCGAGAACTCGGTGCGTGTGCCGATGGGGTGGATGGTGGAGACGTGGACTCCGGCGCGGAGGAGCTCGATGCGCAGGGCCCGCCCGAAGTGGTCCTGCATGGCCTTGCTGGCGGAGTAGGCGGAGAACATGGGCAGGCCGAGTTTCGAGGCGGCGCTGGAGCAGAGGAGGATGTGCCCCTCGCGCTTCTCGAGCATGCGGGCGGCGGCGGGGCGGATGATGTTCATCGTGCCGAAGAAGTTGGTCTCGAAGAGGTCGCGGAGCTGCTGGTCGGTGGCGTCGAGGACGCGTGATTCGAACCCGTAGCCCGCGTTGGCGAAGACCGAGTGGATCCACCCGAAACGCTCGACCGTGAAGTCGACGGCGTGCCGGCACTGGTCGGGGTTGACCACGTCGCAGGGGAAGGCCTCGGCGCGCCCGCCTCGGGCGACGATCTGGCGGACGGCGTCGTGGAGGCGGTCGGTGCGGCGTGCGCTGAGAACGACGGGCATCCCCGCGTCGGCGCAGGCGTGGGCGGCGGCGAGCCCGATGCCGCTGCTCGCGCCGGTGATGAGGATGGGCTTGCCCGAGAGGTCGATGGCCATGGGGCAAGCCTAGCCGAACGGGTCGGGTTGCACGCCGAGAGGAGCGTGGTCGTGGAGCCGGGGTCGAGATGGAGGAGGCACAGGCGGGACGCCCATGCCACGAGGTGAGGAAGATCGTGAAGTCGAGCGCCTACTCAAAGCTCATCGGGATGGCCTTCCCGTCTTCGCTCCTGGGGGCGCGTTCGAAGAGCCAGCGCAGCTCGGGCACGCGCATCATCGTCGAGAGCCCGGCGTAGGAGCCCGCGCCGGCGAGGCAGAGCACGCCCAGCCGAGCGGCGCTCCCCCACCACCCGCTCCAGACCGGGAGCGCTCGCGAGAGGGCGAGGACGACCGCGCCCATCAGGGCGGAGGTGAGCGCGATGCGGGCGAAGGCGAGGAGCGTCTCGCGGTCGAGGGGCGGCGCGTGGAGTTTTCCGCGGCTCAAGGCGAGGAGCGTGAGGCACTGGATGCTGGCGGAGATCGCGGTGGCGTAGGCCAGGCCGCTCTCGCGCAGGGGCCAGAGCAGGGTCAGGTTGAGGGCGAGGTTGAGGACGACCATCGCCATCGCGACGCGCATGGGGGTGGTGGTGTCGCCGCGGGCGTAGTAGGCGCGGGTGAGCACGTGGTTGAGCGAGTAGGCCCAGATCGCGGGGGAGAACCCGGCGAGCACCGCCGCGGAGCGTTCGAGCCCTTGGGCGCTGAACCCGGCGGCGTGGGCGGAGGACCCCGAGAAGACCGTCGCGACGATCTCGCGGCGCACAAGGAAGAGCCCGACGCTCGCGGGCAGGGCGATGAACAAGCTCAGGCGCATCCCGCGCCGGAGCATGGCGGCGAACTCGTCGGGGCGGTCGGCGGCGCGGGAGAGGAGCGGGAAGACCGCGGTGGCCACGGCGATTCCGAAGACCCCCAGCGGGAACTGGTAGATGGTCTGCGTGAAGCTGAGGATGCCGTTGGATTTTTCGTCGAGCGGGACGGGCCTGCCGAGCATGGTGGGCCCGACCCAGATGGGCCACATCGCCAGGAGCGTGTCGAGGAAGGTGTTGAGCTGGAGCGTGCCCAGGCCCAGGCAGGCGGGGAGGAATCGGCGCCAGACGGCGCGGGCGTTCTCGCGTGCGGCGTGGCCCACGGCGCGCCAGTCGACGAGCCCGCGGAGGGCGCGCAGCGACCAGGCGATCTGCGCGACGCTGGCGAGGACGGCGGCGATCGCGATGGCGTAGGCCGTCGTCGTCGGGCTCTTCAGGACATTCAGAACGAAGAGCGCCCCCGCGACGATCTGGAAGAGGTTGAGGATGATGGGCGCGGCGGCGGGCGGGGCGAAGCGTCCGTGCCCCTGGAGCATCCCGCCCAGCACCGCCGTCAGGCAGACCATGGGCATCATGGGGAGCATGAGCATCATGAGGCGGAGGGAGAGAGAGAGGTCGGGGCCGGCGCGGAAAGAGAGCCGCGCGAGCAGGGCGAGCTCGATGGCGAGCGTGAGCCCGCCCGTGACGAGGATCAGGAGACGGACGACGATGCGGGCGAGCTCGGCGGCGCGTCGGGGATCGTCGCGCGAGAGGCGCGTGTACTCGGGAAGGAAGGCGGCGGAGAGGGCGCCCTCGCCGAAGAGCCGGCGAAAGAGGTTGGGGATGGCGTAGGCGGCGCGGAACGCCGACCCGAGCGCGGTGTCGCCGAAGATCCGCGCGGTGAGGACGTCGCGGGCGAGCCCGGCGATGCGCGAGACGATGGTGAGCCCGGAGACGACGCGGATCGCCGCGGCGAGATGGGCGTGGGGCGGCGCGGGCGCTCCCGAGGGCGGGGGGCTTTCGGCGGGGCTGGGTGGAGGACTCTGGGTCGGCATCGCGACCACACCCATCGACCCGAACGCGGCCCTGGGTGCACAAGCGTGCGGGCCGTGGCCAGAGCCGGGTGCAACGGGCGAGCCTCGCGTGCTACGATGGCTGTGACGCCCTCACGGCGTGGCGAGGAGCCGCGTCCGGGGGTGGATCGGGGAACCGACATGGGCATCGAGGCCGCTCTCTCCGCCGACGGTTTTGTGACGACGAGCCTGCAGCGCCTGGTGAACTGGGCGCGTCGGTCGAGCATCTGGCCCATGCCGTTCGCGACGGCGTGCTGCGGGATCGAGCTGATGGCGACGGCGTGCTCTCGGTACGACCTCGCGCGGTTCGGGGCGGAGGTGATGCGGTTCAGCCCGCGCCAGAGCGACCTGCTGATCGTGGCGGGGCGGATCGCGATCAAGACGATGCCGGTCTTGCAGCGGACGTACGAGCAGATGACCGAGCCCAAGTGGGTGATCTCGATGGG
>CAZTJZ010000011.1:0-39572 GCA_964614075.1 uncultured Phycisphaeraceae bacterium
CGGCGGCGTTCTACGGGCCCAAGATCGACTTTGTAGTGAAGGACGTCATCGGGCGCGAGTGGCAACTGGGCACCGTCCAGGTCGATTACAACATGGGCAACCGGTTCGACCTCTCCTACGTCGGCCCGGACAACAAGCCCCACCGCCCCGTTGTCATCCACCGCGCACCCTTCGGCTCGATGGAGCGGTTCTGCGGCGTGCTCATCGAGCACTTCGCCGGCGCGTTCCCGCTGTGGCTCAGCCCCGAGCAGGTCCGGATCCTTCCCATCAGCGAGAAGTCCAATGCCTACGCCGAGAAGCTCGCCGGCGAGCTCCGCGCCCGCGCCGTCCGCGTGTCGATGGACCTCTCGGGCGACCGGATCCAGGCCAAGGTGAAGGCGGCAGCGGACGAGAAGGTGCCGTACATGGCGATCGTGGGTCCGCGCGACGAAGAGTCGGGGAAGGTCTCGCTCCGCGCCCGGGGCATCCAGAAGGACCTGGGCTCGCTCGACGCCGGCGAGTTTCTCGCGGGGCTCGTGGATGAGATCCAGTGCCGGGGTGCCCGCACGCTCGCGTCGAAGTTCGGTACGGTGTAAGGTAGGGTCATGCGTTTGCGTGCAGGGGGCTCCGGACATGACCGATAGCCGTATGCTGTAGCGTTGCGCGGGAGCACACGGCGGGGGGTGTTTCGGTGAGTTTGTGGCGAGTCGCGATCCTGATGCTGGTGGCCTGGTGTACCGGGTTCGGGTTCGCCGAGCACCGGTTCGCGCCAGCGCCGCGAGGGTCTGTCGCGGCGGGCGGGTCCGAGGAGTTCTTCGAGCTTGGCACGTCGATGCCGTGTTCAGTGGATGCGGAGCTGCGAGCGCTCGGCGTGTCGTATGACCTCCTGGCCTCTCTGAACGCCGAGCCGGGCTCGAACGGTGACCTGGGCCCGGCGAAACTGCGCATCCGCTCGTTGAGCGTTGTGCATCTTGCGGCCGTGGATGCCCCCGAGCCTGATTCTCCCGGCGCCGACCCGCGGCTGCCCGCGATCGTCCGGGCGAACTGCCGCCCGAGGCCGCCGCCCGCCTGCTGAGACCACCCGGCCTGGAGGGCTGTCGTCGTTCGGGCGGCCGCCGTTCGCGTGCGCCAGTCGGTTCGTGTCTCGGTGTTTCCCTGCTCGTTCTCAGGCGACCCCTGCCATGTGCGGCATCTGCGGCATCATCTCCAAGACCCCGATCACCAACGTCGAGGTGTCGCAGGTCAACCGCGTGAACGCCGCGCTCCGCCACCGCGGGCCGGACGGGCGCGGCGAGCACGTCAGCCACCACGTGCTCCTCGCGATGCGGCGCCTCGCCATCATCGACCTCGAGGGCGGGTGGCAGCCCCTCTGGAACGAGGACAAATCCATCGCGCTGGTGGCCAACGGCGAGGTGTACAACTTCGTCGAGCTGCAGCGCGATCTCGAGGCCCGCGGGCACCGCTACCGCACGCACAGCGACTGCGAGTCGATCATCCACGCCTACGAGGAGTTCGGCGAGGACTTCGTCCACAAGCTCCGCGGGATGTACGCCTTCGCCCTCTACGACATCAACAAACGACGCGTCATCCTCGGACGCGACCGCATGGGCGAGAAGCCGCTGTACCTCCACGAGAAGGACGGCGTGGTCTGGTTCTCGAGCGAGCTGCGCTCTCTGCTCTCGGGGGGGGTGGTGCCGTTCAAGCTCGACGCCGGGGCCATCAACCTCTTCTTCCACTACACCTACGTCCCCGAGCCGCGCACCGCCATCGAGGGCGTCCGCAAGCTCCCCGCGGGGCATGTGATGACGATCGATCTCGAGCCGTGGCGCGTGCGCGAGCGGTGCTACTGGCGCCTCGAGGACGCGCCGCCGATCGAGGGTGACTCGAGGTCGATCATCCGCGCCGAGCTCGAGACCATCGCCAAGCTCGTGACCCGCTCCGACGTGCCCGTGGGCGTGGCATTGTCGGCCGGGATCGATTCGAGCGCCGTCGCGGCGCTGGTTTCCAAGGCCGCCCCGGGCAAGATCCACGCCCTGACGGTGGGCTACCCGGGCCGACCGCGCCAGGACGAGCGCGCCCCCGCGAAGCGCTGGGCCCAGGAACTGGGCATGCCCTTCCACGAGATCGAGGTGCCCGTCCGCGAGGTGGTCGAGCTCTTCCCCGAGCGCGCGTTCTGGCGCGACGACCCCATCGCCGACCCCGCCGGGCACAGCTACTTCGCGGTCTCGCGCCTCGCCCACGAGCAGGGCATCCCCGTTCTCCTCCAGGGCCAGGGCGGGGACGAGCTGTTCTGGGGGTATCCGTGGGCGCAGACGGCGGCCCGGCTCTGCCGCCTCAAGGCCGCGGGGAGCAACGGGAGCGGGCATCTCTGGAAGCGGATCCGCAACGCCATCCCGCCGGGCGTCTCCAAGGCCGCGGTGCGGACCTGGGTGCAGCGCAACCTCGGGTGGTTCTACGGCTACGAGCCCATGAACCCCGATTCTGGCCAGCCGAAGAACCGTCTCGTGGGGTACAACCTCACGCTCGAATATCAGCGCGGCGCGTTCGCGGTGCCCCAGCTCTTCTCGAAGGAGTTCATGGCGAAGGCCAGCCAGGCCGACCCGGGCGAGCCCTTCACGCTCCCGCTCCCGTGGGAGGACATCGGCGTGGCGCTCACCGCGATGCAATGCCGGACGTACCTGCTCGAGAACGGGATGATGCAGGGCGATCGCCTCTCGATGATCAACTCGGTCGAGCTGCGCCTCCCGCTGAGCGACTACCGCCTGGCCGAGATCGCGGTGGGCCTCCGCAAGGCAAGCCCGGACGATGCGCTCCCGCCCAAGCAGCGTCTGCGCGAGGCGATCGAGGACCTCGTGCCCGAGTACATCCTGAACCGCCCCAAGTCGGGCTTTACGCCCCCGTCACGGCTCTGGACCCCCGCGCTCGTGGACGCGTACCGCCACTCGCTCGAGGGCGGGTACCTCGCGGGGCAGGGCGTGCTCACGCCCGAGGCGGTGACGCTGCTCCAGGGCAACCACCCACGCTTCAGCCCCTGGACCGACATCTTCTACCGCACGCTCGTGCTCGAGTTCTGGTGCCGGGGCATGGAGGCGATCACGGGCGGGACGCGCCAGCGTGTCCAGCGCATCCCGGCGATCGCGTAGCCCCGCGCCCGGTTCCCCGCGGGCACGCGGGGGATCTCGCTCCGGTCTCTTACTTTTTCACGACCTTGTCGAGGATCTTGTCCACCTCGTCGGCGATGTTGAGCTTGAAGTCCTCGTCGGGGACCTTGGCGTCGTCCGCGCGCGTCTTCGCGTTGGCGAAGAACTGCTTGAGCTCCTCCGCCGTCACCTTGTTCTTGATCTCGGGGGCGCCGTTGGGCTTGGTGTTGGCGACCGGCGCGAGCACGTCGCTGATGGCCGTGCCCGCGATCTTCTTCTCGTAGACGCCGCGGACAAACCGGTCGAGCTGGCGGCGGCCGTTCTTCTTCTCCTCTTCGGTGAGCGAGGCGTTCTTGATGTGCTGCTCGTCCACCGCGAAGATCAACGCGAGGGGGAAGAGCGGGCCCTCGGCGAACTCCTTGAACACGGGCTCCAGCTGATCGAGCGGGATCTTCCCGTTCTTGAAGTCGTCGGCGAAGGAGTTCACGCGGGCGTTGATCCGGTCCTTCTGGTCCTGGGGCAGCGAGGACTGGGCCAAGGTCTGGCTGACCCCGCTCTTGAGGAACGATCCCACCCACCCCTTCCAGTTCATGGCCACGATGATCCCGCCGGCGATCGCGAGCACGAGCAGTATCGCGAGCGTGATGAGGCAGCCCTTCATGGCTCCGCCGCGCCGGGTCGAGAACAAACGCAACGAACCCCTCCGAACCAACGCCGTGCTTCCCATTCTGTGTTCTCCGTGCGCCCCGGGGACTCCGGGAAGTAAGGCGTCACTATACACAAGCGCGGCGGCGCGTGCCCGCCCGGATGCCCGGGCGCACTCCCCGCCCGCGCGTACCATCCGCGCGTGCGGTTGTAGCTCAGTTGGATAGAGCAGCGGTTTCCTAAACCGCAGGTCGGCGGTTCGAATCCGCCCAACCGCGTTGTTCAGCAGCCCGCCGCGAACCGGATGAGGTAGTAGATCAGGTCATCGATGGTGACGCCCTGATCCCGCGTGCCCGTGAACGTGCCGTTATCGATGTCGGCGTTGATGTCGCCCTGCCCGAACAGGCCCAGGTAGTAGACGAGATCGTCGATGGTGACCCCGCCGTCGCGGGTGCCCGTGCCCGAGCCGTCGTCAAAGTCCGCGACGCACTCGGGCTCGCCCGCGAGGTCGGTCCGGAAGGTGAGGTTGATCGTGCCCGTGGTGGTCCCGGTGCTGACGGCATTGAACTCGGCGCCCGCGTCGAGCCGGAACGCGCCCACCGCGAGGTAGTACGTCCCCGCCGGAAGCTCCCCGTCCTGACCCGAGAACAGGATCCCGGTTCCGTCCGCGGGGCGCGTGGGCGCCGTGGCGCCGAAGCTCAGCTGGCTGAGGAACCCCGCGCTGTCGTCGTCGTCCGTGGCGTACACGGCACCGTTGAGCGTGTAGAGGGCGATCATGGTGTCGTTTGGTCCGAACTGGTTGGGCGAGAGCACGCTCCCCAGCGTGGTGAGATCGAGGAACGATCCGCCGGCGAGCGCGTCGCCCGTCGTGGTGAAGCGGTACCAACGCACCTCGCCCGCGCCGAGCGCGGCGCCCGAGACCAACTCGCCCGCGTGCGTCTGCGAGATTGTGCCCAGATCCTCGGCGGTCGGGGGCGTGGGAGGAGGGGCGCTGGCCAGCGCAAAGGAGACGGTCGACCATGTGCCGTCGATCCCGGTGTCGTTGATCGTCTCGAACGCCTGGAACGCCCATGTCCCGGCCGCGGGCTCCGGGAAGGGAACACGAACGGAGATCGGATTCACGTCGCGTGCGGGCGCGTCCACGCCGTCCACGATCGGCTGAAGAATGAACGAGCGTCCGCCGGGCGAGGTGATGCGGAAGCGCACGTCCTCGTTGAACTCACTCCCGAGAAGCCGCCCCGACATCCCGACCGCCGTGGCGGTGTACCCGCCCGTGAAGACGTGGGTCCCGAGCCCCTCGGCGACGCCGAACACACCGCCCGCCCCGTTGGGCCCCTCGGAGACCAGCCCCGTGAACGTCACGACCTCGTTCCCGGTGGGGAGCGGCGGCGGCGGAGTGACCTCGTCGTCGAGCGTGATGGTGATCGTGTTCCACGCCGCATCGGGCCCGCCCGTCCCGCCGAAGACCGGATCGTCATCCCAGAAGTCTTCGAAGAACCGGAACTGCCACGTCCCCGCGGCGGTCGTTCCCGTCACGAGGTCCACGCGGAAGCCCGGCGCGATCGAGACGCTGTCGGTGAAGTCCTGGGTGTCGAAGAACTGGACGACGAGCGTGGGCACGCCGCCCGGGGGGCCCACGACGACGCGCGAGTCCGCCGCCCAGGTGTCGAGGTTGACCTCCTGAAGCGATCCCTCGAACCGCAGCCCGCGCGCGGTGTAGGCGCCGGCGAAGTCGTGCGATCGGACCTCGTTCCCGGCCTGGTCGAGCTCGTCGATCGAGTTCACGCCCGTGAGCGTGACGCTCTCGCGCGGCGCCCCCGACGCCAGCGTCGCGAGCGCGCACACACCCAGCACCGCCGACAGCATCATCTTTTTCATGGAAATGTCCTGAGAGGTGAACCGACGAATCCGAGCGAGCTAGTACAGCACGCGGGGAACTCGGCGTCAAGAGAGAATGTCAGGAATCGGGCTGGTTTCCGGACCATCGCCCGCGGAACGCGGCAGGAATCGGGCCATGGTCATTCCTTCCCGCGTCCGGCCTGGTAGTTCGGGCTTTCCTTGGTGATCACGATGTCGTGGGGGTGATTCTCCACGACCGTGGCGGGGGAGACGCGGCAGAACCGGGCCTCCCGACGCAGTTCCTCGATGGTCCGGCAGCCCAGGTAGCCCATGGCGCTGCGCAGCCCGCCCACCAGCTGGTACACGAACTCCGCGAGCGGGCCGCGGTACGGCACGAGCCCCTCGACGCCCTCGGGGACGAACTTGGGCTTGCCGGCGTCGGCGAGCTTCTCGGCCTGGCGGTAGCGGTCGGCGCTTCCGGCGTTCATCGCCCCCTCGCTGCCCATCCCGCGGTAGCTCTTGTACCGTCGTCCGCCGCTGATCACCATCTCCCCCGGGCTCTCGTCCAGCCCGGCGAAGAGCGAGCCCATCATGACGGTGTGCGCCCCGGCGGCGAGGGCCTTGGGGATGTCCCCGCTGTACCGCACCCCGCCGTCGGCGATCACCGGGACGTCGGCGCCCAGCTCGGCGATGGCGCGGGCGGCGTGCATGACGGCGGAGATCTGCGGCACGCCGACGCCCGTGACCACGCGCGTCGTGCAGATCGAACCGGGGCCGATGCCGACCTTGACCGCGTCCGCGCCGGCCTCGACCAGGTCTCTGGCGGCGTGGGCGGTGGCGATGTTCCCCGCGATGATCTGCACGCCCGACCGGGCCGGCCCGGGCATCTGGCGGATGGTGCGGAGCGTGCGCAGGACGTTCTCGCTGTGCCCGTGGGCCGTGTCCACGACGAGCACGTCGACCTCCGCGGCGAGGAGCGCCTCGACGCGTTCGTACTGGTCCACGCCCACCGCCGCCCCGGTGCGCAATCGCCCCCGCCCGTCGCGGCAGGCGCGCGGGAACTGGCTGAGCCGGTCGATGTCGCGCATGGTGATGAGCCCGGCGAGGTTTCCCGAGGCGTCGACCAGGAGCAGCTTCTCGACCTTGTGGCGGTAGAGGATGTCCTCGGCCTGCTGGAGGGTGGTCCCGGCGGGCGCGGTGATGAGCGATTTCCCGCGCGACGGGCCGGTCATGACTTCGCTCACCTTGATCGCGTGATCCTCGACGAACTTGAGATCCCGGCTGGTGATGATGCCCAGGACCTTGCCCTTCCCGCGGAGGGTGCGTCCGCCGTCCTCGGTGACGGCGAACCCCGAGACGTTGTGGGCGCGCATGAGTTCCTTGGCGCGGGCGACGCTGTCGTCGGGGCCCAGGGTGAGGGGGACCAGGATCACGCCGTTCGCCGACCGCTTGACCTTGGCGACCTCGCGGGCCTGGGCCTCGACGGGCATGTTCTTGTGGATGATCCCCATGCCGCCCTCTTGCGCGAGGGCGATGGAGAGGGCCGCCTCGGTGACGGTGTCCATGGGCGCGGACAGGAGCGGGATGTTGAGGGTGATGGTGCGTGTGAGGCGCGTGGAGGTGTCGGCGTCGGCGGGCATGACGCCCGAGCGCCGCGGGATCAGGAGCACGTCGTCGAACGTGATGGCGTCGTCGACGAACTTGCCCGCGGGGGAGAAGACCGTGTGTCCCGGCGCGGGTTCGTTCGGCGTGGGGGACATATCGAGGGGTCGGCTGGGATCGACCGGGAGTGGGCGAGACGGGTGGGTCAGGCTCGGCATCCCATAGCTTTCGGGGGTACGTGATGTCGGTCAAGCCTGGAGACGCCGTGAACGCAGTACCATCCGCCACGATGCCCGCGGAGATCGAGCTCTCCAGCACGCTGCCCGAGTCGGTCCTGACGGGCCGGCGCCTGCGTGACGCGCGCCACGCCGAGTGGGTGCTCACCAACGCCCTGGGCGGGTTCGCGATGGGTACGGTGTCCGGAACGCCCGAGCGGCGGTACCACGGGCTGCTCGTGGGCGCCACGGCCCCTCCCGTGGGACGCGTCGCGACGCTCCAGGCCTTGGACGAGACGCTCGTGGTCGAGAGCGCGGGGACCCTGGGGTGTGTCGGGCTCACACGCCACAAGCTCACCCAGTTCAAGTGGGGCGGGACGCCCGAGCCCGAGACCGCCTTCGCAACCGGGCTCGAACGCTTCTGCCACCAGGGCACGAGCGTGCGGTGGGACTATCGCCCCACGGGGCGGCGGGGCGGGATCCGGGTCTCCAAAGAACTCCTGCTCCTGGACGGGCAGAACTCGGCGGTGGTGCGGTACCGCGTGCGGACGCCCGGGCGGCGTGCGTGGCTGGAGCTGCGCCCCCTCGCCGCGATGCGGGATTTTCACGAGCTGCTCTCCGCGGACGGGGAGTCTTCGGGCGGGGTCGCGGTGAGCGCGCCCGAGGCGGGGAGGATCGATCTCTTCGCCCGGGGTGTTCGGCTCGCGCTCCGGGTCGAGGGCGCCCGGTTCATCGAGGACAAGAGTTGGTGGCGGAACTTCGAGTACCGCCGGGATCTTCTCCGCGGGCAGGACGGGCTCGAAGATCTGTTCTGCCCCGGCGTGTTCGTGGTGGAGTGCGGGAAGGACCCCAGGACGCCGGACCCGCGCGGGGCGTGCATCGAGCTCCGCGCGTGGGTCAACGACAGCGACGAGCCCGGGGCGTTCGACGAGGCCCGCGCCCCCAAGCGTCGGCGGATCGCGGCGTTGGTGCGGGGCGTGAAGGGCGCGTCGCGCGACGAGGCCGCCGCGTTGGTGCTCGCGTCGGATCAGTTCGTCGTGCGCCGCGGCGAGACGGCCCGGACTCCCCGCACGGGCGGCGTGTCGGTGATCGCGGGGTATCCCTGGTTCAGCGACTGGGGGCGTGACACGTGCGTCTCGCTCCCCGGGCTGCTGCTGGCGACGCGGCGTTTCGACGAGGCGCGGGCCACGCTCGACGCCTTCGCCCGCCTCCGGCGTCACGGGCTCATCCCCAACTGTTTCGACAACGCCACGGGCAAGGCCGAGTACAACACCGTCGATGCGTCGTTGTGGTATCTCCAGGCGGCGTGCGCGTACCTCGAGGCGACCGAGGACCGCGCCGGGTTCGGCGGGGAGATCCGGGCGGCGTGCCTGGACATCGTCGAGGCGTACCGGCGCGGGACGGACTTCGGGATCCGCGTCGACCCCGCCGACGGGCTCGTGTGCGCGGGCGACGTCGGGACCCAGCTCACCTGGATGGACGCGAAGCGTGACGGGATCGTCTTCACGCCGCGCCACGGCAAGCCCGTCGAGGTCAACGCGCTGTGGTGCTCGGGGTTGTCGAGGCTCGCGTCGGCGATCGAGCCCGAGCAGCCGCGCACCGCCCGGGAGCTGCGTCAGTCGGCGGAGCGCGCGGGGGCGAGCCTGCGCCAGAAGTTCTGGAACAGCGAGGAGCGATGCCTGTTCGACGTGCTCACGCCGGTCTCCGGGGGGTGGGAGCCCTCGCGCCAGATCCGCCCCAACCAGATCTTCGCGGTGAGCCTGATGCACTCGCCCCTGGAGGAATCGCAGCGCCAGGGCGTGCTGGCGTGCGTGCGCGAGCACCTGCTGACCCCGCTGGGGCTGCGCACGCTTTCGCCGCGAGATCCGGCGTATCGCGGGCGGTTCGAGGGCGACCTTATGTCGCGGGACGGGGCGTACCACAACGGGACGGTGTGGCCCTGGCTGATCGGCGCCTACGCCGAGGCGGTGCTGCGCGTGGGGCAGTTCTCGCGCACGGCCCGCTCGGCGGCGCGGGAGTGCCTGGAGCCCCTGCTGGGCGAGCTGACGGGCAGGCACGCGTCCGCGCCGTCGGTGCTGCAGCTCTGCGAGGTCTACGACGGGGACAGCACGCCCGCCCGCCCGCGCAAGGGCGACGGGTGCATGGCGCAGGCCTGGTCGATCGCCGAGCTGCTGAGGGTGCTGGTGCTGCTCGAGGCTGAAGACACGCCGATCCGCTGAGCATGGAGGGCCAGAAACACGACGGGCGCGGGGGTCGTATGATTCCCGCGATCGCATCGCGCGGGCTCGCTGAATGGGCCGCGAAATAGGAGATTGCTCATGCGTCACGGCATCGCGTGCGTCCTGACCTCGGCGGCGTTCATTTTCGGGGGCGCGGGCTCTTGGAGTGGGCCCGCGGCTCTGGCGGCGACGACCGACGATGCCCCCCACGACGCGCCCAACGACGCGGTCGCACTCGCCCAGGCGGCGGGGAAGGCGGCGTCGGAGCTCCGGGCCATCTCCTACACCGCGATCTCCTTCGCCGAAGGACCCTTGGCGGCGAACACGCCCAAGCGTCAGGCCAACGTCACCTTTGTCCGCGCCGACGCGGGCGGGTGGATGATGCACGTCGTGGGGCATTGGCGCAGTGTCGACGCGCAGGGGAAGGAGGGGCCCAAGATGCCGCTGCGGGTGGGGAGCGACGGGGCGACGGCGTGGGCCGAGAAGGAAACCGAGAAGGTCGTGGAGACCCGGGGCGTTGAGAAGACCGAGCAGCTCCGCGAGTTCGCCAAGGGCCAGTCGGTGGACCCGCTGGTGGTGTGGGAGGTGGTGGGCGACGCGCCGATGACCTTCGAGGGCGCGACGATCACGAGCGAGGGCAAGGGCGAGGCCGACGCCACGCCCTGCACGATCCTCCGGGTGGTGGGGTCCAAGGACGGCGAGGGGACGCTGCGGATCTTCCTCGCGGATTCGGACAAGCTCCCGCGCCGGATCGAGCGGATCCTCGACGCGGCCCCCAAGAGTGAGAAGGGCGGCGAGACGGCGGAGAAGAACGTCCGCGTGCTGACGCTCTCGGGCGTCAAGACCAACGCGTCGGTGGCGGCGATGCCCTTCGCGCTGAGCGCGCCCGAGGGATACCGCATCCGGGCGCTGGGCGCTGAAAAGAAGAAGCTCGCCGACTCGGACAAGCCCCAGCCGGGCGGGGGTCAGGCGGGCAAGGGCAAGCACAAGACCGAGCGCGGCATGCTCGAGGCGGGGGCCAAGTGCCCGGACTTCTCGCTCCAAGACCCCTCGGGCAAGGAGTGGACGCTCGAGAGCTTCAAGGGCAAGGTGCTGGTGGTGGATTTCTGGGGGACGTGGTGCCCGCCCTGCCGGGCCGCCATGCCCGGGATGCAGGCCCTGCACGAGAAGTACAAGGGCAAGCCGGTCGCGGTGGTGGGGTTCAACTTCGAGCGTGACAAGAAGGCGGACCCGGCGAAGTACATGAAGGACAACAACTTCACGTACCAGCTCCTGCTCAAGGCCGAGAAGCTCACGAGCGATTTCCGGGTGGGCGGGTTCCCGACGTTCTACGTGGTCAGCCCCACGGGCGAGATCCTGTGGGGCGCGATGGGCCACGCCCCGGCCCACACGAAGCAGATGGAAGAGATCATCGACGAGCAGCTCGGGCTGATCGGCAAGAGCTGAATCGAGGCGTGATGGCCCCGGGGGTTCGGCGCGGGCGTACGTCTTCGCGCCGCGGAGGCGCCGTGGTCAGGCCTTGACCCCCATCGCCCGCAGGATCGCCCCCATCTCGTCGGCGACCTTGATCGGCTTGTTGCTGATGCGCCCGGTCGGGCGTGCGGCGGAGAGGTCCACCGCCGCGGCCTTGGCGTCGATGCCTGTGTGGTACGCCACCGTGACATCGGGGTCCTTGAGGACGTGCCCGGTGAGGACGCAGACGACGGTTTCGTGCGGGGCGATGACGCCCTCCTTCAGGAGCATCGCCGCCCCGGCGACCGAGGCTCCGCTCGCCGGCTCGCACCCGAACCCGTGGCGTCCGACCAAAGCCTTGTGCTCGACGATCTCCCCGTCGCCGACGCTGCGCACCACGCCGTTCATCGCGTGCAGGGCGCGGAGCGCCTTGGAGAGGTTGACCGGGCGGTTGATCTCGATCGCGGTGGCGACGGTGTGGGCCCGCTCGCGGGCGGCGTCCATCCGCTCGTACTCGGCACGGACCTTGGCGCGGTCGTAGGTGCCCAGGAGGTCCGACCCCGCGGCGGGCGCCCAGCGCACACCCATGTCGTTGAAGACGCGGTCCAGGGTGCGCGAGCCGCGGGCCTGGATGACGGCCAGGCGCGGGATCTTGCGGACCAGCCCCAGGCGCTTGAGCTCGAGGAACGCCTTCCCGAACGCCGAGCAGTTCCCGAGGTTGCCCCCGGGGACGACGATCCAGTCCGGGATGTTCCAGTCGAGCCCCTCCAGGACGCGGAGCATGATGGTCTTCTGCCCCTCGAGGCGGAAGGGGTTGACCGAGTTCATGAGGTACACGCCGACCTCGGGCATGGTCTCGGCGATCTCGCGGACCCGGGCGAGGCAGGCATCAAAGTCGCCCGCGACCTGGAGCGTCGTGGAGCCGTACTCCAGGGCCTGGCTGAGCTTGCCGTAGGCGATCTTCCCTTCGCCGATGAAGACAAAGCACGCCACACCGGTGAGGGCGGCGTAGACGGCGAGCGACGCCGACGTGTTCCCGGTGGAGGCGCACGCCACCCGCGAGGCGTTCACCATGCGGGCGTGGGTGAACCCGGCGGCCATCCCGTTGTCCTTGAAACTGCCGCTGGGGTTGAAGCCCTCGTACTGGAGGTACAGCATCCCGCCCCGGGCCGGATCGATCCCGATCTTGGGCGCGAGCTGGTCGGCCCGCTGGAGGTTCGTGCGGCCCTCGCCGATGGTCACGATCTCGCGCTCGTCGCGATAGAACGGGAGCAGCTCGCGGAAGCGCCACACGCCGGAGAAGTCGAGCGCGGCGGGCGTCGCGGGGAAGACGCCGGCGGCGGAACGCGGGCCCTTGGTCATGCCCCGCGGCTCGAACAGCGAGAAATCACGCAGGTATCCGGGCGGGAAATCGTACGAGACGTCCAGAAGCTCGCCGCACGACGGACACCCCGTGAGCACGCTCGAGAGCGGGAACTCGCGGGCGCACGAGGCGTTCAGGCATCTCTGCACGGCGTGGACGAGCGTGCGGCTCTCTCGGACGGACGCGGGGCTGGTCATGCACGCATCGTAGTGCGTCCTGGGTTGGCCTCGGGGCGGGAGCGCCCGGGCCCAGGCGTTTTACTTCTGCTTCCTGGACCTCTCCGCGCCGCGTTCCACGGCGCGGGCCGGGTCGAACTTGCCCCAGGTCACCCGTGCCGCGCTCGCCTCGTCGAGGTGCGCGAGGTACTCGGTCCGGGGCATCTCGAACGTTCCGAACTGTTCGAGGTGGGTGTTGGTGAGCTGGGCGTCGAGCAGGGTGAACTTGCGGGCACGGAGGTGCTCGACGAGGTGGACCAGGCAGACCTTGCTGGCGTCGGTCCCGCCCAGGGCGGGGCGGGAGAACATGGACTCGCCGCAGAACACCGACCCGACGCACAGCCCGTACAGCCCGCCGACGAGCGTGTGGGAGAGCTCAAGCCGGGTCGTGCCCGCGTCGCGGGTGGCGGGCGCCCAGGCCTCCACGCTGTGCGCGAGCCCCGCCCGGTGGAGCAGCTCGAAGAGCCCGATGATCGTCGGGTCGAGCCAGGTCTCCTCGCGCCCCTTGGCGGGGGCGGCGCATTCGCGGATGACGCGGTCGAACACCTTGTCGCAGGTGATCACGAGCCCGCCCCCGCGGACGCGCTGACGCAGCGACCTGGGGACGCGGAACACGTCGGGGTCCAGGGGGATGATCCCGCGCTGGTGCGGCTGGACCCAGCGGACCTCGCCCTTCCCGTCGTTCCCCGAGTCGTGCATCGGGAACCACCCCTGCGCGTACATGCCCATGGCCGACTCGACGAGCGCGAGTTCTCGGGCGGTGAGCGTTTTTCGCCGGGGCGACCGCATCCTCCATTGTTGCTCGGCGGTAGACTGGGGTGATGCACGCCGAGTCCTATCTCTCCATCGTGGGCTGGCCCGAGGGGTGCGACGAGAGCAGCGCGGTCGCGATCCTGGGCACGGCGTGCGCGATCGCGCCCATCGACGCCGCCCAGATCTACCGACGCGGCACGCCGGCCATCATCGCACGCACCAGCCGCGAGCACGCCTCGGCCATGCTGGACGTCCTGCGGACCAACCGTGCGCGGGCGTTTGTGGCCACGGCCGACGATTTGGGCCGGGTGCCCGCGCCGCGATCGATCAAGACCATGAACGCGGCGGTGGGGGCCCCCGAGGCGATGTACATGCTGGAGTTCTGGCCCCCGCCTCCCCACCAGAGCGACGCGCTCCGGGCCGCGGACATCGTCCTGCTCGTGCGGGCACGTGTGGACCAGAGCGTGCGGAGATTCTCGGCGGAAACCACGCCCGTGTCCACGTCGCGCGTCGCGACGGGCTATCTGGTTGGGGGCGTGGCCGGGGCCATGATCGCCGCCGCGAGCGAGAGCGTGCCCGCCGTCAACGCCAAGATCGATATCCGCCTGCGCGACATGCTCGACATCTACACCCGCGACGGTCGACTTCTGCGGGTCGACGGCGGGCGCTTCGGGTTCGATGTCCTGGGCGAGGACAAGGCCCTCACCCGAGAGGAGAACATGGACCGCCTGGCGCTGCGGCTGGCGCGCGAGGCGCCCCGGGCCCTCGTCGACACGGGCTTCGCGAACTTCCACTACCCGGCGAGCCTCGCCCGCGACATGACCCAGGTCTTCGGAAGGACCACCATCCGCCGCACCGACGAGCTCCCGGCATTCGCGTTCTACTCCGCCTGGGCGCTCCTGATGTACCGCGAGATCGTGAAAGGGCGTTTGTAGCCCGCGCAAACGAACCCCGAACCGCGTTCCTGGCTTCGTCGGGTGAAACTCTCCCGGTATCCTTCCCAAGAGAATCGGCGGGGCCATGGCTCTGGGCGCCCGGGTTTCGAGTTCTCACGCGGAGTGCGACGCATGAACTTCTTTGAGTCCGACGACGCGCTGCGCCGCTTCACCGATCCGGATTTTCTGGTCCCGGTGCTGATCTTCGCGGGCATCGTGTGCGTCGTGGGGATCCGCTCGCTGGCGTCGGTGATCCGGGGCGTGGCCCGCGAGCGGACGCGGCGTGAGATCGCGGCGTTCATCGCCGAGGGCTCCATGACCCCCGAGCAGGGCGAGCGCCTGATGAAGGCCGGCGGGAAGGACGCGTAAGGGAGCGAACCATGTGCAACTCGGCATTCATCCTGGGCGACACGGTGCAGGAGATGGGCGTGGCGATCCCGCTCGTCGCGGTCACGCTCGGGCTGCTCGCGGGCATCGTGGGGATCATCGCCGGGGCACTTCGTCGGGTCAGCGAGACCAAGGCCCGCGAGGAGTCCCGGCGTGAGATCGCGGCGTATGTCGCCGAGGGGACGATCTCCCCGGACGACGCGGTGCGCCTGCTCGCCGCCGGAAAGAAGCCAGGCGACGCGCCCAGGGCGTGATCTCGACGCCCGGACATTCTGCTCACGCGGGGTGGATCATCGGGCGCGCCGGTTCATCGGTCCGGGCGGGACTTTCTTGACAGCCGGGCCGCTCGCTGCGCCGCTCGTTTTTCCGCGCGCTGGACGACCAGAGGTCGGGTGATGTCGCGGAGGGTGTCCCTGCCGATCCAGCGTGCGGGGGCGATGTCGGACTGGGCGAGGCGCGAGGCGAGCTCGAGGGCCGCCGCGTGCAGATCCGGGCTGCGCCCCGCGACGGCGCGGAGCGCCCAGCTCACGCCCTTCTTGACGAAGTTGCGCGGGTCGTCCGCCGCCTTCTCCACCAGGGGCAGGCATCGCCGGAACGGGGCGTCCTCGCCGGCCTTGTCGTGCAGGGCGAGCCCGGCGAGGAGCGCGAACGCCGCCCGCTTCACGAACTCCTCGCTTCGATCCGCCCACTGCTCGATCTTGCGGAAGGCGTGCGGTGTCTTGTCGAAAAGGTGGAAGCAGTGCGTGTCGCAGATCGCCCAGCTGTTGAAGCCCCGGCACCACTCGTCCATCTGCGCCGGAGTCAACATCGCTGGCTCGGCGACGAACGCCGCCAGGGTCCGCGCCTCGTAGTTCCCGCTCTTCCAGAGCTTCAGGGCGAGCTCGTGGTCGCGTCCGAGCCGTCGGGCGAGCGCGTGGATCTTGACCATGCCCACCCCGAAGGCGTCGTCGTTGGGCACGCCGAACTGTTCGAGCATCTGACGCCGGACCTTCTCCGAGCCCATCCTTTGAAGATCGGCCAGGATTTCGGCCACGCCCGAGCTCGTGCGCTTGGCCTTTCCCGCGGCGGTGCTGCGCGACGGAGCGCGAGCCGCGCTCGCGGTCGGGCGTTTCCGCGCAGAGGTCTTCTTCGACGTGTTCACGCGATCGGGCTCCTTTCGCCGCGGAGGACTGTCCAGCTCTGCCCGGCGAGTTTGCCACGACGATCTTACTGGGCCCGGGCATCCCAGAAAAAAAGGACCGATCGCGGGGGGCGACCGGTCCGGAGATTCGCCACGCCGTGGCGGCGGTTCAGCACCCCGCGGAGTAGCTCCCGAGGTAGAGGATGAGATCGTCGATGGTCACACCGCGGTCCTGCCCCGTGTCGGGTTCGAGGTCGGCCTCGAGGTTGCCCGAGAAATAGAGCCCGAGGTAGTAGGTGAGGTCGTCGATGGTGACCCCGCCGTCGGGGCGTCCGGTGAGCGAGCCGTTGTCAAAGTCCGCGGGGCACACCGAGACGCCGGGCATCGCCAGCCCGGCGACGCTCACGCTGGGCACGGCTCCCGGACGGAAGAGCCCCAGCGAGCACCGCGCCTGGGCGTTGTCGGGCTCGGGCGCCGCCGCCGCCTCGAACGAGAAGTTGAACATGGTGCCCCAGCGGATCGCGTTGGCGTTGGGGTTGGTCACGAACTTGTCGGCGCACGCCCAGTTGATCTTTCCTTCCGCCCGGGCCGATCCCCAGGCGACGTTGTCGAAGACCTCGCCCGAGTGCGACCGAGGCGAGCGGACCGAGACGTTGCGCGTCCGCACGTTCAGCCGCACCGGGACACGCCACGATTCCCCGCTGCGGTGCGAGTTCAGGTTGAACACGGCGTAGTCGTACCGCCACCATCCCTCGCCCACGGGCGTCGCCTTGCTCGCCGCGTAGAACCGCCCCTCGTCGGGCACGTCCACCGGGAATACGCGGACGCGGGGGTCGGGCACGTCCGGGCCCAGCCCGTGGTCGCGCCACGCGTAGATCGCGGGCGTCATCACGTTCATCACCCCCGTCTCGGTCAGGTTGAACGACGTGGTGTCCAGCAGCACGCGCTTGTACGACGCGTTGTTGTTCTGATTTCCCGCCGCGGCGTCGTCGCTGCCCACGTACACGCCCTCGACGAAGTACTGCCCTCCGCTCACGAGGTCGGCCTCGGCGACCTGCAGGCGACGATCGATCACGGAGAGCCCCGTGGCGTTCTGCGGGGCCTGGAGCGCCCCCGTCCACGCGTTGAAGTACGAGCGGGGCGCGAGGCGCGACTGCCCGCCGTTGTACGACGAGCCGTACACGTCTCGGCACCCGGGCTTGAGCCCCGTTCCCGAGGCGCTGGTGCACGAGAGCGAGAGACATCCCGGCCCGTTGCCGGCGCAGCACGCCGTCTTCACCCAGCCCAGCCCGATCTGCTCGAGCCGCCCGTCGCTCAGGCGGTAGGCGTTCATCGCGAGGCCGGGCGATCCGGCGACGCTGAAGCCCCACACCAGCGTGGTGTCCCCGATGTTGCAGGTGTGCGAGCCCAGGGAGTACGCGCGCACGCCGCTCAGCGAGCCCCAGTTCGTGATGCCCTGGACGTCGGAGTAGATGACGTCGGGCCCGGCGCTGAACTGGCCCAGCGCCGAGGAGGCGAAGGCGACCACCGCCGCGCACGACCACACGCCACGGCCCACGACACGACGCATGCCACGACCCACACCAAAGCCGATGTTCATTCCACGCTCCTTTGCCGGGGTGGCTCAGAGGCACCCCAATCGCCGACCCGACGACTCACGCTCTATGCCCACTCCCAAGCCCACCACCAAGCTTTGCGGATCCAACCACCGGAGCCTACCACGCCCGCCACTCCGCACGCAAGTAGTTCAGCCCCCCGAGTTCGCGATGGCCACACGCTCGACGATCTCCAGCCCGAACCCCTCCAGAGCGGGGAGCGAGCGGTTCGAGTTGGTCAGCAGGCGCAGTTTCCGGAGCCCGAGATCCCGAAGAATCTGCCCCCCGATGCCGAACTCCCGCAGTGGCCCCGCGCCCCCGCCCAGGTCCGGCGCGTCCCCGTCCGCGCCGGGCGTGCGGAGGGTCTGCAGCTCGGCCTCCAGCCCCGCGCTCTCTCCGCGCCCTTCGCGGTTGTTGGTCCGCAGGTACACGATCACGCCCGAGCCCTCGCGCTCGATCATCCGCATCGACTCGTGCAGCGACGCCGCGCTCGCCCCGGAGGGCGTCGAGTCGAGATCCAGGAACACGTCACCCAGGAGGTTGCGCCGGTGCATCCGCACGAGCGTCGGTCGGCTCGGGCCCACCTCGCCCTTGAGCAGCACGAGGTGGGGCAGGGGGTCCACCCGGGATTCGTACAGCACCGCGCGGAACTCTCCAAGCTCCGTCCGCAGCGGGTGCGGCTCGCCCAGACGCCGGACCAGGCTCTCGCGGGCGAGGCGGTGCTCGATGATCTGCGCCACCGAGCACATCTTGAGCGCGTGGGTGGCGCAGAACTCCCGGAGGTCGGGCAGGCGCGCCATCTCGCCGTCGGGCTTCATGATCTCGATGATGCACGCCGCCGGGTACAGCCCCGCGAGACGGCACAGGTCCAGCGAGCCCTCGGTCTGCCCGGCCCGCACCAGGACCCCCCCGTCGCGTGAACGCAGGGGGTTGATGTGCCCGGGGCGAACAAAGTCGTCGGGCCCGTATCGGGCGTCGATAGCCATCTGGACGCAGCGGGCCCGCTCCTTGGCCGACACCCCGGTCGTCCCGCCGTGCGCGGGGTGGAGGTCGATCGAGACGGTGAACGCTGTCCCCCGCCGGGAGGTGTTCGTGGAGGCCTGGGGGTGCAGGTGGAGGCGGTCGCAGTCGCCCTCGGTCAGCGAGAGGCACAGATAGCCCAGGGCCTTGGAGAGAAGGAACGTCACCGCGTCGGGCGTGACGAACTGGGCGGGGAGGACCAGATCGCCCTCGTTCTCCCGGTGTTCGTCGTCGGTGAGCACCACCATCCGCCCCGCGCGGAGCTCGTCCAGGATCTCGGGGATGGGCGCGAAGGGGCCGGTCACGACGCCAGTGTACGAGAGAAACTCCCCTGGGAGGCCCGACGGGGAGGCCCGGCGGGATGACCCAGCATGCCGCGGCGCCGACACGCCGGTCTACCGCGTCTTCAGCGCCACCAGCACTCCCTCGCGGAGCGGGACGCACGCCGTCACAAAGTCGCTGTCCTGCATCATCGCCCGGTTGAACCGGTCCACCGCGTCGCGGTGCTCGCTCTTGCCCGCAGGGTCGCAGATCCACCAGTTCGCCCCGCTCCCCAGGCAGTTGTCCGCGACCAGCACGCCGCCCTGGCGCAGGAGGGGCTTGATGACGCGCGCGTAGTCGGCGTACTCACGCTTGTCCGCGTCGAGGAACGCCAGGTCCAGCCCGCCGTACCCGATCTCGCTCGCCAGCCGGGGCAGCACGTCCATCGCTCGGCCCGAGACCAGGTCCACCCGGTCCGAGACCCCGGCCCGCGCGAACTCCGACCGCGCGAACGCCTGGTGCTTGTCGTCGGCCTCGATCGTGTACAGCCGCCCGCCGTACGACAGCCCGCGCGCGATCCAGATCCCCGAGTACCCCGCCAGCGTTCCCACCTCGAGCACGCGCCCCACCGAATCGCGCCCGCCCGTGGTCATCACGGTGAGCAGCTTGAGCAACCGCCCGACCTCGGCGGTGATCGCGATGTCGGGCAACCCCGCCGCCACCGCGCGCTGCATCAGCGTGGCCATCTGGTGGTCGCGATCGTTGGACCCCACGGCCCCGAAGACCTCGCGGATGTACGCCGCCGTCTCGTCCCAACGCCCGGCCCGGGATGGTGCCTGCTCGCTCATGCCCAGAGCCTACCGCAATCCCGGGGTTCGTGCGCGGCTATCCGGACGCCTCCGCGCGCGACTCCCCACGGGCCCCGGCGAGGGCGTCGAGCATGTCGCGCCATTCTCCATAGCGGTATTCCACGCCGAAGCGGTCGTGGAGAGCGCGGATCTGGGCCAGCCCCCTCTCGGTGAGCTCCTGCTGCCAGTCCTGGGCCGAGGGATCGCAGTAGTACGTGCGGCAGGCGAGCGGCTTCACGTCGTGGACCGTGCAGAGCGTTCCTTCGAGAAACGGACAATCACCCCGGGCCCGGGCCGAGGCGATCTGCGGGAGCGTGAGACTCCCGGGCGTCGCCGGCGCGGTGGCTGGGCCTGCGGACGTGCTTGGGCGCCGCGTCAGCGTGTACGCCGCCTCCAGCCCGGTGACGTACAGGCGATGCCCCCACGCCTCGAAGTGGCAGCACCGTCCCGAGGCGTCGCAGCGCGGGCCGTTCTGCGAGGCCCGCCGCTCCAAAGTGTCTCGTGCCACCATCGCGTAGATCTCTTCGAGCCCGTGCGCCACCTCGTCGCGCCCGACGGCGTCGAGCCACGCCAACGCGAGCTGCCGGTCCTCGTGGTCCATGCTCAGATCTCGATCGAATCCCGGCGCACGCGGATCTGCGTCACGCTCACCCGCGGGCCCTTGTCGATCCCCGGGCAGATGCGCTTGGCACGCTCCCACGAATGGCGCGAGACCAGGTTGCTCTTCCAGAAGGGCCACGTGCGGCACTGCACCGGGCGGTCCTCGTACACGCCGCACACCGCTCGTCCGGGCTTCGTCGTCCGGTCGAGGAAAACGCAGTCGTTCCCGTGGGTCGTGGCGATCTCGATCAGCGAGCGTCCGACGCTGGTCACGTGCGTGTAGCGCTCGAGGAACGCCTCGCGCGTGAGCCCGAGGCGGAGCGACAGCGCGGTGACCTCGGCGTCGGAGACCAGCACGTACCCCTCCGGGCCCGTGCAGCAGTTCCCGCACATCGTGCACTCGAAGCACAGCCCGGGCGCGCCCCCCGTCCCGGAGTTCTCGAACCATTCGTGCATGGTGCTCATGGGATCACGCTCATCGCGGGGCTCACAGCGCGCACAACCCGTGATGACGCACCGCGACCAGGGTTTGGTCGTCGTCGCGCGTCGCCGCCCCCCGGTGGGCGTAGAGCGCCCGATGCACCGCGTCCACGACCTCGTCGGGCCCGCCTTGGGTCGTGCGGAGCGTGGCGTCGAGGCGCTCCACGCCGAACAGCTCGCGATCGCCCCCGAACAGCTCGGTGATCCCGTCGGTGTAGAGCAGGAGGGTGTCGCCCGGGGCCAGGTCGGCCCGCGCGGTGGTGACCTCCATCCCCGCGTCGATCCCCAGGGGAAACGTGGCGGCCTCGTCGAGCGCCCGGATCTCTCCCCCGGCCCGCAACAGCCTCGGCGGGTTGTGCCCGCAGCTCGCGTAGGTCAGGCTCGCGTCGCGCGGGTTGTACACCGCGAAGAACGCCGTCACAAACGACCCGTCCATCCCGCTCGCGGCCAGGCGCGAGTTGGCGAACCGCATGATCCCCGCGGGGTCGGCGCCGTCGGTGGTGCCCAGGCTGCGGTGGCTGTGAAGGATCGCGTGGAGCATGGCGGTGACCGTCGCCGCCGCCGCCCCGTGCCCCGAGACGTCGGCGATCAGGATCCCCCAGCGTCCCGCGGGCAGCTCGAAGAAGTCGTAGTAGTCCCCGCCGGCCTGATCGCTCGTGAGATAGCTTGTGGCGATCTCCAGCCCGGGGATCTCGGGGATGCGCCCGGGGAGCAGGGCCTGCTGCAGCCTCGCGATCTGCTCGAACTGGTCGTTGAGTCGCGTGTTGAGCGTGGAGATCTCGCGCAGCGACCGCAGGTTGCGGTCCGCCAGCCCGACGAGATTGGCCGTCATCATCGCCTGCGCGATCTGGTCCGGGTCCGGAGGCTGCTGGACGTTGCTGAACCCCAGGACCCACTCGCGCCCCTCGCCCAGGATGGGCAGGGCCAGGCAGCGCGTGTACCCGCGGACGCTCGACCCCAGCGCCGGGTCGTTCTCGACGCGGAGGTCCACCGCCAGGCGCGGGAGCTCGCCCTGCACCAGCTCGGGGATGATCCCGCCGTGTTGCAGCGGGCGCCGCGCCGCATCGGCCCGGAAGCGCTCGAGGTCGAGCCTCCCGTGGCACTGCGTGGCGTCGAGGGTGTAGAGCACGCGGTACGCGCCCTCGTCGACGCGTTGCACGCCGACGAAGAGCTGCACCGGGCGCAGGCGTGAGTACCGCGAGAGGAACCCGCCCATGAGCTCGGCGCTGTCGCGTGCGCCCGTCAGCCCGCGGATCGTGTCCGCGACCATCGGGAGCAGCGGGCTTTGGCTGAGGTCGACGATCCGCACGGGCAAGTCTAAGCCACCGGTGTCGTGCCTGTGAAGACTTCGACCAAAGCCGCTCGGCTTTGATCCTCTCCCGATCGCAAGAGCGATGGGGACGCGCCCGAGCGACACCGGGCATGCACCCTCAGGGCTGTATCCACCCCTGCCGCACATCCAAGGGCTTCTCGGTGATGCACATATCGACAGCACGCCGGGCGAGCAGCCGAGTGGAGTCCATGGTGGGAAGCGAGGAGTTCTCCGGCGTCACGACGAGCGGGATCTCCGTGCATCCCAAGATGACGCACTCTGCACCCAGAGTCTTGAGATTATCGACGGCACCGAGGAAAAGATCCGTCGTCGCGTCCGTCACGACCCCGTGGCACAACTCCTCGAAGATCGCCCGGTTGATCCGCGCGCGCAGAGTTTCATCAGGAATAACACGCGTCATGCCGCGCGAGCGCAGGGCTCGCTCGTAGACCGTGCCGGTCATGGTCCATTTCGTGCCCAGCAACCCCACGCCGCGGAAGCCCCGCCGGTCGATCTCGTCACAGACGACATGGGCGATGTGCAGCCCGGGGATCGGAAGTGTGCTCACGATCTGCTCAAGGACAATGTGCGCGGTGTTGTCCGGGCAGATGAAAAAGTCCGCGCCGGTGGCGGCCACGGTGCGGACGCCGCGGGCGAGATGTCGCCCCACCTCGGCGTGCTCGCCGGACTCCCACGCGGGCATGCTGAGCCCCATCGGGATGGAGGACAGAACGATGTCCGGATGCATGAACTCGCCGAGAAGCCGCCCGGCATGTCTGCACGCCGTGACATAGCACAGGCTCGCCCCTTCGACGCTGTGCGCAACGATCCCGAGCGTCTTCATCGTGCATCCTCCGTCGTGTCCGTGCTTCGCGGGTGCTCAAGACGGACCGTTCCTCACCCCATCGGTACTTCAGCCCTCGCACGCTCGCTCGACGCTCTGGCACAGGCGCGCCGATTCGGACAAGAGCGTGTTGATCTGGCGCGAGAGCGCCGCGCGGTCGCTCTCGGCGCTCACGCTCCCGGCATTCACGAGGATGTTCCACCTCGACGCCCGGGCCGTCGCGTCCGCCAGCACCGCCGCGATCGCCAGGTCGCTGCGCAGGTGACGGTTCGAGCGTGGGGCGAGGTCCACGAAGAGCCTGAGGAGGTCCACGCACGCCGCGGCGGTCGACATGGGCACCTGCACGCTCGCCCGGACCGCCTCGGGCATCTCGCTCACGCGACGGGGGTGGTCCTCGGGCAGACGCGAGAGCTCGTTGACCAGGCCGTACGCCTGCGCGTCCTCCTCCGCCAGCCCCAGAAGCAGCTCCCGCGCCCGCTCCAGACGCAGCACCGCGCCGCGGAGCAAGGGTTCGTGCTCCGCCAGCGCCTTCTTCCCGATCGAGTAGTTCACGACCATCTGCGCCAGCGCCGCGCTGAGCGCGCCCACCACCGACGCCGCGGCACCGCCCCCGGGCGTGGGCTGCTTGGCCGCGACGGCCTCGAGAAACTCGCCCACCGAAAGCCCCGCGAACCCGTCGCTCATGGCGTCCTCCTCCACCCACCCGTGCCCGTCCGAGCACCACGCGCCCGGCGAGGTTCATGGGGAGTGTAGAGAACTCGAACACGATGAGTGGAAATCCCGCGTCGCCGTGGTATCGAGACGCGGGTCGGCTCACGCACGAAAGAACCTCTACCCCGGACGACTTCTCCGGTTCACGATGCCGCGCTGGTCGGCTTGGGGCTGGGGCGTCCCTCGCGCAGTGCCTTCCACACCGCCGCGCCGCGCCCCCTGCACACCGTCCACGCGTTCCCCGCGGCTCGCCCGGCCACGTCCCGCGCGCACCGCACGCGGTCGCGTACCTTCGGGTTCGCCGCGGTCTCAACGACGGCCTTGGTCACGCCCGTCCGCGCCGCCCCCCACGCGTGCCGGATTGCCTTCTCGCACGTCGCCTTCGCCGCCCTCACCGGCGACACCCGCTTCTGCTGGATCCGCTGGCGGTGAGTGTGACGCACGGCGAGGATCGTGCCCACGGCGCCCAGCAGCGTCCCGACGCCCCACAACACCACCCCGCGCTCGGGCGAGACGTGCCCCGCCGCCCGCAGCGCCATGGCCCCCAGCCCAAGCCCCCCCGAGATCAGGAGCGAGCTCACGAACCCCGAGAGCAGCAGCCACTTGGGGCGTGCCGTCCGCTCCGAGGTGTCCACGACCTCGAAGCTCTTGGCCTGGTCCGCCGGCTTGTCCACCGGGGGCACGGCACTGGTCTTGAGCTCACGCGGGCGTCCCAGCCCCAGGAGCGTCGCGTCGTCAAACGCCCACCAGAGCCCCAGGTACCCCTTCCACAAGCCCCACAGCGGGAAGATCGAGATCCGCCCCATCCAGCCCAGCACGCCCACCATGCCACACCTCCCGGCTCGTCGCCAGTCGAGGGGTTGTTGGGATTCCGGGAAGGCCGCTTTCGCTCGGGCTGCTTCGCGCGAGTTACTTCGCTTCAGGAGCCCACGCCGCGGGCGGGCGGGCCTTGGGCTGGAGCAGCGCCAGCATCGCCATCGACGTGCCATAGCTCGCCGACCTCGGGAACACCCGGTCGTTCCAGGTCCCGTCCTCCTGGCGCACCGAGAACAGGAGCTGGTTGATCCGCCGACGGTACTCGGCGCGTTCGGCCTCGGGCAGGAGCTCGACCGCTCGCGCCGCCGCGACGTGCGCATAGAAGAAGTAGTACGGCGCGATGGCGTAGGGCCCCTCGTGCGTCCCGTTCTTCGCCCGCCGCTGCTCCAGCCAGGGCCAGTGCACGAGAAACGCGTCGAGCGCCCCGCGCACCTGCACGACGCTCGATCGCCCGGCGCGGAACAAGACCGCCTCGGTCGCCAGCATCCTGCCGACGGCGCCGGGGGTCTGGTCCACGCGTGCTCGCCCCTCCGCCGACCCGGAGTACATCACCGCCCCGCTGGGCCCGCGCCCGACCTCCAGCGTCTTGAGCGCCTTCTCGACGACCTCGCCGCTCACCGCGTACCCCGCGCTCCGGGCCTCGAAGAGCGCCTCGAGCGTGGGCCCGGTCATGAAAGGCGATGGCGGCGAGGGCTTGTTCCCCGCCGGGCGGGCGTAGTTCCACCCGCCGACCTCCGGGATCGCCGTCTTCTCGATCGCGCTGAGGTACTGCCGCACCGCGCCCTCGACCGCGTCTTGGTCCTCCGACACCTTGCGCGACTTCACCTCCAGCAGGAACAGCACGGCGTACGTGTACCCCCAGCCCCGCGTGTCATACCCGCCGTCATAGTCCGGCGACATCCGCGGATGGTCCTTGCTCGCGATCACAAACGCGACCGCGCGCCGCACCGACGCCACCCGCTCCGCGTCCTCCGCGAACCCCGGCGCCTCCATCAGCGCCAGCCCCGCGATCGACGTCCCGCCCACGCGGTATCCGATGGGGATCTCCCGGTTCACTCGGTACACGCCCTCGTAGGGCCACTCGCTCCCCGCCTCGCCCTTGATGTGGTCCGCAGGACCGCCGTCCGCAGGACCCTCGCGGTAGGCCTCTTGTTTCGACAGAAGGAACTTCACTCCCGAGCCCACCGCGTCGTCGATCGTTTCTTGCGACACCGCCGGCTCGCCCGGCGGCGTCCACGCCCGGCGCTGCTGCCCGGCCGCCCCCGACGCGCCCAGCCCGACCACCATCGCCCCAAGCACCACCAGCGCCCATGTCCGCCGCATGACCTCGCTCCTCTCTCGACCGTGCCGCTCGAGCGCCCGGTTCCAATCAACATGAGACGGCTTCAGAACCCTACCTCACCTCGTGGCACAGGCGTCCCGCCTGTGACTCCGTACTTCTTCTTATACATTCTTCCTCTTCTCTCGCCCTCGCGAACCCGCGACGCCACATTTCTCAAACTCAACCCCGGATGATGCCCGCGGCCTCGTCCAATATCTTCGCTGCCTCACCCCGGCTGGGCGCCTCGGCGATCAACCGCATGATCGGCTCGGTGTTGCTCGCCCGGACGTGCAGCCACGCCCGCCGATCTTCCCAGTCCACCCGCACCCCGTCCTGGCGGTCGAGCTTCTGCGACGCGTACGCCCTCGCGACCCGCTCCGCCGCCACCGCAGCCTCCTCACGCGACCCAAGATCGACCTTGCGTTTCTCGATCGCGTAGCTCGGGAGCCCCGCGATCAGCTCGCTCAGCACGCGCTTCTTCCCGCGCCCGCCGCCCCGCGGCGAGAGCAGCCACAGCACCAGCGCCATCGCGCTCACCGAGTCGCGCACGTACGCCACGCGCGGCCAGATCACCCCGCCGTTGCCTTCTCCGCCCGCCAGCGCCCCGCCCGACTTCATCGCCTCGACCACGTTCGCCTCGCCCACCGCCGTCCGGCGCACCGTCGCGCCGTACCGCCCCGCCAGATCGTCGAGCATCCGGCTCGTCGAGAGGTTCGTCACCAGCACGCACCCGTCGGTCGTTCCGCCCCGCGCCCGCTCGCCCTCGAGGAGCGCCATCGCCCCCAGCGCCAGCGTGTACTCCTCCCCGATGTACCGCCCGCGCTCGTCGATGATCGCCAGCCGGTCCGCGTCCGGGTCCTGCGCAAAGCCCACGTCGCTCCCGCTCTCCCGCACCCCGTCGCACAACCCCCCGGCCCCGGACAGATTCTCCAGCGTGGGCTCCGGCGCGTGCGGGAACACGCCCGTGTCCTCGGCGCCCAGGTGCAGCAGCTCCTCCACGCCCAGCGCCTCCAACGCCCGCCGAGCCCCCAACGCCCCCGACGCGTTCACCGAATCCACCGCCACCCGCAGCCCCACGCCCAATCCCGACGCGTCCTCCGCGAGCCCGGCGTCCTCGATCGCCCCCAGCATCCGGTCCACGTGCTCATCCACCCCCGAGTCGTCCGACTCCACCCGCCTGAGCCTCGACCACGCCGCCCCGCCCACGCGCCCGGCGCGGAATCTCGCGATGATCTCCTCGGCCTGCGCCGCCGGGGGCGCGCACGCCGCGCTCCCGAAACTCCCCGAGTCGGCCAGCAGACACTTGAGCCCGTTCCACGCCTGCGGGTTGTGGCTCGCCGTCAGCACCATCCCCGCGACGAATCCCCCCGCGCTCCGCGCCTGGCGCGCGTACGAGTCGGTCATCACCGCGGTGGTCGGCGTCATCGCCACGCCGATGTCGATCACCCCGCACCCACAGCCCAGGAGCCCGGCCATCGCCGCGTGCTTCACCATCTCCCCGCCCGCGCGCCCGTCGCGCCCCACCACGACGCGCACGCCCCGCCCCGCCGCGTGATCGACGAGCCACGACCCAAACGCCCCCGCGAACCGCGCCGCCACCTCGGGCGTCAGGCTCTCCCCCACAATCCCCCGGCACCCGCTCACGCTCACCATCAGCGTCATCGTCCGCTCCTTCGCCGCACACGGTACGCGCTCCGCTTCGCCCAACCCTCGCCAAGTCCCGACTTCTCCTGCACGTCGTCCAGGTGCTCGGCCAGTGAGTTCAGGTGGTCAGGCCAGTCCGGGAGTCCGAGCCGGGACAGTGTCGGACCTTTCGGCGTACTGGCCACGATGGAACGCGCTGCGTCGGCCCGTGCAACCTGATCGCACTTGGCCGTCGCCCCGCTCCCTACCCTCGCTCCATGTTCGAGCTCACCATCGACGCCGAGTTCTGTGCCGCCCATGCCCTGTCCATCGCCGGCGTCCGCGAGCCGGTCCACGGGCACAACTGGCGGGTGACGGTCACCGTTGCCGGGCCCACCCTGGACGCCGACGGGCTGCTCTGCGACTTCCACACCGTGCAGGGAGCTCTCGACTCGATCCTCGAGCCTTTGCACAACGCCGACCTCAACGCACTCGCCGCGTTCGCCCGGGTGAACCCGACGGCTGAAAACGTCGCGCAGCATATCGCCACACGGTTATCGGACGCCCTCGACGAACCCCTTGCCCCTCACGCCCGCGTGGCCGCGGTCCGCGTGACCGAAGCGCCCGGGTGTGCGGCCACGTACCGTGTCGGCCGATAGGGAACCGGGGAAGGTGCGCGTGCCGGGCAATCGAACCACAACCAAGCTGGGGCAGGGGGCGCGGTCGCGCAAGCCCGCGAACGCGTCGGTCCCCGACGCGAAAACCTTTACAACCCCCGAGGGCGAGCCCAAGTTCTTCAACCGGGATCTCTCCTGGCTGGAGTTCAACCGGCGGGTGCTGGCCCAGGCCGAGGACGACCGCACGCCGCTCCTGGAGCGGCTGAAGTTCCTCGCGATCTTCACGAGCAACCTCGACGAGTTCTTCATGAAGCGGGTGGGGCTGGTGAAGCGTCAGGTCCACGCGGGGGTGACGGCGGTGCAGCCCGACGGGTTCACGCCCCGCGAGCAGCTCGCGGCGATCCGCTCGGTCGCGACCGAGCTCGAGCAGCGTCAGACGGAGGTGTACACGACGAGGATCCTGCCCGAGCTCGCGCGGAACGCGATCCACATCGTGCGGTCGGCGGATCTCACGCCCCAGGAGCGGGAGTGGGCGGACGACTGGTACCGCCAGAACGTGTTCCCGGCGCTGACGCCCCTGGCGGTCGACCCGACGCACCGCTTCCCGTTCATCAGCAATCTCTCCGACAATATCGCGGTGCTCGCGAGCTTCCCGGACGCCCCGGCCGACGAGCACGGCGAGCCGATCCGCCAGTTCGCGCGGGTGAAGATCCCGCCCACGATCCGGCGGTTCATCCGGATCCCCGCGGGCGTCGCGTCCGCGGGCGACCGATTCGTCCTGCTGCAGGACATGATCCGCAACAACCTGGCGGGGCTGTTCCCGGGGATGCGTTTGCACGAGGTGGCGTACTTCCGCGTGACGCGGAGCGCGGGGATCCAGAAGGACGATCTCGAGACGCTGAACCTGCTGCAATCGGTCGAGGAGGACCTCAAGCAGCGGCGCTTTGCGCGGGCGGTGCGCCTGGAGATCGAGCCCGATCCCTCGCCCACGCTGCTGCGCTGGCTGCTGGACAAGCTCGGGCTGGAGCCGCAGGACGTGTACGAGCAGGCGGGGGACGCGGAGTACGCCGCGATGTTCGAGGTGGTGGAGGTGGACCGCCCGGACCTGAAGGAGAAGCCCTGGAAGCCCGTGATCCCCGCGCGCTTGGGGCCGGACGGGGCGGGCGAGAAGAACCCCGCCAATCTCTTCGCGACCATCCGCAAGCAGGACGTCTTCGTCCATCACCCGTACGAGAGCTTCCACGCGAGCGTCGAGCGGTTCATCGCCGCGGCGGCGTCGGACCCTGACGTGGTGACGATCAAGCAGACGCTGTACCGGACGAGCCCCGACTCGCCCTTTGTGGAGAGCCTGATCCGCGCGGCGGAGTCGGGCAAGCAGGTGGCGTGCCTGGTCGAGCTCCGCGCCCGGTTCGACGAGGGGCGCAACGTGCGGTTCGCCCGCCAGCTCGAGAAGGCCGGGGTGCACGTGGCGTACGGCGTGGTGGGGCTCAAGACGCACTGCAAGACCAGCCTCGTGGTGCGTCGGGAGCGCCAGGGGCTGCGCTGCTACGCGCACCTGGGCACGGGCAACTACCACCCCAAGACCGCCCAGCTCTACACCGACTGCGGGCTGCTCACGTGCGACGAGGAGATCACCAGCGACATGGTGAACCTCTTCAACTACCTCACGGGCCTGGCCGCCACGCAGAGCTACCGGAGGCTGCTCGTCGCGCCGTTCAACATGCGGGAGAAGTTCAACCAGCTCATCGAGCGGGAGAGCGAGCACGCGCGCCAGTCACGCCCGGCGCGGATCATCGCGAAGATGAACTCACTCGAGGACCGCGACATGACCGAGCGGCTCTACGCCGCCGGGCAGGCGGGCGTGAAGATCACGCTCCTGGTGCGCGGGTTCTGCTGCCTGCGTCCGGGGGTGAAGGGGCTGAGCGAGAACATCCGGGTGATCTCGGTAGTGGGGCGGTTCCTCGAGCACTCGCGGATCTTCCACTTTGGGGCGGGGCAGGACGACCCGGCGGACGGGGAGTGGTACGTGGGGAGCGCGGACTGGATGTACCGCAACCTGTCGAACCGCGTGGAGGTGGCGACGCCCGTGACCGACCCCGCCGCCCGCCAGCGCCTGCGCCAGATCATCGACGTGATGCTCGCCGACCAGCGCTTCGCGTGGGATCTGGGCGAGAACGGGACGTACGCTCGGCGTGAGCCGGGCAAGAACGCCGCCCCGGACTCTCCCGAGGCCCTGGGCACCTTCGCCACGATGATGAAGCTCGTCTCGGCGGAGACCGCCCGCGGGCCGCGTTGACTACTTCGCGATCCAGTGCCACGTGTCGCCCAGGATGGGCCCGTGGTCGCCCGTGCCCACGACCCCCCCGGCGGTGAGCGGCGCGTTGTGGATGGGGTCAAAGAACATCGCGAATCCCCAGCGCTGCTCGTTCCCCACGCCCGCGGTGCCCGCGCTCACGCACCAGGTGCTCCCGTTCCACTCCCAGACCTCGTCGGCCTTGGGGGCTCCCACGTCCTTGCCCGCGTGCCCGCCGTAGGCGACCAGGACGGCGCGGTGCTCGTCGTAGACCATCGCGCCGGCGTGCCTTGGGGAGGGGTAGGCCGGGGAGAACACGGGCGTCCACGCGACGCCGTCCCACGCGAAGAACTCGGCGCTGGCGCCGTGCCCGCCGACGGAGGGGAGTCCGGTGTACCCGCCGAACATGAGCGTGCGTTTCGAGACGGGGTCGAAGGCCATGACAGCGCCGCGTCGCGGCGCCGGGCCGGTCGTGGCGGCTTGCGTCCAGGTTCGCCCGTCCCACTCCCAGGTGTCGCCCAGGACGACGGTGTCCCCGCGCGCATTCGTCCCGCCGAAGAGCACCACGCGTTTTCGGGCGGCGTCGTAGGCCATCGCGTGCCCCCAGCGCGGCGAGGGCTGCGTGGGCGCGGTGATGTTCTGCCAGGTCGTGCCGTCGTACAGCCACGCGTCGGGGAGGGGCCCGCCGAAGTCTCGCCCGCCCACGAGGATGGTGACGCCCGCGCCGGGGTGGAAGGCCATCGCGTGCCCGTAGCGTGCCCCGGGCCCGAACGCCTCGGCGCGGGACCACTTGGTCCCGTCCCACTCCCAGGTGTCGTCGAGCGGGCCGGTCTTGAGCTTTCCCGACCCGCTGAGGCACCCGGGTTTCTCGGCCCACCCGCCGAAGAGCACGCCCTTCCCGCGCCTCGAGTCGAAGACCGCGAAGGCGTCGTAGCGCGGGCAGAACGACTCGCCCTCGCCCGTGGCGATCTCGCGCCAGGCGAGCGTGCCCGAGCAGGCGGGGGCCTTGGGGGGCGGCGGGATCTTGGGGAGCACCGCGCCCCCTCGCGCGCGGGTGGTGCCGAAGACGTACGCTCCCGCGCCCAGCACGCAGACGAGCGCCACCGCCGCGACACCGACGCGGTTTCGTTTCATGAACTTGCTGGCGCGGTACCACCCGCTCTCCGGGCCGGCCTGGAGCGGGAGCCCGTCGAGGTAGCGACGCAGGTCCAGCGCGAGTTCCGCGGGGGAGGCGTAGCGTCGTTCCCGCTCCTTGCGCATCGCCATCATGGGCACCCAGTCCAGCTCGCGGGTGAGGTCCTTGGCGAGGCGTTCGGGGGCGATCCCGCGGCGGAGGGCGATCTCCTCGCGCCCCTCGCCCAAGGAGCTGAGGCGCGTGCTGGGCTTGGGGGGATCGACCTCGCGGATGATGCGCTGGATCTCGCGGAACGCCGCGGAGCGCAGCGACCGGGGATCGAAGGGCAGAACCCCCGCGAGCAGCTCGTAGAGGACCACGCCCAGGGAATAGACGTCGGTGCGTGCGTCGAGCGTGGTGGCGCCGGCGTCGGCCTGCTCGGGGCTCATGTACTCGGGCGTCCCGATGAGGTGGCCCTCCTCGGTGAAGAGCGTCTTCTCGGTGAGGGGGCGCTCGAGCGCCTTGGCGATCCCGAAGTCGATGACCTTGGGGACGGGTTTGGCGTCGACCTCGGCGACCAAGATGTTCCCGGGCTTGATGTCCCGGTGGATGAGCCCCTTGGAATGGGCGTGCTGGATGGCGTCGCAGGCCAGCGCGAAGATCTCCAGTCGCTCGCGCAGCCCGAGCTTCTTCTCGTCGCAGTAGGTGGTGATGGCGGGGCCCGCGACGTGCTCCATCACGAAGAACGGCCGGCCGGTGGCGGTCTCGCCCGCGTCAAAGACCCGCGCGATGCCCGGGTGGTCCATGAGCGCGAGCGCCTGGCGTTCCTGCTCGAAGCGGGCGATGACGGCCCGGGAGTCCATCCCGGGCTTGATGATTTTGAGGGCGACGCGCTGGCGCATCGGCGCCTCGCGTTCGGCGAGCCACACCACGCCGAACCCGCCCTCGCCGAGGATCTCGACGAGGCGGTAGGGCCCGATCATGTCCCCGGCCTTTTCGCCGAAGTACCGACGCTCGAGGCGGGCGAGTCGCTCCTGGGGCGAATCGCCGCCGCTCGCGAATCCCGGGTTCGTGGGCGTATCGTGTGGCGTGGGCGGGTTCGGGTCGGTCATGCGCTGTCCAGTTTACCGCAGGGTCCGAGAAAACCGGAACCCGCCCTCGGGAATAGCCGATACCGGCGATCGTCCCACGTCCTCATTCCTCGCTCCCGAGCCCCGGAGATTCCATGAACGACCATGACGCCGCGCTCGCCGTCGCCGAGTACATCCGCGGCTCCTCCAACCCCGATATGCGTCAGTACGGGCACAAGGTGGCCAACAACCCGCACGCCTTCATCCGGGAGATCCACCGGGAGCTGCGGGAGCTGGGCATCGCCGGCGGTCGGGTTCTGGACGTGGGCGCAGGGTTTGCCTGGCACGCCTTCGCGATGTCGCTCCTGGCCCGATCCGAGGTCGTGGCCAACGACGTTCGCTCGATGATGACCGACGAGATCGATCGGCGGGTGGCGGAGATGAAGGCCAAGGGCGTCGAGGCCAACGTGAAGGGCTGGTGCGCCGACATCTGCACCAGCGAGATCCCCAGCGACCACTTCGACGCGATCCTCTGCAACCAGACGCTCGAGCACGTCCACGACCAGGAGGGGATGTTCCGCGCCTTCGCGAAGTGCCTCAAGAAGGGCGGGCGGTTCCTCATCACCAACACGAACAACGCGCTCAACCGCGAGGTCTTCCGTGAGAGCGTGGAGATGTGGCACAAGCGCGACGAGTCTCAGGAGTACATCGACAGCATCCGCTCGCTGCGCCCGGTGGAGTTCGCGAACGACGAGCCCTTCGCGAAGACGCGCCGCACGTACATCACCCACGCCGAGCCCTCGATCGCGGGGGCGGACCTGGAGAAGCTCGTGCACGCGACGGCGGGATTGACCAAGGGGGACATCGAGCAGGCGGCCCGGGCGTTCCGGGCGTCGGGCGCGCTCCCCGCGCGTCCGGAGCTGAACTGGTGCCGGAATCCGGAGACGGGCGAGTACGTCGAGCGCCTGCTCGAGCCGTACGAGATCGCGGGGAAGCTGCGGGCCCTGGGGCTGCGGGCGAGCGTGGTGCACCGGTACCGCCGATTCCCGCTGAACCTCCTGAACAACCTCCCGGGGCGGGCGCTCAACGTGATGATGTTCCAGCTGCGTCCGGGGTTCGGGATCCTGGGCGAGAAGCTGTAGCCGTTTACGCGAAGGACTCGCGCAGCATCCCGCCGATCACGAAGCTCGCGGCGATGTCGACGTCCTCCGCCTCGACCGCGTCGCGGTCGGCGAGGTCGGCGACGGTCCGGGCGACCTTCGCCAGCCGGTCCATCGAGCGCGTCGTCAGCGTGTTCGAGTCGATCACCTTCTTGTAGTGCTCGAACGCTGCGGGCGAGAACGCGGCGTACTCCTTGATCCGCCCCCCGGGCATCGCGGCGTTGAACGCGGCGTTCAGCCCCTTGTAGCGCACGCTCTGACGCTCCCGTGCCCGCTCGATCTGGTCGCGCAGGCGCGGCGACATCTCCTCCGCCGACTCCGAGAATCGCTCCTCCGTGCTCAGGCGGTGCAGCTCGACCTGCAGGTCGATGCGGTCCAGGATCGGCCCGCTGATCTTGCCCTGGTAGCGTTTCACGTCCGCCGTGGAGCACCGGCAGCGGTCGCTCCCGAAGTACCCGCACGGGCACGGGTTCATGGCGGCGACGAGCGTGAAACGGGAGGGGAAGGTGAGGCTCGCGCCGACGCGCGCGATCGAGACCTCGCCGTTCTCGATGGGCTGGCGCAGCGCCTCGATGGAGGGACGCGGGAACTCGGGGAGCTCGTCCAGGAACAGGATGCCCAGGTGCGCGAGCGTCACCTCGCCCGGGCGCGGGATCGGGCTTCCCCCGCCCACCAGCGCCTGCTTGCTCGCGCTGTGGTGCACGGGGCGCATCGGTCGGCGTGAGACGATCTGGCCGTCCTTCTCGAGCTGCCCGCACGCCGAGTAGATCCGCGTGAGCTGCACCTTCTCTGCCGTGGAGAGCCTGGGGAGGATCCCCGGGATCGCCGAGGCGAGCAGGCTCTTGCCCTCGCCCGGCGGGCCGATGAGCAGCAGGTTGTGCCCGCCCGCCGCCGCGAGCACCGCTCCCTGCTTGGCCTTCTCCTGCCCCTTGATCTTCCCGAAGTCGATGCACCGGGGGATCACCGACTCGAACTCGATGGCCTTGGAGAGCGCGTCGTCGAGGGCGCGCTCGCCCTTGAAGAACGCGATCGCCGTCGCCAGCGAGTCCACCGAGACCACGCGGCACGTCGCGTGCTCCGCGTTGGCCGTCACCAGGGCGCACTCGCGCTCGTTGCCGCGCGGGACGACCAGCGTCTGGCCCGCGCTCGCGGCGTACGCCATCGACAACGCGCCCGGCACGCGACGCACCTCGCCGTGCAGCCCGAGCTCTCCCAGAAGGATCAGCTCTTCCTCGGACTTCTGCGGGAGATCGGGCAGGAAGCCCGCGGCCTGGAGCATGATGATCGCCAGGGGCAGATCCAGCCACGTCCCTTCCTTGGGAAGGTCGGCCGGCGCGAGGTTGATCAGGATCTCGACCTCGGGGTCCGCGATCGCGAGCTTCGCGAAGGCGCCGGTCACGCGGTCCACCGCCTCGCCGACCGCGCCCCGCGCCATCCCCGTGATCGAGACCGCGCTGCGCCACGCCCTCGCGTCCTCGAGCACGCGGACCGCGCGCGCCTCCAGATCCACCACGCATCCCTCGATGCCGTGGAGCACGCCGCCCTTGAGCGTGTGGTCGCGCCGGAGAAGTTCGTCGAGCCCTCGGGATCGGATCAGCGCCATGATCGATTGTTCGGCGTTCGCGGGGCGGTCGCGTCGTGATCGGGAGTTGTGGGTTATCGGGCTCACCGTGCTCTGATTCGTTTCCGCTCAGAGCGGGTTTCATCGCTTCGGGGCGTGATCGGGCGCTGTGGTCCGGTAGGCTAGATGGGCCGAGAACTCCGCCGATCGGCGGACGGGGGCTTGGTCGCTGAGGTCGCGTGGAGCGGTAACGCGTGCAGGAGAGTCGTATGAAGCTCAGGACGTGGGCGGTGGGGGTTGTGAGCGTGGTGGCGAGCATGATCGGGGCACCGGGGGCGAGCGCCACCTGCCCGCCGTCGTGGCAGCCCGGGTTCCCGAATACCGACGCGGGCGGGACGGTGCTCTCGATGGTGGTCTTTGATGACGGGAGCGGGCCGGCGTTGTTCGCGGCGGGGAGCTTCTCGGCGATCGGCGGTGTGTCGGCGAGCCGGGTCGCCAAGTTCGACGGGCTCAAGTGGTCGGCGCTGGAGCGCGGGCTGAACACGACGGTGAACCAGCTCATCGTGTACAACGGCGCGCTCCACGCGGTGGGGGCGTTCGTGACCTCGGGGACGGGCGCGGGGTCGACCCCGGTGAACCGCGTGGCGCGGTGGACGGGCTCGGCGTGGGTCTCGGTGGGCTCGGGGACGAACAACGGCGTGGGCGGGACCGTCAACGCCGCCGCCATCTACAACGGCGAGCTCTACCTCGGGGGTGTGTTCACGACCGCGGGGACCGTCGCGAACGTGGCGAACATCGCGAAGTGGAACGGGTCGGCATGGTCGGCGGTGGGGAGCGGCTTCAACGCCGACGTGAAGTCCCTGGGCGTCTTCACCGACGGCGGGGTGCCCAAGCTCTTCGCGGGCGGGACGTTCAACACCTCGGGCGCGCTCACGAACCTCCGGGGCGTGGCGCGGTGGGACGGCGCGAGCTGGGCCGCCGCGGGCAGCGGGTTCACGGGCACGACCATCTCCGTCAACGCCTTCGCGTTCTTTGGCGGGTCGATCTACGCCGGGGGAACGTTCACGGGCTCGGGGATCAACTCGCTCTCGAACGTGGCGCGATGGACGGGCACGCAGTGGACCGACGTGGGCGCGGGCGTGACGGGCACGGGCACCGTCGCGGTCAACACCATGCTCGCGCACGACGACGGGAGCGGGTCGGCGCTCTTCGTGGGCGGGGCGTTCACGCTCGCGGGCGGCACGGTGGCCTCGGGGCGGCTCGCGAAGTGGACCGGCGCCGACTGGCAGAGCACGGGCGGGCTGGGCGGGACCTCGAACTCGCTCGCCACGTACGACGACGGGACCGGGCCGGCGCTCTGGATCGGCGGAGCCTTCACCACTGTCGGCGCCTCGGGCGACGCCGCGGACGCGGCCCGGATCGCTCAATGGAACGGCACCGTGCTGAGCTCCGGCGGGCGGGGGATCAGCGGCACGGTCGGGGGGATGACTCAGATGGGAAGCGGGCCCGGCGCCGAGCTGGTCGCGTTCGGCGTGATGACCCGCGCCGGGAACACCCGCGTAGGCAGCGTCGCCCGCTACAACGGGAGTTCGTGGTCGCCCATGGGCGCGAACAGCTTCGACGCCACGCCCACCTCCGCCGTGGAGTTTCAGGGCTCGCTCTATGTCGCGGGCGGGTTTACGAACTACGGCGTGACGCAGATGCGGCGCGTGGCCCGGTGGAACGGGAGCGACTTTGTCGAGGCCAACACCGTCATCAACAACGCCGTGAACGCGATCGCGGTTCACAACAACGCGCTCTACGCGGGCGGAGCGTTCTCGGTCCCCGTGGGCCGCGTCGCGATGTTCAACGGCACGACGTGGGTGGCGCTGGGCGCCGGGCTCAACAACGCCGTCAACGACATCATCTCCTACAACGGACGCCTCATCGCCACCGGCACCTTCACGACCGCGGGAGGCAATCCCGCGAGCCGCATCGCCCAGTGGGACGGCACGGCCTGGACCGCCATGGGCAACGGGCTCAACAACACCGGGCTCGCTCTCGCGGTCTATCGCAACGAGCTCTTTGTCTGCGGGACCTTCACGACCGCCGGCGCCGGCGCGGCGGCACGCGTCGCCCGCTGGAACGGGTCGGCCTGGTCCGACGCGGGCGGCGGGATGGACGCGCAGGTCGACGACCTGGTCGTCATCAACGACGCCGGGACCGAGACCCTCTTCGCCGTCGGCACGTTCACCACCGCCAGCGGGTCCGACGCCGCCAAGATCGCCTACTGGAACGGCTGCCGGTGGATCGCCATCGGGAGCGGGTTCGGTGGCGATCCGACCAACGGCTCGCCCACCGTGAACCGCCTGGGCTCGGTGAACGCGGGCCCGGCCAAGGGCGTCTACGCCACGGGTCTCTTCGCCTCCGCGGGCGGGGTCAGCGCCCACAACATCGCCCGGCTGGCGGTCTGCTCGACCTGCCCCGCCGACCTGGATGACGGGAGCGCCACCGGCACGCCCGACTTTGGCGTCACCATCGACGACCTGGTCTACTACCTGGGCGGGTTCGCCGCGGGCGATCTCCTCGCCGATCTCGACGACGGCTCGGGCACCGGGCAGTGCGACGGCGGGGTGACCATCGACGACCTCGTCTATCTCCTCCAGCATTTCGCCGACGGTTGCTGACCCAATCCCAGGACAGCACCACGTCGACTCCGCCCGGCGCGCTCAACGGCGCGCCGGGTCTTTTTTTGAAATGAAAACGGGCCCGCGTGGGGCCCGTCGGTGCGGATCGGTCTTGTCACGCGCGGCGCCGGACCTCGCGAATGAGTTAGTGCGGCATCGGGTACCGCGTCAGGCGGCTCGGGCGGTCCAGCAGCCAGAACGACTGCACATCGTCCCACATCGCCCGGCGGTTGGTGTTGAACGTGACGCCCATCTGGTTGCTCACGTCGATGGGTCGCTCCGCCAGGGTCATGAGCTCGGGCGTCAGGTTCGAACGCACGCTGTTGTACGTGGGCCCGCTGTTGAGCGAGCCGCAGCCCGTCAGCGAGAGCGATGCGGCGGCGATAAGGGCCAAGGGGGCGAGGGTGCGGATCTTCATGGTGGTGCTCCGGTAACTGGCTCGCCCGTGGACTCGCCTGGGGAGTCGCGGTGCGGACGGGGTTTATAACGCCGGAATCTCGGGCCGTCAATCCGACTCCCGGCAAACTCGCTCGATCCGTGCGCCGATGGTGGGGGCATGGTCACCCCTGATCTCTCCGGCGTGGATCTCTCCAGCAAGGTCTCGGTCGCGGTCGCGCGGAAAACGCTCGATGCGGCCAAAGCGCAGGGGTCCGCGATGGTCGCCCTGATCCAGTCCGCCGCGGGGGCCGCAACCTCCGTGCCCAGCGGGGCGGTCTCGCCCGCGGTCGGGACGGCACAACCCGGCCGCCTCGACGTTCTCGCGTAAGGACAGGTTCGGCCGGCTGCGGCTCCTAAGCACGCTTCGTTTCACGAGTTACGCGCGTTGGCGTCGCCCGTTTCCGGGCGTATTGCCCATCGTCTGGCCCGCTTCCATACGCGGGGAGCTCGGGCTCGGTTTCGCCCGCTGCCAGAGCGACAGGCTCCGATCACCCATCGCCAACATCGGCACGTCGGCGCGGCTCAATCCGATCATTTTTGGGTTATGAACGGTATGAATCGCGGGCGCGCGGGTTGCAACTGGACCGGGAGCACCTCGGGGTGCCCTGGAGTGATCCCATGCGACCCGATCGATTGACGACCGCGGCCCAGCAGGCGTTGGCCGAGGCGCAGAGCCTGGCGATGTCGCGTTCTCACGCGGAAGTCGGTGGGCTGCACGTGCTCGCGGGGCTTCTGAGCGACCGCAACGCTCCGGCGTGGGCGGTGCTCTCGCGGGCGGGCGTGGAGCCGTCGCGGGTGATGCAGTTCACCGAGGCCGAGCTCTCGCGGCTGCCCCGGGTTTCGGGGGGGAGCGGCGTCACGGGGCGTTCGCTGATGGAGCTGCTCTCGCGTGCGGACGCGGAGTCCAAGCGTCTGGGGGACGCGTACGTCTCGAGCGAGCATCTGCTCATGGCGCTCAGCGAGGTGGAGAGCCCGGGCGCGTCGGCCCGGACGATCCTCACGACGCTGGGCGCGGACAAGAAGCGCCTGGAGGACGCGGTGAAGCAGATCCGCAAGGCTTCGGGCGTGAGCACCATCCACGATCCTGACGCCGAGACCACCTTTGAGGCGCTCCGGAAGTACGCCATCGATCTGACGGAAAAGGCGCAGCAGGGGAAGGTCGATCCGGTGATCGGGCGCGACGAGGAGATCCGGCGGTGCATGCAGGTCCTGAGCCGGCGGACCAAGAACAATCCGGTGCTGATCGGGGAGCCCGGCGTGGGCAAGACGGCCATCGCCGAGGGGCTGGCGCTGCGCATCGTCAACGGGGACTGCCCGGAGGGAATGCGGGACAAGCGGGTCATGGCCCTGGACGTGGG
>CAZTJZ010000012.1:0-37275 GCA_964614075.1 uncultured Phycisphaeraceae bacterium
GACTCGAACCTAGAACCTACCGGTTAACAGCCGGTCGCTCTACCATTGAGCTATGGAGGAATATGTCCCGGCGTCGGGCCGGGGGTTCCGGCGGCCTTTCGGACACCGGACGGAAAGCCTAGCCCCACGCCGCAATCGGTCAAGGACATCGGCCCGGGAGCAGGCCGGGTTGACCCTTGGAGTTGCCCGTTTTCCCGGGCGGGTCTATAGTCCCCTCCTGCCCGGAGGTTTCCATGAAGCCCGACACCCATCCCAAGTACTACCCCAACTGCAAGGTCTACCACAACGGCCAGGTCGTGATGACCGTCGGCGCCACCGTCCCCGAGCTGCACGTCGAAGTGTGGTCCGGGTCGCACCCGTTCTTCACGGGCAAGCAGACATTTGTGGACTCCCTGGGGCGGGTTGAGCGGTTCCAGAAGAAGTACGCCGGCAACTACTTCAAGAAGTAGGCCCGAACGCGACGCACGCCCCGAGAACGCCCGCGGCGGGTGTGCGGCTGGCTTGCGGCGGCGGGCGGCTGGGACGACCGGCGGGCCTCGCGGGCTACATTTCGCACGGCTTCCGACCCCGCCCGGCGACCCCGGGCGTTTTTTTTCTTGTCCTTGAGGTTTCGCGCGCTACTGTTCATCCGTTCATCCGGGTACACGGATGATGAACCAAGCCGTGGAAGTCGGCCAGACGTACCCTAAATGGGTGGTCTTCGGCGGGCCCCGGCGTTGCGGGGGCACGGGCGGCATGACCACCAGATTCCTTGAACATCTCCGCGCTCGCACGCTCGTCCTTGATGGCGCGATGGGCACGTCCATCTACGCGCGGAACCTCTCGGTCGAGAAGGACTACTGCGGGTGCGAGAACTGCACCGACATCCTGGCGCGGACGCGTCCGGACGTGATCCAGGAGATTCACGAGTCGTTCCTGGAGGCCGGGTGCGACGCGGTGGAGACGGACACGTTCGGCGCGAGCGTGCACGTGCTGGGGGAGTTCGGGCTTTCGGAGGAGTGCTACGCGCTCAACAAGAAGGCGGCGGAGATCGCGCGGGCGGCGTGCGACCGCTACACGAGCAAGGACAAGCCGCGGTTCGTGCTGGGGTCGATGGGCCCGGGCACCAAGCTGATCACGCTGGGGAACATCACGTGGGAGGCGATGCACGCGAGCTACCTGGAGCAGGCCCGCGGGCTGATCGACGGCGGGTCGGACGCGCTCATCATCGAGACGTGCCAGGACCTCTTGCAGAGCAAGTGCGCGCTCAACGCCGTGCTCGACGCGATGCGTGAGAAGGGGCGGACGCCCGACGAGCTGCCCATCCTGCTGTCGGTGACGATCGAGACGACGGGGACGATGCTCCTGGGGACGGAGATCGCGGCGGCGGCGGAGGCGCTGTGCGCGTATCCGATCGCGTCCTTGGGGCTCAACTGCGCCACGGGCCCGACGGAGATGAGCGATCACGTGCAGTGGCTGGGGAAGCACTGGTCGGCGATGGGGCGCGAGGGGCGCGCGATCTCGGTGGTGCCCAACGCGGGGCTGCCCGTGCTGCACGAGGGGCGGACGGAGTATCCGCTGCGCCCGCGGCCGTTCGTGGACGAGATGATGCGGTTCATCGAGCGGGACGGTGTGGGGATCGTGGGCGGGTGCTGCGGGACCACGCCCGAGCACATCGGGCTGCTGGCGCGCGAGGTGGAGTCGCGGCGCGGGAAGGGGTCGGCGGCGGCGCGGACGGTCTCGCTGCCCGACCCCGGGGTGACGTCGCTCTACTCGGTGCAGGAGTACCGCCAGGACACCTCGATCCTGATCGTGGGCGAGCGGATGAACGCGTCGGGCTCTCGGGCGTTCAAGCGGCTGCTGGAGAGCGAGGACTGGGACGGGATGGTGTCGCTGGCGCGCGAGCAGGTGCGTCACGACAGCGCGCACGTGCTGGACGTCAACGTGGACTACGCGGGGCGGGACAACGCGCGGGACATGGCGGAGGTGGTCCGGCGCGTGGTGCGGCAGGTGAACGTGCCCCTGATGCTCGACTCGACGCAGCTCAAGACGCTGGAGGCGGGGCTGAAGCACGCGCCGGGCAAGTGCATCATCAACAGCGCGAACTTCGAGGAGGGGGATCACAAGTTCGACGAGGTCTGCACCCTCGCGAAGCGGTACGGGTCGGCGCTGGTGATCGGGTCCATCGACGAGGACAAGGAGGCGTCGATGGCGCGGACGGCGGATCGCAAGCTGGCGATCGCGGAGCGGGCCTTCGAGCGGGCCACGCGCGTCCACGGGCTGGGGGCGTGCGACCTGTTGTTCGATCCCCTGGTGCTGCCGATCTCGACGGGGATGGAGAGCGATCGGCGGAGCGCGCTGGAGACCATCGAGGGCGTGCGTCGGATCGCGGGGAGATTCCCCGAATCGCAGACGACCGTGGGGCTCTCGAACGTGTCGTTCGGGCTCAAGCCCGAGGCGCGGGTGGTGCTGAACAGCGCGTTCCTGCACGAGCTGCAGGGGGCGGGGCTCACCAGCGCGATCCTGCACTTCTCCAAAATCCTCCCGCGGAACAAGATCGCGGACGACCAGTGGCGTGCGGCGTTGGACCTGATCTACGACAAACGCGAGGGCGGACGCGACCCGCTGCAGGTGTTTATCGACCTGTTCAAGGACGCCACGAGCACGGCGACGGCGAAGAAAGCCCGCGCGACGCAGACGCTGGAGGAGCGGCTGCGGTCGCACATCATCGACGGCGAGAAGGAGGGGCTGGGAGCGACGCTCGACGAGGCGCTGGCCCGGTACAAGCCGCTGGACATCATCAACGACCACCTGCTGGACGGGATGAAGACGGTGGGCGAGCTGTTCGGGTCGGGGCAGATGCAGCTCCCGTTCGTGCTGCAGTCGGCGGAGGTGATGAAGCTTGCGGTGGCGCGGCTCGAGCCCCTGATGGAGCGTGCCGCGGGCTCGACCAAGGGCTCGATCGTGCTGGCGACGGTGAAGGGGGACGTGCACGACATCGGGAAGAACCTGGTGGACATCATCCTGAGCAACAACGGGTACACGGTGCACAACCTGGGGATCAAGCAGCCGATGTCGGAGATCGTGCGGGCGTGGCGGGAGCACAAGGCCGACGCGATCGGGATGTCGGGGCTGCTGGTGAAGTCGGTGAACGTGATGGAGGAGAACCTCAAGGAGCTGAACAGCGCGGGGCTGAAGCCGCCGGTGCTCCTGGGGGGTGCGGCGCTGACGCGTCACTACTGCGAGGGGCATCTGCGCGGGACGTACGGGGGCGGGGTGTTCTACGGGAAGGACGCGTTCGAGGGGCTGCGGACGATGGACTGCATCATGAGCGGGCAGACCGCGACGCTGCAGCGCGAGATCGAGGAGCGTCAGGGCAAGCGCAGCAAGGCCGAGGAGATGATCCTGGAGGCGCGGAAGGATCGGGCCTCGGATATGCCGCGGGAAGGGCCGGCGGGGCGTTCGGATGTGGCGTCGGACTCGCCGATCCCCCGGGCTCCGTTCTGGGGCACACGGGTGGTGCAGGAGATCGACCTCGCGGACGTGTACCCGTACATCAACCCGGTGGCGCTCTTCCGCGGGCAGTGGCAGGTGAAGAAGGGTGCGCTGAGCGACGCGGAGTACGAGGCGCTCCTCGAGGACGAGATCACGCCCAAGTTCGAGGCGCTCAAGGAGCAGGCCCGGCGGGAGAGGATCCTCCGCCCCGCGGTGGTGTACGGCTACTTCCCGTGCCAGAGCGAGGGGAACGACCTCATCGTGTACGACCCCGAGGCGCCGGAGCGCCGGCGCGAGGTGCTGCGGTTCAGCTTCCCGCGTCAGCGCGACAAACGCCGACTGTGCATCTCGGACTTCTTCCGCTCGACGGCGAGCGGGGAGATCGACGTGCTGGGGATGAGCTGCGTGACGATGGGCTCGCGGGCGAGCGAGGCGGCGCAGGAGCTGTTCAAGGCAAACCGGTACACGGACTACCTGTACCTGCACGGGCTGGGGGTGGAGACGGCCGAGGCGCTCGCGGAGCTGTGGCACAAGCGGATGCGTCAGGAGCTGGGGATCGCGGGGGAGGACTCGCCGCGGGTCAAGGAGCTGTTCACGCAGCACTACCGCGGGAGCCGGTACAGCTTCGGGTACCCGGCGTGCCCGGAGATGCGCGACCAGGAGAAGCTGTTCGCGCTGCTGGACCCGTCGCGGATCGGGTGCGTGCTCACGGAGAACTGGCAGATCGACCCGGAGCAGAGCACCAGCGCGATCGTGGTGCATCACACCGAGGCGAAGTACTTCAACGTGTAGCGCGGTTTTTCGCGTGCGGAGTTCTTTTCGGACCGCGGGCGTCCGCGAATGTCGGGCGTGGTGACTTGAGCAAAGTTGCCCTGTTTCGCCAGTCGGCGCACGCCTTACCGACCCCCACGTCCCGGCGGACGCGGGGTGGGGGCCGACCACCGGCGTGCCGATGGTGCGCACGAGGTGAGGACCATGAACGTCGATCCTGTGAACACCAGCGTGACCGAGAGCGAGCCGTCCGCCCGCGGCGCGGCCGCGTCCAGGCTCCCCGCGCCCCAGGAGGGGGTGATCGTCCGGGCCGACCACGGCGGCGTGCAGGCGTCCGAGAAGCCGTCGTCGGGCGAGCACGCGGGCGATCGCGGGGAGGACAGCGTTCATCTCGAGGACCGCGTGAGCAAGGCGCGCGAGCTGGCGATCCGGTATCTGCGCGACGTGATCGACCCCGACCCCGTCGATGGGCGCTGGCCCAAGGAGTCGGCCAAGGCGGCCGAGAGCACGCCCGTCGAGAGCCCCAAGGACGAGAAGGCCTGGTACGAGGACAACCGCGGCTCGCTGGACATCGTGGCCTAGCGCGGGGGCTCACGCCTCGCCGCGGTGTCGCTGACGCAGGAGCAGGATGAGCACGGGCCCGCCCACGAGGGCGGTGAGGACGCCGAGCGGGAGACGCCCGGCGCCGGTGTTGAGCTGCTTGACCGCGGCGACGAGGGCGTCGGCGAGGATCACCAGCGCCGCTCCCGAAAAGGCCGAGCCCAGCACGAGCGGGCGGTGCGCCGGCCCGGCGGCCTTGCGCACGATGTGGGGGCACAAGAGCCCCACGAACCCGACCGAGCCCGCGAGCATGACGGCGCCGCCCGCGAGCACCCCCGAGGCCACGAAGAGCAGAAGGCGCAGGCGCCCCACGGGCACCCCCACCGATTTCGCCTCGTCCTCGCCTAGCGCGGCGGCGTCCATCGCCGGGCCCAGCACGACGCCCAGCGCGATCGCGCCCGCCAGCACGGCGCTCACGGCCACGAGGCGGGGCGTGGTGACGTCGCGAAAATCGGCGAAGAGGATGCGCTGGACCGCCATCCCGCCGTCGGGCATGAGCTGGCGGACCAGCTCCGACGCCGACGACGCGATGATGCTGATGATGATGCCCACGAGCACCAGCGAGGCGGGGTCGAGGAGCCCGCGGCGCTGGCTGAGGGTGTAGACGATGGCGAGGGAGGCGAGGGCGCCCAGGAGGGCCGACGTCCCCACCGCGCCCATGTACGCCACGCCCGAGCCCGCGAGGAACGCGAGGTAAACCCAGAGCGTGACGGCAAGGCCCGCCCCCGAGGAGAGGCCCAGGAGGTCGGGCGAGGCGAGGGGGTTGCGCAGGAGGGACTGGAGCAGCACGCCCGCGACGCTCAGGGACGCCCCCACCACCGCGCCCGTCGCCACGCTGTGCAGGCGCAGCGCGAGGATCTGGTCGCGGACAACGGGCTCGGGCAGCCCGCCCGCGATGAGCCGCAGCCCCGCGGCCAGGAGCAGCACCAACGCCAGCACGAGGATCGTGGAGAGGGCCCGTCGCGACACGGGCAAGGCTATGGACGCCCGAGGGGCCGCAGGGGGTGCGGCGCGCGTACCATCCCGACCCTCGGGGCGGATGCTCTGGGGAATGGAGGATCCGCTGTGGCCGCCAAGAGCTTCCGCTGCCGACTCGTCACCCCCACCGCCTCGCTGCTCGACGAGCAGGTGACCTACGCGAGCATCCCGGCGTGGGACGGGCTGTTCGGGGTGATGCCCGGGCGGGCCCCGCTCCTGGCCCGGCTGGGCAGCGGGCCGCTCACGCTGAACTTCCCCGACAGCAGCAAGGGGGCCGGGGGCGAGCGGTCGTACGTGGTGGACGGCGGGTTCGTGCGGATGGAAGGGAGCCAGCTCACGGTGCTCGCCGAGCGGGCGGTGGCGGTCGAGACGATCACCACGACCGAGGTCGAGGGCGAACTGCAGAAGATCAACGCCCGGACGATCTCCGGAACGAACCGCCAGAGCGAGCTGGACCGCCAGGCCAAGGACCGGCGGTACGCGGAGCTTCGCCTGGCCGCGGCGGGCGGGCGGAAGGGGATCTAGCACTACGCTTGGGGGTGATCTCCGGCGCGACATCGCCCCGCCCCGCGACGCTCGACGAGCTGCTCGGCCAGGATCTGGCCGGTCGGCTCAACGCGCTCGACGTGTTCTCTCGGCGGATGCTCTCGGGGACGCTCCCGGGGGAGCGTCGGTCCAAACGCCGCGGGCGGAGCGTGGAGTTCGACGACTTCCGCGACTATGTCCCGGGGGATGATCTCCGCCACATCGACTGGAACGTGCTGGCGCGTCTCGACCGCCTCTTTGTGAAGCTCTTCCGCGAGGAGGAGGACCTGGCGCTGCACCTTGTGATCGACCGGTCGGCGTCGATGGACGCGGGCGAGCCGTCCAAGCTTGCCTTTACGCATCGCGTCGCGATGGCCCTGGCGTACGTGGGCGTCGTGAAGCAGAACCGGGTGAGCGTCGCGACGATCTCGGCTCCAAGGGCGGGCTCGGAGTCTGGGCCGGGCCCGGGGGTTGGGTCGGGCTCGGGGCTGCGTCAGCTCTCGCCCGTGCGCGGGAGGGCCAGCGTCTCGCGCATCGCGGAGTTCCTGCTCGAGAGCCTGCGCGAACCCATCGACACCGGGGCGGCGGACCTCTCGCGCGGGCTGCTGGCGTTCGCGCGCCACGCGCGCGGGCGGGGGATCGCGGTGATCCTGAGCGACTGCCTGGGGGAGGGCGCGATCACGCCCGGGCTCAGCGCCCTGGCCGCCTCGGGGCCCGGCGGGTTCGACGCGTACCTGCTGCACGTGCTCTCCCCGGGGGAGCTGGACCCGGCAAAGGAGCGGGCGCGGGGGCTCGTCGGGGATCTGCAGCTGACGGACGTGGAGACCGGGGCACGGGCCGAGGTAACGCTCTCGGCGGCGCTGCTCGCGCGGTACCGCGAGCGCGTGCGGGGGTTCGTGGAGCGGGTGAAGCGTGACTGCCGGGCGCGGGGGATCGCGTACTTCCTCACGCCCAGCGACACGCCGGCGGGAACGTTGGTGCTCAACAGTCTCCGGCGTGGCGGGATGCTGCGGTAGCTCCCGACCGGGGGAGGGAGCGTCGATCAGCGCCGCTCCAGCTTCTCCATCAGCTCGTCGTCGATCCCGAGGTACTCGCGCATGTGGCGGTCGTAGGTGGCGGCGTCGTCGTCACGCGAAAGGTCGAGGCGCAGCTCGTTGATGACCTTGGTCCCCTGGCGGACCCACGCGTCCCACGTCTCCTGCGCGATGTTCTCGACGACCCACGCCCCCACCGGGCCCTTGAAGGGCGCGCGGGCGAGCTGGTGGCCCATCTTGCCCGTGCGCTGGCAGAGGAACGTGCCGCCCTCTCGCGGCGCCGCGCCGGGCTTGGCCGCGACCTGCGGCAAGGGCTGGCCCAGCTTCTCCAGCATCTCGCCCATCGCCTTCATGGGCATCCGGTCGCCCTTCGCGGCGGCGAGCGCGTAGCCCTGGGTCAAAATCTCCGTCGCCCGTGGGAGCTCGCCCGTCTGCATGAGCGCCTGGCCCGCGAGCTGGTACGCCTTGCTCATGTCGGGGTTGAGCGTGAAGCAGCGCGAGAACGCGGCGGCGGCGTCGGCGTGACGCCCCGCCTGCGCGTAGGCCTGGCCCAGACTGAACCACGCCATGTCGTTGTTGGGGTCCGCCTCCGGGCGCACCATCGTCTCGAACTGGCGGATGCGATCCTGGATGTCCATCCTCAAGACTAGGCCCAAGACGAGGGCCCGAGACTAGGCCCACGCCCGCGGGTCCCGTATATTCCCGCGTGTCCAAGCCCGCTTCCAAGCCCACCTCCGCGTCCCCGCCGGGCGACCGCGCGAAGAAGAAGTCGGGCGGGAAGAGCGACGAGCCCCAGCTGACCGCCGAGAACCGGCGCGCCCGGTTCGACTACACGATCCTCGACACGCTCGAGTGCGGGATCGTGCTCCGCGGGTCGGAGGTCAAGAGCCTGCGCGCCGGGAAGGTCTCCATCGCCGAGGGGTTCGTTCGACCCGAAAAGGGCGGGCTCCTGCTGTTCGGGATGAACATCGACGAGTACGGGCCGGCGGGCCCCCTGGGCGGCGCGGGGCAGCACAAGGCCAAGCGTCCGCGCACGCTCCTCGCCCACAAGCGCGAGATCGCCAAGCTCGCGCGCCAGGTCGAGGAGAAGGGCATGACGATCGTGCCGCTGAAGCTGTACTTCAAGAACGGCTTCGCCAAGGTGCTCGTCGGGCTGGCCAAGGGCCGGGCCAAGCACGACAAGCGCGACGCCATCGGGAAGCGCGAAGCGCAGCGCGACATCCAGCGGGCGATGTCCCGGAAGCTGAGATAGAGCCGCGGGGGCGGATGGCTCACGCGGCCGGAGGGGCCTCGGCGCGGCGGATGGCGTTCGCCGCCGCGATCGCGCCGGAAAGAAACATCGGGACGATGACCATCCCGGCCAGGGTCGTCACCAGACCCACGAAAGGGATCCACCCCAGCATCGCGAGCACGCACCACGCGATGCCCAAGCCGCGCGAGGCGCGGGGCCCATGCAGGCCGCGTTGGTCCAGCGTGCGGTTGAGGTCGGTCGCGAGCCCGGGGATTGCCTGGAACGCCCAGTAGAAGTTGAAGAAAGGAATCAGGAGCAGCCCTACCGCGGCCCCGGAAGACGCCCGCGCCAAACCCGCGATGCCGCGCCCCCGCGGCGGGGGCTGGATCGTCGACCAGAGCGCGTGCAGCGTCACGAAGACCATCACGCCCCCGGCGAGCGCCAGGAGCCCTCCCAGGGCGAGCATCGCGAGCGCGACGGGCTCCTGCTTTCGCTGCTGCCCCACGATCACCGCCACACCGACCAGCAGCGTGCCCGGAATGGCGCACGCGAGGATCGAGCCGACCCGAGCCGCGGCGGACAAGGGCGGCAAGGGAGCCCCACCTGCGGCTCCGAAACTGGAAGGAGCGCCGGCGGGATCGCCCCACACGGCCCCGGCGCCCGGGAGCGCGGGCGACGGCGTGCCCCGCCAGCAGAACGCCGCGAGGATCAGCATCGCGTGAACCCCCGACCACAGCACGCCGGTGATCAGGTTCCCGATCGAAAGACGCTGCGTGAACTCGTCGTGGGACAGTCGCCCGTCGCGGACCGCGTCGCTGCCCCACTTGTAGAAGAGCATCGATCCGCCGCGGAGGCCCAGCGCGAGCAGGAGCGCTATCGCGACCACGATCGCCGGCTTGCGCAGCCGCGGCGAGACAAAGATCGCGACCACCGCGAGGATCAGACCGACCACGTCGACCGAGATCCCAATGATCGAGCCGATGGCTTCGAAGTTTGCGGCGGCGAGCAGCACGCGCCCAGACTACCGCGTCGCGCCCGCCGCGTCAATCGCCCGGCCTTGACCGGGCCCGTCCGCGAGGGGGCCCCGCGGCTACCGCAGCTTGCGGGGGTTGTCGATGGGGCTTCCGTCGGCGTAGCCCCAGACCACCACGGTGATCTTGCGGACGCCCCACTGGCGGGCCTCCTCGTGCGTGGGGAAGAGCACGTCCAGACGGCGGCCCTTGATCGCCCCGCCGCAGTCCAGCACCGGGACGATCTGGTCGTTGTCGTAGCCCGGAACGGTGATCATCGAGCCGTACGAGAGCACCTTGGGGTCGGCGGCGACGAGGCGGAAGCCGTTGGTCTTGACGGAGTGGAGGGTGGCGGTGATCCCGTCGGCGGACTCGCCGCAGGAGCGGGCGTCGGGCGAGTACGCCGTCACCGTCATCTGCATCGTGCGGACGGGCTTGACCGCGCGCCCGTTGAACCAGCGCACGCTCGGGTCGTAGACAAGGTCGCCCCAGGGGCCGGGCAACCCGGTCTCAGAGGCGAGTTCATCGTCGGCGGCCCCTCCAGGCACAAAGCCGGGGTCAGAATCCATGTCGACGTCCGGCGCGGCATGGGCCACCTCGGCGGGCTCGATGCTCGGGGAGGGAGCTGGGGAACGCGGCGCCTGATCTCCCACCACGCTCACGCGGGCCAGCGGCGGGATGAACGTCGCCTCTTTGGCGAGGATCGCGGACCACGCCGCGAGGGCCAACGCCGCGGCGTATCCGCCCGCGACCGCCGCGCGTCGCCCGGCGCGGGAGCGCGGCAGGGCGCGGACAAGCCATGGGACACCACTCTGGACCGACAGCTCTTGAGTTTTCACGACTCTCTCCCACCACACCAGTTTGAGCGCACAGGCGGGGTGAGGGCGATGGTCCCGAGAACCCGCGTCTGGCGCATGTCGAGGCTTGCTATCCAGAACCTACACCAGGATCTGGCCCGAGGCACCCAATCCGCGCGGGCGGGACGCCGAACGGGTGGGTCTAAAGCGTCGGGATCGACTATGCCGACAGATCTTCGCCCGCAGGGAGCGTGGCGCGGGGTTGCCGACAGTTCGTGCACAGGCCCGCGGCACGCCGAACCTGCCAAACTGGCACCGATTCCGGACCTTGACGGCGAATCTGGGCATTTGGGCGCGATCCGGTGAAACCGCGTGCGGCGGCCTACGAAATCAGGTTCCGGGAAGGTTCGAGAACCCCCGGTCTGGCACGGCGTATGCAGAGTGAACCCGTGCGGGCCGGGACCGCTCGGGAACAGGTGAGGAAAAAGACAGCATGGTTCGATTCACAAACAACATCAAGACCGCGGTGCTGCTGGGCGGCATGATGGGGCTGTTCCTGCTCGTGGGCAGCCGCTACGGCCAGACGGGGATGCTGCTGGCGCTGGTGATGGGCGGGGCGATGAACCTGATCGCGTGGTTCTTCTCGGACAAGATCGCGATCGCGTCGATGCGCGGCCAGGAAGTGACGGCGAACACGCCGGGGGTGGGCGGGGGTCTCTACGCGATGGTGGACGAGCTGCGTCAGAACGCGGGGCTGCCGATGCCGCGGGTGTACATCTGCCCGCACGAGGCGCCCAACGCGTTCGCGACGGGTCGTTCACCGAGCCGGGCGGCGGTGGCGGTGACGGAGGGGGCGCTGCGTTTGCTCAGCGAGCGCGAGCTTCGGGGCGTGGTGGGGCACGAGCTGGCGCACGTGAAGAACCGGGACACGCTGACGTCGACGATCGCGGCGACGATCGCGGGCGTGCTCGCGTACCTGGCGCAGTGGGGCTTCATGCTGGGCGGGGGGCGCGACCGCGAGGGCGGGCATCCCTTGGTGTCGCTGATCGTGGTGATCGTGGCGGCGGTGGGCGCGGGGCTCATCAAGGCGATGATCAGCCGCAGCCGCGAGTACGTGGCGGACGCGGACGGTGCGGCGATCGCGGGCGAGGCGGAGGGCCTGATCGGGGCGTTGCAGAAGCTGGAGGTCTACTCGCAGCGGATCCCGCTGCACAACCCCAACCCGGCGCAGAACAGCATGTTTATCGTGGAGCCGCTCACGGGCGGATCGCTCATGAACATGTTCGCGACGCACCCGCCCGTGGAGCTGCGCCTGGATTCACTCAGGAAGGTGGGCGAGGCGCTGCGGGCGTCGTCGCAGGGGCGGATGGCGCGGGCGGGGTAGCCGCCGGGGACGTCGAACCCGGAGGCCTCGACCCCAGGAACTTTGCGGGCTGGTCTCCCGCGCTGGGCGCGGGGTAGCGGCCTTGAGAATCGCGGCGCATGGTCTCGCGGAGCACTCGGCGCATCGCGTCGATCTCGTGCGCGAGCCGGTCGAGGGCGCCGTCGGTCCCGAGGGCGAGCAGTTCGTCGTGGGGGATCGGCGTGCCGTACATCACCGCGACGCGCCGGAAGGGCCTGGGACGGCCCCCGGGCGGGTACGCGTCGAAGCACCCCTCGACGGCGACGGGGACCACGGGGCACTTTCCGCGCTTGAGCAGCAGGGCCGCCCCGCGCTTGAACTCGTGCATCCCGCCGTCGGTCGAGCGGGCGCCCTCGGGGAAGATGACGACGGCGTGCCCCTCCTCGAGGGCGGCGATGACCTGCTTGATGGCGCCGGCGTCGCCCGAGTCTCCGCGGACTGGGATGGAGTTGAGCGTGGAGATGAGCCACGCGAAGGGCCTAAACGAGAACAGCCCCGAGCGGGCGATGAAGTGGCAGTGCCGCGTGACGAACCCGCCGACGAGCGGAGGGTCGAGGTACGACTGGTGGTTGGCGGCCAGGAGGAGCCCGCCCTCGACGGGGACGTTCTCCGGGCGGTGCGCCCGAGCGCGGAAGACGACGCGCAGCACGAGCACGCAGAATCCCCGGCAGAAGGCGTAGATCACCAACTGCCACAGGGGAGCCCCGACCTGTCTTCGCCTCAGCCACTCGAACATGGACTGTGAAAATAGGGCGCGCGGGGCGTGGAGCGGGCGCGAGGGCGGCGTGTTGTCGGCGGCTAGCGCGCCGGGCCCGGGGCCTGCGCCCGCTCGCGGACGATCTGCTCCAGGCGATCGACGACCTGCTCCTGGGTCATGCGGGTGGTGTCGATGACGATGGCGTCCCGGGGGCAGACCAACGGGCCGTCCTTGCGTCCCTTGTCGCTGGCGTCGCGTTCGATGATCTCCCGGAGGATTCTGGCCTCGTCCGCGGGCCGGTTCTCGAAGCGGAGCTGCTCGGCCCTGCGGCGGGCGCGCTCCTGGGGCGAGGCGTCGAGGTAGAACTTGACCTTGGCGTCGGGGAAGACGACCGAGCCCTGGTCGCGTCCCTCGCTCACCAGGCGCGGATGGCGGAGGGCGATCTGGCGCTGCTTGGTGACCATGAGCTCGCGGAGGCGGCCCAGCCCCGCGAAGGCCGAGACCACCCCCGTCACGTCCGCGTCGCGGATGCGGGCGTCCATGGGCGTCTCGAAGGCCATGATCACGGGCGGGTCCTGCGTCCAATCGAAGTGCACGGTGGCCTCGGCGACCACGATCAGGAGACGGTCGACCTCGCGGAGGGAGATCTTGCGGTCGAGGGCGACGGCGGCGGCGGCGCGGTACATCGCGCCGGTGTCGAGGAACTGCAGGCCCAGGCGGTTGGCCAGCTCGCGCGCGACCGAGGACTTGCCCGTCCCCGCCGGGCCGTCGATGGTCACGATCATGGGTCCGGAGAGCGGGAACACGTCGGGGATTCGCGTGGGGGCGTTGAGCTTGAGGACCACGACCTCGGGGAGCGGGGCGCGGGCGTGGATCGGCGCGGGGAGAGGATCGGGGGTGAGGATAGCCGCGGCGGGGCGCTCGTCGTGCGCACGCGCGGGGGTGTCTGGAGCGTTCATGGGTTGGCTCCTCGCACAACATCTCGCGTGCGGGAGCGCGCGGTGCGCCCGATTCGCCGCGAGGTTATTCCTCGTCACCCTCGAGGAACTCGCCCCCGAGGTCATCTTCGCCGAGCTCTTCGAGAAGGTGGCCGCCGATCGCGGCCTGGAGGGCGTTGCGGCTGTAGACCACGCCCATTGTAACGTCGCCGGGCCCGCGGTAGTCAATGGCCAGCGTGCTGTCGTACCCGACGGACCGGACGGCCTCGATGTACTGGCGGAGGTCGTAGGCCTCGTGGGGAGCGTCCGCGGCGATCTGGGGCTCCTCGCCCTTGGGGGGCTTGGTCATGGTGAACTTGACCGTCGAGGCCGAAAGGGCCGAGGCGTAGGGCGTGAGGCGACGCAGGTAGGTCACGGGGTCCTTGACGGCGGAAGCGGCCTGGAAGTCCGGGAAGGTCCCGATGCGGAACCCCCCCACTTTCTTGATGAGGTCGGTGACCTTTTCGGCGGTGGAGGTGAGCCCCGAGTGGGGGGCGATCAGGAGGTTGATGTCGAGCTTCTCCGCCCGGGCGACGATGGGCTTGAGGCGTGCCGTCAGGCGGAGCATCGCGGGGTCGGAATCGTCCGCGGCGAGCGAGACCGCGGCGGAGGAGCATCCCAGGATCTGGGCGGCTTCGAGGACGCGCTTGATGCGTTCCGTGCCGGGCTTGGCCGCCGCGTCGTCCACCTGCGCGATGGACTGGGGCTCGGGCTCGAGCAGGAGGAGGCAGGCACAGGCGGCCTTATCCCCGCGTTCGCGGAGTTTGTCGAGGCGGGCCCGGTCGGCGCCCGCGAGCAGGTCGGTGGGGATGGCCAGCCCGGCGAGCCCGAGAGTCTCCTGGGCGTAGCGCGGGAGATCGAGCAGGTCGAGCTTGGCCGCGGGCTTGGGGGACTTCCCTCGCCCGGCGGGCGCGAGCAGTGGACGGAGGCACGAGGCGTTGAGCGTGAGCAGCATGGGGCGGCCCAGTGTACGGGGCGCCGGGGACGGCGGCCACACGGGCGGCGCGAGCGTCCGATCGCGAGTCCTTTCGTGAGCGCGGGGGAGTTCCTAGGATGCGCGGTCGCGGAGCGCGTGCGGGCGTGTGGCCACGCCGCGGGCCGCCCGGACCTGAAGCAAGGACCCTCGCGCATGGCGTCGCCCTCCGACCGCGTGTACTCCGACTCGCACGAATGGCACAAGGTGAGCCCGGGGAGCGACACGCTCGTCCTGGGGCTCTCAAAGTTCGCGGTGGACCAGCTCACCGACGTCACGTACGTCGAGATGAAGAAGCCGGGGTTCAAGTTCAAGGCGGGCGACTCGCTGGGCGAGGTCGAGAGCGTCAAGACCACGAGCGAAGTGTACTGCGCCGCGGGGGGCGAGATCCTCGAGGTCAACCAGAGCGTGGTGAAGGACCCCAGCATCCTCAACAGCGACCCCTACGAGAAGGGGTGGCTCGTCAAGATCAAGATCACGGACAAGGGCGGGCTGGAGAAGTGCCTGAACGCGGCGGCGTATGACAAGGCGCACCCGGGGCACTGAGAGACTGGGTCACAAGAAGAAGAAGAAGAAGAAGAAGAAGACACAGGCGGGACGCCTGTGCCACGAGGAGAGGGAGAGGCCGCGGAGGAGTTTCGCGGGCCTGAGTTTGCGGTTTGGAGTTCGCGAAAGGGTGCGGGCGTTCCGGCCCGGGATCGGGAGAGGACGTTGCTGCTGCGGGTCGCGGACGTGCACAAGAGTTATCGTCTCGCCGGGCGGGAAGTTCCGGCGCTCCGCGGCGTGGACATGGCCATCGAGTCGCCCGGGTTCTACGGGATCATGGGGGCGTCGGGGAGCGGGAAGTCCACGCTGCTCCATCTGCTCGCCGCCCTCGACACGCCCGACCGCGGCGAGATCGAGATCGCCGGAAGACCCATCCACACGCTGAGCGAGAAGGCCGCCACGCTTTTTCGGCGTCGTGAGATCGGCGTGGTGTTCCAGCAGTTCAACCTGATCCCGACGCTCTCGGCGCGGGAGAACGTCGAGCTCCCCGGGGCGCTCGCGGGCGATGACCCCGCGTTGATCCGCGCCCGGGCGGGGGAGCTTCTCGATCGCCTGGGCCTGTCGGAGCGGGCGGACCACCGCCCCGACGCGTTGTCCGGGGGCGAGCAGCAGCGCGTGGCGATTGCGCGGGCGCTCCTGTTCGCGCCCCCCGTCATCGTCGCGGACGAGCCCACAGGGAACCTGGATTCGGCCAGCAGCGAGCGATTGTGGTCGCTCCTGGCGGAGATCGCGAGAGAACGGTCGATGCTGGTGGTGATGGTCACGCACGAGCCGGCGGCGGCGGCGCACTGCGCCCGGGTCTTCGTGCTGCGCGACGGGCGGTGCGTGGGCTCGATCGAAACGGAGGGGCTCGATGCGGCCTCAGTGGCGGCTCGCTACCAGCAGTCTGTCCGAGCGGCGTAGCCGGACGATCCTGCTCGTCGCGACGGTGGCGCTCTCCGCGGCGCTCATCGCGGCGGTGGCCTGCACCATGAACTCGATGCAGGAGTCCGCCAAGCGTCAGGCCGAGCAGACCGTGGGGACGGCGGACGCGTGGATCAAGCCCGCGGGGCGGGGCAAAGCCCTGGACGCCTCGCTCCTGGAGCTCGCGCGGGGCTGGGGCGAGGTGGGCCGCAGCGAGGGGACGCTGGAGGCGCCCGTGTCGGCGTCGGTGGAGATGGCCGTGCTCGAGCCCGCGGGGGAGGGCGGGCTGGCGCGCGTGACCCGGACGTTCCGCGCGACGGCGATGGCGATGGGTTCGGCGGACATGGCCTCGCTGACGCGGGTGTCCCTGGCCGAGGGAAGGCACCCGCGCGACGCGGGCGAGGTCGTGATCGACGCGTCGATGGCGGAGCACCTGAGCTTCCTGGGTCCGCCGGACCGGCGTCCCTTCCACGCGACGCGACGCGACGGGAAGCGCCTCTACCAGACGGGCGAGCACCCGTCGATCCCGGCGTCGACGCGCGACGCGGGCGAGGCCCGGGCGCTCAACGAGCGGGTCGGGCTGCGCGTGGGGGACGAGCTGCGCCTGGCCCGCCAGGCGATCCCCGACGTGAATATCGCCGCGATCCTGAGCGATCCCAAGAAGGCGGCGGAGATGGCGGCGCAGACCGGCGCCACGCTCAGCGTCGAGAGCCTGCGCGCGTTCTTCCAGAAGCCGATCGTCGTGCGGGTGGTGGGGATCAGCGTCCCGCCGCCCTTCGGCGGGCGGTACCGCATGTTCGGGGCCCTGGAGACGGTGTCGCGGCTCACGCAATCGCCGGACCAGCTCTCGCGGATCGACCTCACACTCCGCCCCGGGGTGGACGCCGAGGAGTTCGTGCGGGCGCGATCGCCCACGCTCCCGGAAGGGGTGCTGCTGCAGACCAGCGCGAAGGTGACCTCGGGGCTGGACCGCCAGATCCTGGCGGGGCGCCTGGGGTTTGTGCTCGCGACGATGATGGCGTTCTTCGCGGCGGCGTTCATCATCGCGACGGCGATGACCACGGGCGTGACCGAGCGCCTGCGCGAACTGGGGATGCTGCGGTGCATCGGGGCGGGGCGGGGCCAGCTCGCGGGGGCGCAGCTGCTCGCGGGGCTGGTGATCGGGGTGAGCGGGGCGGCGGTGGGTGTCCCGCTGGGGCTCGCGCTGGCGGCGCTCATTGTCCAACTCCTCCAAACCCGCGTCGAGGTGAGCATGAGCTTCCCCGCGTGGGGGCTCGCCCTCGCGGGGGGCGGCGCGGTGCTGTGCGGGGTGCTGGCGGCGGGGTATCCGGCGTGGCGCGCGGGGCGTGTGAGCCCGCTGGCCGCCCTCGCGTCGCGGGCCCAGAAGCCCGGCGCGGGCGGGGTGGTGAAGCTCCTCGTGATCTCGGGCGCGTCGCTCCTCACCCACATCGCGATTGTGACGCTGACGCGGGACGGGCAGTGGCGGTTCTGGCTGTACGTCACGCTCGGGATCTCGCTGCACTTTGTGGGGTACTTCGCGCTGGCCGTGCCCGCCATGCTGCTCGTGACGAAGGTGTTCTCGGGGGTGCTGTCGCGGGCGTTGTCGCTCCCGGCGCACGTGCTGTCGCGGACGATCCGGGCCACGCCGTACCGGTACGGGTTCACCGCGGGGTCGATGATGCTGGGGCTCTCGCTGCTGGTGGGGATCTGGACGCAGGGCGGGGCGATCCAGCGCGACTGGTTCGGGTCGCTGCAGTTCCCCGACGCGTTCGTGACCGGGCTCAATCTCAGCGCCCAGAGCCAGCGCACGGTGGACGCGCTCCCCTTCGTCGAGCGCACGTGCGCGATCACGCTGCAGGCGGTGGAGACCGGGAGCTTCGGGGTCCGGGCGCTCGAGAACTACAGCTCGACGTTCCTGGCGTTCGAGCCCGAGCCGTTCTTCGCGATGGTGCAGCCCACGTGGGTGCAGGGGGATCCGGGCCACGCGATTTCCAGGCTCAACGCGGGCGGGGCGGTCATCGTCGCGCGCGAGTTCACCGTCGCGCGCGGGCTGGGGCTGGGCGACACGATCGTCTGCTCGGCGAACGGACGCTCGCACGCCTTCGAGATCGTGGGCGTCGTCACCAGCCCCGGGCTCGAGCTCATCAGCCAGTTCTTCAACATCGGGCAGGATTTCACCGAGCAGTCGCTCCACGCGGTGTTCGGCACGAGGCAGGACCTCTTGGAGAAGTTCGGGAGCGACGCGATCCACCTGATCCAGATCCAGCTCCGCCCCGGGACCAGCGACGCCGAGGCGGTCCGAACGCTGAACGAGACGCTCGCGGGGGCGGGGATCCTCGACGCGGGGAGCGGGCGGGCGATCCGCGAGCACATCAACGACTTTATTTCGGGGGCCCTGCTGGGGGTGTCGTCCATCTCGATCCTGGCCATGGCCATCGCCGGGCTGGGCGTGGCGAACCTGATCGTCGCGGGGATCACGGCCCGCCAGTACGAGTTCGGGGTGCTCCAGGCGGTGGGCGCGGGGCGGGGGCTGGTGGTGCGGCTTGTGCTGGCCGAGGCCTTGCTCATCTCGATCACGGCGTGCGTGCTGGGGACGGCGATGGGGCTCCAGGGGACCTTCGCGGTGCAGCGGATCGACCGCCTGCTGTTCGGGCTCGTGCTGCACCTCAAGCCGCCCATTGGCCCGATCGCGGTGGGATGGCTGGCGACGGTGCTGCTCACGCTGGTGGCAGCGGCGCCGGCGGCGGCGTGGCTGAGCCGAAAGACCCCGCGCGAGCTGCTCGGGTCGCTGCGGGGATGACCGGGCGCGGCGGGCTCAGCCGAAGGCCTTGCGATAATCGGCGAGGAAGCGCTCGACGCCCTGGTCGGTGAGCGGGTGCTTCATGCACTGGGTGATGACCGAGAGCGGGCACGTCGCGACGTCCGCCCCCGCCAGCGCGCAGTGCAGCATGTGGTTGGTGTGGCGGATCGAAGCGGCCAGGACCTTGGTCTTGAACCCGTAGTTGTCGTAGATCTGCCGGATCGAGCGGATGAGCTCCATCCCGTCCTCGCCCACATCGTCCAGACGCCCGATGAACGGGCTCACCAGGTACGCCCCGGCCTTGGCGACCATCATCGCCTGCAGCGACTGGAAGCACAGCGTCATGTTCGTGCGGATCTTCGCGTCCGAGAGCGCCCGGCAGGCCTTGAGCCCGTCGACCGTGCTCGGGAGCTTCACGACAATGTTGGGCGCGATCTTCGCGCGCTCCAATCCCTCCTTGACCATCGCCCGGTGCTCGGTGGCGATGACCTCCGCAGACACCGGGCCCGCCACGATCGCGCAGATCTCCGCCAGGCGTTTCCCGTAGTCCACGCCCTCCTTGGCGATGAGCGTGGGGTTGGTGGTCACGCCGTCGAGCACGCCCAGATCATGGGCGGCCTTGACGTCGTCGAGGCTGGCGGAATCGAGGTAGATCTCCATGCGTCGGCGGCTCCGGTATACGAGAGGCAGATCCTACGGCGCGGCGCCCGAGCCCGGCACGGTCGCCGGGAGCACGAGCACGCTGGCCTTCGCGTCCTCCAGAAACTCGAGAATGACCGTCGCGTTGTCGCGGATGAGCCGCTCGATCCGGGAGCTGCTCCAGGTGCCCACGCGGAGCCAGATGACCTTGGGCGGGTGGCCCTGAACGAAGCTCATGCCCTGAAAGTGCGAGTCCTTCGAGACGATCGCCAGCCCGCGTGACCGTGCCGCGGCCCAGAGGGCGGCGTCGCTGGCGCTGAGCATCCCGAGATCGGCGACATGGACGACGCCCGGGAACAGGCCCGCGAGCCGGCGGGCGACGTTCCGCGACAGGTTCTCGTCGAACAGGAGGCTCATGCCGCGGGCCAGCGCAGATGACGCTCACGGTCCGCGGCGAAGGCGAAGACCGCGAGGACGTCCTCCTCGGTGAGCTCCGGGAAATCACGGAGGAGCTCGGCGACGCTCATCCCGCCGGCGAGGTACTCCAGCACGTCGGTGACGGTGAGGCGCAGCCCTCGGATGCACGGCTTCCCGCCGCGCTTGTCGGGCTCGATCGTGATGAACTTCCGCCAGTCCATCACCAAGGGTATCCCTACGCCGGGGGCAGGAACTGTCGCAACTCCCGGCGCATGATCTTGCCGGTGGGGTTCTTGGGGAGCTCGTCGAGCTTCACGATCCGGTCGGGGACCTTGTACCCCGCGAGGCTGGCGCGGCAGTGGGCGAGCAGGGCCTTCTCGTCGAAGGTCGACCCCTCGCGGAGCTCGACGAACGCCACGGGGAGTTCGCCGCGGAGGTCGTCCGCCACGCCGATCACCCCCGACGCCGCGACCGAGGGGTGATGGTTCAGCACCTCCTCGATCTCGCGGGGGAAGACGTTCTCTCCGCCGATGATCATCATTTCCTTGAGGCGTCCGGTGATGAACAGGTGTCCGTCGGCGTCGATCTTCCCGATGTCCCCGGTGCGGAAGAACCTGTCGTGGGTGAAGACCCGCGCGGTCTCCTCGTCGAGACGGTAATAGCCCTTCATCACGTTGGGCCCCTGGATCTGGATCTCGCCCTCGCGCCCCACGCCCACCACGCGCCCCGTGTTCACGTCCACGATCCGCTCGACCACGCCCGGGAGCGCCTGGCCGACCGAGTGGGGCTTGAAATCCAGGGGGCGGCACCAGTTGGTCACGGGGCTGGTCTCGGTGAGCCCGTAGCCCTCATTGAGCGTGATCCCGAAGCGGTCTCGCATGCGGTTGAAGACGCCCTCGGGGAGCGGCTCGCCCCCCGAGACGACGTAGCGGAGGCTCGCCCAGTCCTCGGGGGACGAGTCCTTCACGTTGGCGATCGCCGCGTACATCGAGGGGATGGCGATCAACACCGTAGGGCGGTGCTGGCGGAGGAGGTTCACGATGCGGTGCGGCATGAAGCGTGCGAGATAGACGACCTTGATCCCGAACGTGAGGGGCAGGAGCGTCAAGGCGGTGATCCCGAAGGTGTGGAACTGGGGGAGCACGCCGAGCATCACGTCGCGCGGGCCCATGTCCACCCAGGCGCGGATCTGACGGATGTTGCTCGCGAGGTTGGCGTGGGTGAGCATCACGCCCTTGGGCCGCCCGCTCGTCCCCGAGGTGTAGAGCAAGAGGGCCAGATCGTCGCCGTCGGCCAGGGCGGGCCAGCGCGGCTCGGGCAGCCCCTCGAACTTCTGCTCGTCCAGGCGGAGGAGGTGACGCACCTTGGGCGTGAACTTCATGAACTCGAGCAGGGGGCCCGCGGTCAGGATCGTGTCCACCCCGCTGTCGTCGATCACGTACTGCAGCTCGTCGGGCTTGAGCAGGTAGTTCAGGGGAACGACGGTCTTTCCGACAATCCACCCGGCGAGGGCGGCCATGGGGAAGCTGGCGCCGGTGGGGAGCATCACCCCCACCGTCCTCGACGCGCAGGACCGCTCGATCAGGGAGGCCATGTGCAGGGCCCCACCCAGGATCTTGGCCCCGGAGTGCTCCCCCCGGTCGTCCACCGCCGCCACACGCCTGGGGTGCGAGAGCAGGGCACGGACAATCGGCCAATGGACGCTCAAGGCGGGCACCCCCCGGGACGTTCTCTGACGGAACGAGCGTCATGGTACCGATACTGGCTCAGCACGTCCGGGCGGTGCTGCGCGCCGGCGGGGGTGTCGGTTGCGGCCACGTATGACACGATTCTCGAGCCAGTCCGGTGCGTGGTGGGTCGTGCTCGCGGCGATGCTTGCGGCGAGTGCGCTCTCGGGGTGCGCCTCGATGGGCTCCTCGAAGGAGAAGCCGCGCGACTACGTGACGCTGTACCAGACCGGGGAGTACGCCGCCGCCTTCGACGCCGCGTCGAAAGCCGCCACGTCGCTGCGCGGGTGGGACACGGAGAAAGCCTCGCTGATCGCGGGGCTGTCGGCCCACGCCCTGGACAAGAACGCCGAGGCCGACCGCTGGCTCCGCCCTCTGCTCCAATCCCGGGACCGCACCGTGCTCGGGAAGGCCTCGGCGACACTGGGCATCATCGCGCAGGAACGCAAAGAACACGACAAGGCCGCGGAGCTGCTCACCAAGGCCGCGGAGAACCTCGCTGGGGACGAGTCGGCCCGGGCCTCCCTCTACGCCGGGGATTCGCTGACGGCCCTGGGACGCCACGACGAGGCCCTCAAGGCGTACACGACGGCGTTGTCCAAGATCCACGCCGACTCGAACCTGCGGGCGATGATCGGGCAGCGTCTGTCCGCCAAGCCCCCGGCCCGGGTGGCGCAGGCGTCGCCCGGGATCACCTCCGGAACCCGCTCCGGGGCGGGGTACGGGCTCTCCACACCCCGCGGCCTGTCCGGGTTCAGCGTGCAGGCCGGGGCGTTCTCGAACGTGAATACTGCCAACAGCGAGGCCCGGCGACTCTCCCCGCTCGCACCTGTTCGGGTGGTCCCGATTCAGAAGAACGGCGCCACATTGTTCGCGGTTCGTTTGGGCGGATTTACGACACGTTCCGCGGCCGAGATCTTGAGGCGACGCGTCGGAGCGCACGCCCGCATCGTGGCCAGCGAGTAAGAGCACGCGAGTGGTATCGCGTCGGAACCCGATGCAGGTCCCGGCGTCTACCCTTGAAAGCACGAGCTTTGGCATGAGCCCCGGCCCCCGTGTGAGGTGGGCGTGCCGCGGACGGGGCCCGGGAACCGGGCGCAGGCTCGTGGCGAACCGGATGGGTCTGCAGCGCGGACCGATCCTCGCCCAGGCCAAGGCAGGCTGGCCCTCGAACACTGGAGCGCACGCATGAACGTGGGGAAGACCGCCGGTTGTCTGTTCGCGTCCCTGGTGCTGTCGTCGCTGGTGCTGACCTCGTCGCTCGCGCTGGCGTGCGACCCGCCCACGTCGCTCCCATCCGAGGCGGTGCCCGAGTGGGCGCGGTCGATCGCGACCAACCCCGAGAGCCCGCAGGCCCGGGCGTTCGCGTCGCAGCAGAAGGCGCGGCAGGAGCTGGACCGCCAGCTCAAGAAGCTGCGGTACGAGCACTTCCGCGCCACGGGCAAGGCCGAACTGCGCGAGGCGGGGCTGGCGAAGCTGCGGAAGTTCACCGATCCGGCGGCGTACCCGCTCCTGGTCGACAACTTCGTGGAGGAGTCGGTGGACACGCGCCGGGCGGTGCTGGACATGCTGCTCGAGCAGCGCACTCCCGACGCCGACACGACGCTGGCGTGGGTGACGGTGTTCGGGAAGTCGGAGTCCTCGCGTGCGGACGCGAACGAGCGGCTGTTCGCGCGGGCCGGGGCAACGGGGACGTACCCGGACGGCGCGCCCCTCGTCGTGTACCAGGGTTTGAAGCACGGGACGGAGCAGCAGCGGAACTCGTCGGCGGTGCTCGCGTCGGGGCTCAAGATCCTGGAGGCGATCCCGTGGCTCATCGACGCGCAGGGGCCCAGCGTGCAGACGGCGGGGATCGGGAACACCAACGGGGGCGGGGTGCTCGCGTACATTCTCGTGGGGCGTCAGGTGGCGTTTGTGTCGGGGCTGACGCCGGTGGTTTCGGACTCGGCGGTGGCGTTCGACCCGCAGGTGAGCGTGGCGACCGAGGGCTCGTTATTGAAGATCGGCGACGCGGTGGTCACGACGGTCTCCGGGCCGATCCATGACTCGTTGATCCAGCTCACGAGCGCGGTCTCCGGGCGCGACACGACGTACCTCGGGTACGACACGAAGAAGTGGCACGAGTGGTACGCGACCGAGCTGCGCCCGCTGCTGGCCAGGCGTGAGGCGGAGCGGCGTCTGGCCGAGGCCGCGAAGACCGGGTCGAAGTAACACGACACTCGAGTTCACGCCCGCCCGCACTCGGGGCAGAGCTGTCCGAGCTTGAGCCCGGCGAGGTTGTACCCGCAGTGGCGGCAGAGCCTCTCGCGGTCGATGCGGCGCGTGTCGAAGTTCGAGGGCGACTTTCCGGCGAGATGCTCGGCTTTTTCGCGGGCCATTTTTTCGAGCAGCCGCCGGTCTTTGTCGAGGTGCGCCTGCTTGCTCGACACCGACCAGCCGACGGTGGACGCCAGGCGGTAGACCCCCACGAGGAACGCGATGTTCCCGAGGACGAGCCCGACGTACAGGAGGGGCGCGAGCAGCGGGACCCAGACCACGCCGCCCGGCACGAGCAGCCCGATGGCGCAGACCAGCAATCCCGCCAGGCAGATGACCAGCCCGAAGCCAGTCGAGCGGAGCAGCACGGCGAGGGAATCGTCCTTGGCCCAGTCGGCGAGGCGTCCGAGGTAGACGCCCAGGGGCCAGAGCCCTCCCACGGCGCCCGCGGAGAGGAAAATGTCGAGCCATCGGAGCGCCGGGTTGGAGCCCTTGAAGGACTGGTAGAGATCGAGGAGGGCCGAGGCGCACCAGAGCCACTGGGTGGCGCGGCTGGCCCAGCGCAGGCGTTCCCATTCGCGCGGCGGGGCCGCGACGATGGCGGTCTGGGTCTGGCGCGGCAGGGTCACGAGCCAGACCCCGGCGAGCCACATGAGGCTGAGCAGGAGATCCGCGCCGATGGCGGGAGGGCTCTGGAGCGCGTCCCAGCCGCCCGAGACCACCGCGACGGGGCCCACGAACATCATCAGCGCGCCGGTGGCGAGGACGGAGCACGACGCGCGGAGCTGCTTCACATAGGGCAGCGGCGCGTCCATGATCGTGTCTTCGGCGATCTTGGCCTTGGGCTTGGACTGCTTGGAGAGCCCCGCGCCGCACTCGGGGCAGATGGCCCCCAGGGGCAGCCCGCGCAGGGCGTACCCGCACTCGCCGCAGGTCGCCTCATCGTCGTAGACCGGGCCCCTGATTTTTCCCACTCGGGACATGGGTGCGCTCGCGGGAGGTTCGGGCAGTTGGCAACGGTATCGCCCCGGCGCGCCGCCGGGCTCGCGTTCCAGTATGATCCCGGGCCATGCGAAAAGTTGCAGTCATTGCGTGCGGGTGGGTGCTGGGCCTGGGCGGGTGTGCGGCGACGCACACCGAGCCCGGAGAGATCGGGCCCATGCCGCCGGGCTGGACGTGCTCGGGGGACCCCGAGGCGTGGAAGACCCAGGACGGGGAGCTGTTCATCGCCAAGCCCGGGACGGGCGGTTGGCTCCGCACCAGGGCGATGTACCGCGACGTCGAGGTCGAGCTGGAGTTCAAGGTGCCCCCGGGCGGGAACAGCGGCGTGGCGCTGCGCGCCTCCGCGGTGGGAGACCCGGCGTTTTCGGGGCTCGAGGTCCAGATTCTCGATGATGCCGCCCACGAGGGGCTCAAGCCCGATCAGTACTGCGGCTCGGTCTACAACGCCATCCCGCGCGAGGATCGGGCGGTCCGCCCCGCCGGGGAGTGGAACACGCTGCGCATCGTGCTCGTAGGCCCGCGGCTCAACGTGTGGCTCAACGGGCGCCAGATCCACAGCGGGGCGCGACTCGACGGACGCGGGTACATGCACGACCCCTCGCGCCCCTGCCCGCTCGACACACGCCTGCCCGTGGGCTATGTCGCGCTCCAGGACCACGGCGACGCGGTGCGGTTCCGGAACATCTCCGTGCGCGAGCTCTCCAAGGAGCAGGATCCGGGCGGGTGGATCGATCTCTTCAACGGTCGCGATCTGACGGGCTTCACGAAGCGGGGCGGGGGGACGTGGAGCGTCGAGGAGGGCGTCTTGGTGGGGCGGGACGGGCCGGGGCACCTGTTCACGGACCTGCTCTTCACCGACTTTGAGTTCCGGGCGATGGTGAAGGTGAACGAGCGGGGAAACAGCGGGATGTACTTCCGGGTGAGGCCCAAGGCGAGCGACCCCGAGACGTGGCCCGATGGGTACGAGGCGCAGGTGGACCACCAGGACCCGAAGAACTTCACGGGGTGCATCTACGACCGGGCGTGGCCCGGGAAGGGCTCGGGTGTTCGCGGGGCGGTCTCGCGCGACGGGGCGTGGTTTGACTACCGCGTGCGGGCCGTGGGAGACCGGGTGCAGACGTGGGTGAACGGGGTGGCGATGGTGGACACGTCGCTGCGGGATTTCCGCGACGGGCACATCGCGTTCCAGACTCACCACACGGGCAACGAGATCATGTACAAGGACATTCAGTGGCGGGCGCTGAGCGGCGTGGGCACGCCGCGGCTTCCGTAGGACGCGGCGCTCCCGCGCGCGGGGAGCCGGAATACATCATGCACGACACGACGAACGACACCCTTCGATCCTCGCACAAGTTCAGCCTGAGCGTGATGATGTTCCTGCAGTACGCGGTGTGGGGGGTGTGGCTGCCGGTGATCGGGAACTACCTGCACGAGGACGTGGCCAAGGGCGGGCTGGGGTTCAGCTGGGCCCAGATCGGGATGGTGGTCGGGCTGGCGGGCTCGATCGGGGCGGTGCTGGGCCCGTTCCTGGCGGGGCAGGTGGCGGACCGGTTCATGAACGCCGAGCGGTACCTCGGGATCCTGCTGATCCTGGGGGGGGATCGTGAAGTATCTGAACGCGTCGGTGCATGACTACACGACGTTCCTGTGGTTGAGCGTGCTGTACTCGGTGCTGTACTCGCCCACGCTCGCGCTCACGAACTCCATCGCCATGACGCACCTCAAGAACCGCGAGCGGGACTTCCCGATCGTGCGGACGTGGGGCACGATCGGGTGGACCGCGGCGTCGCTGGTGTTCCCGGCGGTGTGGCTCATGCACTCGGCGCACCTGGATTTCAAGTCCTGGCCGCCCTTCGCCGGGTCGCAGCATCTCGACGCGACCGCGCGGCTGGCGGACTCTCTGCGTGCGGCGGGGATCGTCTCGGTGGTGTACGGCGTGTGGGCGGTTATCTTCCTCCCGCGCACGCTCCCCACGAAGAACCCGGCGCAGCCCCTGGCGTTCGTGAAGGCCTTCGCGCTCCTGAAGCACCAGGGCTTTCTGGTAGCGACGCTGACCGCGGTCCCCATCGCGATGATCCACCAGGTCTTTATCCTCCGGACGGGCACGTGGCTGGAGGCGTGCGGGTTCATGACGTCCCGGGTGCAGGGCGTGATGGCGCTGGGGCAGATCTCGGAAATCGTGTGCATGGCGGGGCTGGGGGTCTTCCTGAAGCGGCTTGGGTACCGGACGGTGCTCGCGCTGGGGTGCACGGCGTTCGCGCTCCGCTACGGGCTGTTCGCGCTGCTCAGCCCCGAGTACTCCGTCGGCGACACCACGAGGATGTTTGTGCTCCTCGCGATGCTGCTGCACGGGTTCTGCTACGCGTTCTTCTTCGCCGCGGCGTACGTGTTCATCGACCGCATCGCCACGCCCGACATCCGCCACTCGGTGCAGACGGTCTTCGGGATCATGATCCTGGGCGTGGGCCCGTCGCTCGCGGTCTTCTACAACGCGAGCCTGGACTCGTGGACCGGCGGGAAGTGGAGCACGATGTGGGCCATCCAGGCCGGGATCGGCGCGGCGTGCGCGCTGGTGATCGCGGCGCTCTTCCGCGGCCCCTCGAAACAGAACCTGCGCATGCCCCCGTCCTAGCGCCCGCGTGCGGCGCGGACACACCCGCACGATCCACTCCCTCTCAGGTGCCCCCATGCTCACCCGACGCGACATGCTCAAGGCCACCGGCACCATGGCGATCTGCGGAATCACAGCGTCCACGATCGCGCAGCCTCCTGCCACGCCGGCGCCCGAGGCGAAAACCGAACCCAAGACCGAGCCCAAGACCGAGCCCCCCGCGCCCCGCCCGCTCTTTTCGATCTCGCTGGCGCAGTGGTCCCTGCACCGGGCGCTGTACGACGGGCGGCTGGCGCACCTGGACTTTCCCAAGAGCGCCAAGCACGACTACGACATCGACGCCGTGGAGTATGTCTGCGGGTTCTGGAAGGACCGGTCCAACCCGATGACCGAGGCGCGCGAGCTGAAGAAGCGGTGCGACGACCTGGGCGTGGCGAGCCTGCTCATCATGTGCGACGGCGAGGGGGCGCTAGGGGCGGCGGACGCGGGGAAAAGGCGTCAGGCGGCCGAGAACCACTTCAAGTGGCTCGACGCCGTCAAGCACCTGGGCGGGCACTCGATCCGCGTGAACCTCGAGGGCGAGGGCACGCCCGAGGAGCACGCGAAGCAGGGCGCGGATGGGCTGCGGATCCTCGCCGAGCGCGCCGCCACGCTGGGGCTCAACGCGATCGTCGAGAACCACGGCGGCAACTCGTCCAACGGCGCGTGGCTCGCGGGCGTGATGCGATCGGTGAACCACCCGCGGTGCGGCACGCTCCCGGACTTCGGGAACTTCGGCGACTACGACCGCTACCGCGGGATCGAGGAGCTCATGCCGTTCGCCAAGAGCGTGAGCGCCAAGAGCTACGACTTCGACGACCAGGGGAACGAGACCAAGATCGACTATCCGCGGATGCTGCGGATCGTGCTCGACGCGGGGTACCACGGGCGCATCGGGGTGGAGTACGAGGGCTCCCGATTGCCCGAGCCCGAGGGCGTTCTCGCCACCAAGCGCCTGCTGGAGCGCGTGCGCGAAACGCTGACCGCCCCGAAGAAGAAGTGACGCGGCCGCCCCGCCGCGCGCTCCGAAGGTCATGGCGCACTCGGGCCCAACGGCGAGCCGAACGCCCACGCACGATCCGGAGAACGCCGCCACGTCCGCGCAAGGCCCTGTAGAATCCGCCGCAAGGCCCCGTGGCGGAACGGCAGACGCAGCGGACTTAAAATCCGCTTTCCCTCATCGGGAAGTGAGGGTTCGAATCCCTCCGGGCCCATTGGGTTTTCGGCGTTTTTGCCGTGTTTTCCGGCACTTTCTCGCTGTGTCTCATGGCGTCCGTTCCGTCTCTCTGCGTCGCCTGTTTTCTCCCCTTGGCGAGCCTGTCGCGCCAAGTAATCCGCCGAGACAGAGTCCCCCTCCGCTGGCTCTTCCGCGTCCCCGGAGAGGTCTGGAAGAGCCGAGAGCGCCCGGGCCTCGTCCTGCCTCCCGGAGTGGCTGTACCGGTCCATGGTGAGCGTGATGGTTGAATGGCGAGCTAGAGCCTGAGCGGTCTTCGGATGGACGCCGCCCTGGGCAAGGTTCGTGATGAAGGTGTGGCGAAGTGCGTGGAAGTCCATGACACGGTTCGTGCTGTCGCGGTAGGGAATGCGTGCCGTCTCCAAGTCGGTTCGGAGCATGGCCGCGAGCCCTTCGCGCCTTGGGAAACTGAAGACAGGCTTTGAGAGGTCTCGCTCCTGGAGGTACTCGCGGAGCATGTACGCGGTTGAGTGAAGCAGCGGGAGCGTGTCGTCGCGGCGATGCTTTGAGTACGCCGCGAGCACCTTTACGGTCGGCAAGTCATCGTTCAAGTCAAACGATGCGGGTGTGAGGCTTCGGAGCTCTCCCGCCCGAAGCCCAGTTTCGACCGCGAGGCGGTAGAGCATCGCCCGGTCCGCCCCCGTCATGCACCACGCGATGACGCCTGAGCGGTCACGCCCAAAGAGCGACTCGCCCTGAGTGGCTGCCTGGATGAGCCGCCGAAGCTCCGCCTCGCTCAGTGGACGGCGGTCATGCCTCCTGTCCACGCGTGTGTTGAGGATCTCAAGGTGCGAGAGGGGAGAGGAGAAAGCCCGCCGGTCCTTCACCATCCAGCGGCTAAACGCCTTGAGACTTCCGAGGTAGTAGTTGAAGGTCTGCGCACTGATGCCGCTCTCCGGTTCACCGTCTGCGTCCTCCTCGCCCTTCCGGAGCCCGTCAAGGAAGGCCTGCACCTTGCTCGCCGAGATGTCGTCCCAGTAGCGAAAGCCGCAGCCGTCGAACACACGCTGAACACGGGCCTTCACGAGACGCGTGTGCTTCTCGCTGTTGCCCTTCGCCTCAAGGGCGGCGATGTAGTCGTCCAAGTGCTCGCTCAGTGGCCTGCTCACAGCTACCCGGTCTGTCTTCACGAGCCCGATGTTGACGAGCTTTGAGAGGATGGCCTTGGGGAGCGTGCTCACCCACTGCTGGAGTGACGGGTCAACCTGTCCGCCTGTCGCCCGCGCGTAGGAAGAGAGCCTGTCGATGTTCCGACCGAGCTCTTCGCTGGCACTCTTGCTCGTGAAGGCCGCAAGTCTCCGGGTCGTGCCGCGGTGGTCCTGGAACTCGATGTACCAGTTGGCGGTCTTCGTCGTCTTGCCCTTCCGGTCCCGGAAGGTGCTCTTGAACACCCGCATGGCATGCTCCTTTGCGGATCAAAGGCGGGCAGCGGCTGACATTCAACCGATGTCAAACAAACACGGCTCCGACATCTGTTCATTCGCCGTGGGGTGAGGCGTGATGCTGCGGCGAAACTCTCCAAGGAACGTCAGCACGGCCGGGGCGCCTCTTGTCTCCAAGAGCTCGTAGAAGCTGGTTGGCGTCAGGCCGTGCTTCCGAATGTCCTCGCGGAGGCTTTCGAGTTGCTCGCTAGTGATGCCGATTCTCGCGAGCCAGAGCCACCAGCACTCGGCTCGATCCTCGACGCTTCGGCTCGCGCTCGGATTTGAGAGCATGGCTCAGCTCCCCTCCCATTGGTCGCGAGGAGGGCAGCCCGCGGCGATCCACGCCTCGATGTTCCGGCGGCTCCAGCGGCGGCAGCGGTTGAGCTTCTCTCCGCTCGGAAGCCGCCCGGCCGACAGGAGGCGGTAAAGGGTGGCCCGGCTGACCTTGAGCATGTCCCCGAAGTCGTTGGCGGTCATCAACTCATCGTCACCGGGAAGGCGGCCACTGCCTCCGGGGCCGATGAATCCGCCCAAGGCGGTTGTGATGCGCGGAGCGGGAGGGACGATCGGCGAACGGGATGCGAGAGTGGACACTGGGAAATCTCCTGAAAGAAGCAGAGCCAATCTGCTATACAGTCACTATTCGCTGACTGTTTCAGGAGGGAGGCGGCTTTTGCTATTTTTTTTCGAGATCGGCCGTCGATTCACGGCGATCGGGTGGAGCGTCCGTTAGTCGGAACGCTGGCAATCGAACAGGCGTTCTGCTCGCGTTAGGGTCGGGTTCGGCTACGACGGGAGCACCCGCGATCTCTTGAAAGAAGAATTTCCCACGAGGGTTCTCGTCCTGCCGCCTGCACCTTAGAAAAGACGCTCGTCCTGTCGATGGCGAAACTGCCCTGAAACCCCATTCAGTGATCGCTCGGTGTAGTTCTCGCGCTATTGCCGCTTTCTCCTCGAAGGTCTCAAAGGTCTGTTTGGAGAGCTCCTCGATTCGCCGCTCCAAAATCACCTTCATCTCCGCTCTAAGGCTCTGCCAAACCGACCGCGCCAACGCGACACCATCTTCGGGTCCGCTAGCTTCTGCCAATGAGACTTCTGCCGCAGGCAAGGTTGCCCCTTCAAGCCCCGCTGAGAGAGCCTCAAAGAGTCGCTGCCGTGTTTCCTCACCCACCGAGCCAGCATCCCATCCCTTCTGGACGCTCGTCAACACGAGGTGGAACTCGAATCCTGTTCCCTTGCTAAGCCGTTGAACTCCTTCAGCGAGAGCAACCGCCTCACTCGCACTCACCCTGAACCACCGCTGTCCCGAGTCTAATACACGGAACTGATTCGCCTGTTCATGCCCAACCAGCCCGAGGTCACTTACAAACTGACACTCTGGCCGAAGCATCGGATTCCCGAGAAACTCCAGCACGTTGGACAGTGCGTCAGTTTGAGTCTGTTCCCGGTTTTTCCAAGCGCTCGCCAACGCGGCTGCGCCGTGATGGGCAACCTTTCGAGAACTCTGTTCCTTGTTAGTGAGTCTTCTTACCTTACCAGCGATGCCAAGGGAGAGACTCAGAACGCACACCAACGCTTTCCTCGCTTCGGCTGCGCTCTGAACGACAGCCTTTGCCGCCTCCAGTGGCGGTCCCGAAACCACCTGGGCATCTGCCTCGCCGGTGGCCCTGAGCCACAGGAAGGTCTGCGGCGCAAGCACACTCTGAAACCCCGACAGGGTCGGAGCCTCCTCGTACCTGGCACCGAAGATGGCGCGGAGGACGGCAGTGCCGTAGTCAGCGATCGCGACCGGTGCGACCCGGAGAAACTCCTGGTCTTCCAGTGTGGAGGCCGGAACCGCCTCGATCTCGACGCGGGGTGGCGTTGTGGTTGGCCGCTCGGGCCGTCCTTTGGGCTTCGCTTTGTCCGGTGTCTCTTCGGGCGGCACAGGGTCTCCGATGCTCTTCTGCTGGTGGACCATCGTACTGCCGAGAACCACCGAAAGGGTCTAGACGGCTATCGACCGTCTGGGTAGGAAGGGGACAGCGGGGGGAGTGGTTTCCCTGCGGTCGTCATTCAAGCACAACGTGTGCTCGACGTGATTCAGACGGGGCAGCGAACCCGGTAAACCTGACCACCAATCAGGCTAAGGGCTCGGGGTAGTACCTCCCGAGAATCGCTGCGTCCGTAGAGCTGGATGCCTGGAGACGGGCTCGTCCAGAACGACGGAGGCTCACAGGACTAAACCCCTCTCGGGAAACGAGAGAGCAATCCCTGTGTTCTATCCGATGCGCGTCAATGTCCGTCCTGGGACGGGGCGACGCGGAAAGTCCTGCACGACTCGCAAGAGTTCGTCAGGTCGTGGCAGTTGAAGTGGTGAAAATCCACCCGCAGGGGGTTCGGACCCAAGTGGTTCGTTCAACCGCGGCCAGCGTGGGGAGTTCGGTCGTGGCGACACGACTGACCGGGGCCTATCAGCCTCGGCAAGACGGGCAAATCCCGCTCTTGGCGAAGAGCTAAACCATGAGAGGCCCGCAAGGGCTTGCTGGTCAGTGCATTCGGAGACGGAGCCGAACGGGCAATGCGTCAACGCTGAAGGGTACGGGGGAGCCTCTGGTTCCTGCCCCCGGAAATCAGACCATCGGTCTGGAAACTGCGACAGAGCGGGAGCTCTGAACGTACAGCGTGTAACGCGAGAGGGGTAACACCCTTGAGCCAACGTGACTGAATGCGCAACGACTGTCACTAACGCGGGAAGGTCTGCCGCAGCCGGAGTGGTATCCGGTGCTCTTGGAGAGATCCAAGAGTGCTTCAAACGCGGCAGACTGGGAGTGTGGCCTGAGTAGAAGGGAGCATCTGCTCCGCGAGCGTTCGCTGCAAGGCAGTGGCGGCTCGTTTGGGTGCTACGGGTGGTGCCGGGCACAGACCAACAACGAAAGGGCTGACGGGCCTTGGCCCGTCTGAATCATGTTCCGGTAGTGAGTCGCGGTATACCGCGCCTCAAAGCCGGGCTCTAGAAAAGGGGGGCAAAGCGGTCAGAGGGGAGGCACCCGGGAGGGCGCCTGCCTTCTGGCGGCAGATTGGCGATGCACGGGAGCGGTGTGCTCGTAGCACCCGCTCCGGCATCGAGGTTCGATTACCCGCTACCGCTATGGATTGGGCAACTGCAACTGGGGAACCAGTCGGCGGCGCAGTCCTGCGGGTGCGGAGATTGGAGGTTCACGCGAGCACACGGCGGAGCGTGACCGGGGTTTCGTCCCGCTCTGCTTGCCGCCTCAAGGTCTCGGGCTTTCGTCGGTTGTGCCCAGAACAACCGACACTCCTCACACTCCCTCCAAGGCCAACCCTCTGGCGCTCTGCTCTCGGCTGCGGTATCCGGGATTCATGTACAAGTGTGTTTGCACCAGCGTCGAGGGCTTCATCCAGCAACTTGCCGTCTCGCTCATCCCTCATGGGTACGTCTTCTATGTCATGGGCTGCGTGCCGGAGGGGAAGGACCCGGAGCGGGTCGATGCCAAGCTCATCGAGCGCTACTCGGTCGATGTCTCGAAGTGGACCCGAGCGAGGCAGAAGCAACGCGGCATCGCCAGCGTCCAGTACCTCCGCTACCGGGAGCTCTTCGTACTCATCGGGACCCACGGCGAGCACCAGTTCTTCCTGGATGAAGCCGTGAGCGTCCGAGATCTTCGCCGAGTTCCACTCAAAGCCTTCGGCTATTCGCTGAGCTCCAAACGCGGACACGCCCACGTCAGGATCGAGCGGCAAGAGTTCAAAGCACTGAAGTCCTACTTCGCTCGGCGAGCTGTCCACCGCCGGACAGAGTCGCTGGAGCTCGAACTTCGCTCACTCCCGTATGAGCCCTACGCGCCTGTCAGGCGACAACTTCTGGAGCTCCTCCGCGGCATCAACCGAGCACGGCGTGCGGCGGGATTCGTCGCGGTTCCGGTCGAAGCTCTTCGCTTCAAACGCCGAATCGTCCGTCCATTCGGCGACGAGGTGCCTTTGTCAAATCTCGTGGGGGGTAGGAGGGGTGAGCTTGAGCGGGGAGGAGGGGCCTCGTCCTCCCCGGCTCATCAACGCGGCGCTGGGTCTTGATTTTCTTGCTTCGTTCTTCGACCATCGCCCCAGTCCCGGCGTGCTTGACCCCCGCGTTCAACCCAGACAATCACCTAACGAAAGGATTTTGTCGTCTTGCGGCAGTTTATGCCAACCGGGAAGGCAGCCGATATGATTGTGTCGAACTTGCATGCCGGTTGCCCGTATGCTGTAACTCAGACGCTGATGAAGAACCCTTGGATCCAACGCCTGATCGCGACACTCTGCCTCGTGGCCTTTGGCTTCGGGCAGTTGGTCTTCGCGTCCATTGGCGTGCGGTGCACGGACGCGTCTGGTATCTCCCGGTTCGAGTTCGCTTGTCTGAAGTCCGCCGATGGTGCATGCCTGACGCCATGTGTCGATCCGGGGGAGCACGCGGATGCCGACGACCACGCGTCGGATCCGACTCCGCCTACTCCCTGCCAGGATGAGCCGATCGGTTCACAGGCCTCGGCGGCCAAGGTGATCCCGTCGAACGTCGTGCCCGTGCCCGTCGTCGCCGCCGTTCTTGTGGCGATCATCTGGGACCACTGGTCTCTTACCTGCAGCGAGCCCACACGCTCGTTCCAGCCGTGCCGAGATCGTGACCGGCCCCCGGACTCGCTCGAGCGTCTCCGCTCGGTCATCCTCTTGGTCTAGTTTTCTTTGACTTGATCACTGTTGATGCCCCTCGGGCATAGGTGATCTGGTTGTCATTGCGCCCCGGCCCCAGCGGCCGCCAACCGCATCCCGACGACCCAGCGGCGCCCCTTCCAACATACCACCTGGCCCACCGCCGTGCGGCATCCCTCACGCGAGGAATCCCTGCGATTCCCGACTTGGGAACTCGCCGCCGCCGGGTCCTCCTGACCGGAGCGACCGCTCGCGAATCCATGAAAGCAGATCCCATGCACATCCATTCATCGAACGTCTGCCGTGTCGGATTGGGCCTGGCGATGACCATTGTCACGACAGCGATGGTCGGCTGCCAAGCCACCCCCCGGGCCGACATCGACGCGTCCCGCGAGGCGGGGAAAGCCGCCGGGCTCTCCGCGCCCATCGAGTTCATCGCCATTGGTCCGGAAGGGGCCCCGCTCGATGAGCCTGCCGCCAGCGACGCTTCGCTAAGCCTAGCAGAGGCTCTCCGCCGTGCGGTCACCACTGACCCCGGTATCCAGGCGGCGATGGCCCGCGTCCGGATCACGATGGCCGACGCAGACCAGTCGCGTCTGCTGCCGAATCCGGTGCTCAACTTCGTGCTGCGCTGGGGACCGGGCAAGCCGCAGATCGAGGCGTCACTCACCCAGGATTTCGTACAGGCGCTGCAGATGCCCAGGCGTTCGAGCGCCGCCGACAACAGATTGCGGCAGTCGGCGGCCGATGCCGTCACCGTCGCGATAGACGCCGCGAGCGAGGTGCAGGAGCGGTACGCCGCGGCTCAGGCTTCGGCGGAACTCGTGCCGCTGCTCCGCGAGCGCCTCTCGCTTCTGGAACGCCTGATGGCGGTGGCCCAGTCCAGGCTAGACGCCGGAGAGGGAACACGCAGTGATCTCGCGACCCTGCAAGCGCAGGTGGTCGAACTCCGAGTGGACATCGATCAGGCCGTTTTGACCGAGCGTGACGAGCGGGTCCGGCTCGCGCGTCTCATCGGCGAACCCTCATCGGCGGCCGTGTGGACGCTCGACGCGTGGGCCGCCCCGAGCATGGATCTCCAGCCGGAGGCGCGGTGGGTCGATCAGGCTCTTCAGAAACGTCCTGAGATCCAGGCGATCATGTGGAGGCTCCGGGCGCTCGGCGACGACGAGGCGCTTGCACGGCTCCTGCCCTGGGAAAGCGCGAACGCCGGAGTGGACGCGGCGCGCGACGACAAGTTCTTCGCTGGGCCGTCGGTCTCGACCCCGATTCCGATCTTCGACACGGGGCAGGCCCGTCGGGCCCGTGTCACCGCGGAGCAGTTCGAGGCTCGTCACGACCTCACGCTCGCTCGCCGCAAGGTCGTCGAGGAAGTTCGCCTCGCGTACCAGACCCTGTCCGCGAGCAGCGCCAACCTCGAGCGCATCCGAATCGAGCTGATCCCCTTGCAGGAATCACGCCGCGAGCTCGCCGAGGCCGCGTTCCGCGCCGGCCAGAGCGACGTGACGGCCCTCTTCCTGGCCGAGCAGGACCTTCGGCTGACACAGGCGAGGGCCATCGAGGTTGAGCGACAGGCGGCGACGGCGTTGGTCCGGTTGCAGCGGGCCGTTGGCGGACCCGGCGTCGCTTCGACGCTCACGACTTCTCTGCCACAGCAGTCCCTGCCTTCCAGCCAAGTTCCAGACCAGGGAACCGCTTCGGCCCTGCGTCTCCAGCCCTGATTCCTTCGTCGCTCCCACTCCGTCCCTCCTCTGCATCATCGAAATCGTCATCACCCGAGATCAACCATGAACACACTTCCAAACATCAGTGCCCCAGCAAGCCGACACAGGCCTTTCGCGGCATCGGCGGCGCTTGCCGTCGCCATCGCAGCGCTCACACTCCTCGGCGGGTGCAAGAAGCACTCCGAGGGGGACGGGCATGACCACGGTGCCAAGCCCCCGGCCAAGGCCGACGATCACGCCGGTCACGACCACGGCGAGGGCGGTCACGAGGAAGGCGAAGGCGCCCACGCCGACGAGGTCACACTCACAGCGGAGGCGGTCGAGCGCTACGGCGTCAAGGACGAGGCCGCGCAGCTCTGGGTCCTCAAGCCCACCGTGGTCACGCCAGCGCGCGTCGCCTTCAACACCGAAGCGATGGCCCACGTGGGCTCGCCGCTGCGGGGGCGTGCCGTCGAGGTCAAGGTTCGCCTCGGCGAGACGGTCAAGGCCGGGCAGGAACTGGTCATCATCGAGAGCCCCGAACTCGGCGAGGCCCAAGCCGACTACCTCCAAAAGCGGACCGCCGTGCTCACGGCGGGGCCCGCCGTCGAACTCACAAAGGTTGCCTGGGAGCGGGCCAAGGGGCTGTACGAGCAGTCCCAGGGCATCTCGCTCACCGAGGTGCAGCGCCGCGAAGCCGAGCACAAGGCGGCGATCGCAAACGTGAAGGCGGCCGAAGCCGCGGTGACGGCCTCCGAGAACCGCCTGCACCTATTGGGCATGAAACAGGAGGACGTCGCGACGCTCGCCAGCACCGGC